>DATIQO010000048.1:0-2512 GCA_035470745.1 Sphingomicrobium sp. | reverse complement strand
GGTTCTGCCGATCGCCGGGAAGGACCGCTCGAGCCTGCAAAAGCTTGGCGCCAATTTCGCATATCTGGGCCAGGCGCTCGACCGGCAGCGGTTCGAAGGCGAGCCGTCGGGCATTGCCGAGCAGTTCGTCGACGAGCCGGGCCTGCGGCGATGGGTTTTTGCCGGGATCGGATCGGGCAAGGCTGCCGATTCCGCCGAAAAGCTGGGCGGAAGCGCAGCGGCGCATCTCCTCACGTCGGGTGAGACCAGGGCCGTCATCGATCTTAGCGGGCTTGGCTTCGACGCGGACGCGGCGGCGCGCGTCGCGCTTGGCGCAGTTTTGCGCTCGTGGCGCTACGATCGCTACCGCACCAAGCTCAAGGACAATAAGAAGCCGACCCTCGCCGAGATCGTGATCGTTGGCGGCGGGAAGGATGCCGAGCAGCGCTACCAGACGCGGTGGGCGCCGGTTGCGGAAGGCGTTTCGCTGACCCGCGAGCTCGTCACCGAGCCCGCCAACATCATCTATCCCGAGACTTTCGTCGAGCGCGTTCGCGCCTCCGTCGAAGGCTCCGGCCTCGAGCTCGAGGTGCTTAATCGCGCGCAGATGGAAAAGCTCGGCATGGGCGCTCTTCTTGGCGTCGCCCAGGGCTCGGCACGCGAGGCGCGGCTCTTGATCCTCAAGTGGAATGGCGCCGGCAACAGCGGCCAGCCGACCGCGCTGGTCGGCAAGGGCGTGACCTTCGACACCGGGGGCATCTCGATCAAGCAGGCGGCCGGCATGGAAGCGATGAAATGGGACATGGGCGGTGCCGGCGCCGTCGCGGGCGCAATGAAGGCGCTTGCCCTGCGCAAGGCGAAAGCCAACCTCGTCGGCATTTGCGGGCTCGTCGAAAACATGCCCGGCGGCAACGCGCAGCGGCCAGGCGACGTCGTCACGACCATGTCCGGGCAGACCGTCGAGGTGATCAACACCGATGCCGAAGGCCGTCTCGTCCTTGCCGATGCGATCACCTACGTGCAGCGCAACTACAAGCCCTCGACGATCATCGATCTTGCAACGCTCACCGGCGCGATCCTCATCAGCCTTGGCCATGAATGGGCGGGGCTGTTCTCGAACAATGACGAGCTTTCCGGCAAGCTTCAGACCGCCGGCGAGAAGTCAGGCGACAAGCTGTGGCGCATGCCCCTTGCCGAGCCGTTCGACCGGCTGATCGATTCGCCGATCGCCGACATGAAGAATGTCGGACCGCGCGAAGGCGGATCGATTACTGCGGCTCAATTCATCCAGCGGTTCGTCGAGAACGGCGTCAAATGGGCGCACATCGACATGGCCGGCAAGGCCTGGTCGGACAAGCCCAACGCAACCTACGACAAGGGCGCGACGGGCTTTGGCGTGCGGCTCCTCGATCAATATGTCGCCGACGTGCTCGAGAGCTGAGCTTGGCGAGCGCGTAGCGAAGGCGTCGCGGGCAAGAATGGGCGGGGGATTTTCTCCATCGCGCGGCCGCGGGAATGAGCGTTGATGCAGGTCGATTTCTATCAGCTTGCCGGCACACCCCCCGAGCAGGTCATTGCAAGCCTCGCCGAGAAGCTGCTCCAAAGCGAAGGGCGGCTGATCGTCATCGCCGAGGACGAGGGATTTCTCGCCCGGCTCGATCGCCTGCTGTGGGACCTGGCGCCGGCGAGCTTCCTTCCGCACGCGCTTGCGGGCGGTCCCGACGATCTTCGCCAGCCGATCCTTCTCACGACCAGCCCCGATGCCCCCAACCTTGCCCGCAACATGCTGATTGCCGACGGCAAATGGCGCGAGGCGGCGCTGTCCTACGATCGCAGCTTCTTCCTCTTTGACGATGCGAACCTCAAGGAAGCGCGCGCGGCATGGAAGTCGCTGGCAACGAGGGAAGGGGTCGAGCGGCGTTATTTCGCGCGGCAGGACGGAAAGTGGGTCAAGAAGGGCTAAGGCTTGCCCGAGCGCCTGCCGGCGGCTAGGCGGCGCACCAATTCCAACCAGAGTTCAACCACAGGAGACCGCCCGGTCATGGCCGCGACGCGCACCTTTTCGATCATCAAGCCCGACGCCACCCGCCGCAATCTCACCGGCGCAATCACCAAGATGCTCGAGGAAGCGGGACTTCGCGTCGTCGCTTCAAGGCGCATCCGGATGACCCGCGACCAAGCCGAGGGCTTTTACGCGGTCCACAAGGAACGGCCGTTCTTCAACGATCTTTGCACCTTCATGACGTCGGGCCCGGTCGTGGTGCAGGTGCTCGAAGGCGAGGATGCGGTGAAGCGCAACCGTGACGTCATGGGTGCGACCAACCCGGCCGATGCCGCGGAGGGGACGATCCGCAAGGCCTTTGCCGAATCGATCGAGGCCAACTCCGTCCATGGCTCGGACAGCGACGAGAATGCGAAGATCGAGATCGATTTCTTCTTCAAGCCCGAAGAGATCGTCGGCTGAGGTCTAGAGCATCGGGCTGAGCGTCGCGAGCAGGTTCTGCCACAGGCATCTGGCGATGCCGTAGCGCGC
>DATIQO010000047.1:0-57221 GCA_035470745.1 Sphingomicrobium sp. | reverse complement strand
GGGATCAACATCGGGGCCGTGCTTGGTCCGCTCGGCTGCGGAACTGTCGCCGCACTCTACGGCTGGCACGCCGGCTTCGCGCTTGCCGCAGGGCTGATGATGCTCGCGCTTGTGATCTACCTGCTCGGGCAGCGGCACCTTCCGGGGAAAGCCGCTCTAAGAGCGAGCCGCGGCAAAGATCTCCCGCCGCTGACGAAAAGTGAGCGCCGCCGGGTTGCGTGGCTCGTCGTGGCGATCGGCCTGACGGTCCTTCCGAACGTCGCCTATACGATGATCTGGAACATCGGCATTCTTTGGATCGACGGGCACGTCAGCCTCAGCTCGCCGCTCGGCGCAGTGCCGGCATCCTGGTTCAATTCGATCGATGCCTTCGCAAGCATCATTTTCGTGCCGCCGCTGGTCGCACTCTGGGCATGGCAGGCGCGGAATAAGCGGGAGCCTAGCGACATTGCCAAGATCGGCATCGGCTGCGCGATCACGGGCATATCGGCGCTGTTGCCGGTGCTAGGCTCGCTATTTCCGGGCCCAGACGGCCAGGTCAGTGTCATCTGGCCGATCCTTTGTTTTTCCGGCATGGGGATCGCGTTCCTCTGGTACTGGCCGGTCTTGCTCGCGCTGATCTCGCTCGCCGCTCCCGCAAGAGTGAATTCGACGCTCATGGGCGCATCTTTCCTCTCGTTGTTTATCGGCAGCGTGATCATGGGCTGGGTCGGCAGCTTCTACGACCAGATGAGTCCGGCCGCTTTCTGGATGCTCGACGCGACGATCGGTTTTGCCGGAGCAATCCTCGTATTGTTGTTCCGACCGGTTCTCGAGCGGGTCCTTGAAGATGCTGCAAAACAACCTGCGCCCGCAGTGTTAGGTAAGGAAATCGAAGCATGACCGTTGCCGATGCCACGCCCGACTATGAGGTGGGTACTCACGACGACCGCGCATTCCTCGGTCACCCCAAGGGTCTTGGCTACCTCGGCTTCACCGAAGCATGCGAGCGCTTCTCTTATTATTCGATGCAGACATTGCTCGTTCTCTACATGGTCAACTATCTCCTCGTGCCGGGCCGAATGGAGCATGTCGTCGGCCTCAAGTGGATGCAGGCACATGTCTACCATGGCATTTCCGGCCAGCCTCTCGCATCGGCAATTTTCGGGACCTACACGGCGCTTGTTTACGGAACCCCGATCCTTGGCGGGATCATCGCCGACAAATGGCTGGGTCGAAACAAGACGCTGATCGTTGGCGGAGTGTTGATGGCGATCGGCCATTTCCTGATGGCCATCCAGCCGGCTTTCCTGCTCGCGCTCCTTGCGCTTCTGCTTGGGGTTGGCGCGTTCAAGGGCAATATCGCAACCCAGGTCGGCGCACTTTACGGTCCGAACGATCTGAGGCGCGCGATGGCGTTCCAGATCTTCTACATATTCATCAACGTCAGCGTCATCGTCGCACCGTTGATTTCCGGTACGCTCGGGCAAAAGGTTGGCTGGCATTATGGCTTCGGCTGCGCCGGCGTGGTGATGGTCCTTGGTCTGCTCATCTATCTCGGCGGCAGGCGCTACCTGCCCGTCGAGGAGCGCGTGAGCGGTCGGGCGAGCGCGGAGCCGGCATTGCGCGAGCCCCTGACCCGGGACGACTGGATGTGCGTCCTCTACCTCGTCATCCTCATACCCGTCCTTGCCGTCTCGCTGCTCACCAACCAGGAAATCTTCAACGCCTATCTCGTCTGGGGCGATCAGCAATTCGATCTTCGCCTTCTCGACAATACCAGCAGCTGGCTCATTACCGTCGATGCGACGGTGAGTTTCACCATGCTGGTTGCCGTTGCCGCCTTCTGGAAATGGTGGGGGACGCACCGTTCGGAGCCGGATGAAATCAGCAAGATGATCATCGGCAGCATTTTCACCGTCGCCGGCGGTCTTTGCCTGTTCATGGCGGCGTTGACGCAGCCTGCGGGCGGCAAGATCAGCATTTTCTGGCCGCTGATGTTCGAGCTGATGAACAGCATCGGCTTTGCGCACGTGCTGCCGATCAGCCTCGCGCTTTTCTCCAAAATCTCGCCCAAGCAGATCACGGCGACGGTGATCGGCCTCTATTATCTCGCATTCTTCATTGCCAACGCCGTCGTTGGGTATGTCGGCGGTCTCTACTCGAGCCTTCCGACGACGACTTTCTGGCTCATCCACGTCGCCAGCGCGGCGTTCGGACTAGTGGCATTCGTCATCTTCAAGATGGCGCTCGGCAAGCGCATGCAGAGCACACCTGAGGACCAGGCCAAAGCGCTGGGCTAGAGGCTCACTTCCGCCACTTTCTCCTTGGCGCCGGTCTCGGGGCTGCGGCCGAGCAGCTTGTTGAGAGCAGGCTTGAGGAAGCCCTCGACGTCGCTGAGCCAGATCTTCGCATTCTCGACGTCGAAGCGAACGAGGGCTAGCTTTGGATCGTCCTTGCCCTCGTACCACTGGGCGACCACGGGATTCCACAGCCGCTCGATCGTCGCCTCGTCGTTGACGATCCGAAGCGAGCCGCGCAGGCTTGCGAAGAGATTGTGTCCCTTAGCCGAAAAGGAGCCGATTGCCCGGTTCGATTGGCCAAACGCGCGCGTAAAATCGTGGTCCTTTGCCGTGAAAATCCACAGCCGGCCCGCTTCGCGATCGGAATCTTCGAAATTCACCGTCATCGGCTGCGTCGCGCCGTCGCGGGCTCCGTCGACGCCGAGCATGACGAAGGGGCTGTCCTTCAGCGCGGCCCAGAATTTCTCTTCAATCTCTTGGTCATCAGCCATCTGTGTCCTCCATTGCTACGGTTGGAGAACAGGCCCGCCCGTCCCGACGTTCCCGGATACGGCCTTTGTGCGGTGCGGAACGCTCTTAAGGCACGATCGGCAGATAAAGCGCGCTCGCGTTCCCGCCGCCGTAGAATATGCTCTGGGTGGCGGCGCGATAATCGCCGGACTTTGCCTTGAAGATATTGGGCACGAACGTCTGGGGATTGCGGTCGTAGAGCGGGAAGAGGCTCGACTGCACCTGCACCATCAAGCGGTGGCCGGGCAGGAACACATGGTCGACGTTGGGAAGATTCCAGTGAAATTCGGTGATCTTGCCCGGCGTCAGCGAATGCGGCTGCGCGAAGCTGTCGACATAACGCCCGCGGAAGATCTCGATTCCGATTGGAAGCTCGAAACCCGACATGTCCCGCTTTGAGCCCTGGCCAGCGCCTTCAGGATTCTCGTTGGGATATACGTCGATGAGCTTCACGACCCAGTCGCTGTCGGTGCCGCTCGTTGCCGCGAACAGATCGACCTGCGGTGCGCCCATGATGTGGACCGGCTTCGACAGCGGCGCGCTGGTGTAGCTCAAGACGTCCGGCCGTCCGTCGACGAAGCGCTGGTCGTGGACGAGCCAGCTGTGCCACTGGTTCTCGTCGCCCATGCTGATCGGCCGCGGCAGGAAGGGTACGGGCTTTGCCGGGTCGGAAACATAATTGTCGTGACCGTTGGCTGCGGGCCGTTCGAAACTGATGCCGTTGGCGGCGGTAAGATAGATCGGCGTCGGCGACCCCATCGGCCAGCGAGGACTTGATTCCCATTTGTTGATGCCCGTCGCGTAGGTGAAGACGGGCGGCGTGTGCGGGTCCGGCGCTCCCTTGAGATAATGGTCGAGGAAGGGCTTGAGCTCTTCAGTGCGCCACTGCAGCGCCGTGTCCCCGTTGAAGGTCAGGTCACCTAGCTCATATCCATAATGGTTGGCTCCCGAATGCCGCCATGGCCCAATCACCAGGTGGAGAAGGTCGGTGCCCTCATATTTGTCCTTGAGGGCACGGTAGACCGCCGGAGCTCCATAGCTGTCCTCCTGATCCCACTGGCCCACCTCCAGCATTGTCGGAACGGTCAGCGGATGGGCCGCCATCCACTTATCGACCGCCTGCAGGGACCAGAATTCGGTGTAGGCGGGGTTCTGGATCAGCTTCTGGACGAAGGGAACGTTCTCGATGTTGTACTTGTGCGCATAGTCCGCCATCGAGCCGGCCTCGAGGTAGCGCGTGTAGTCATCACCTGGTCCGGCGGGAATGCTTGCTCCTGCGTCTGCCTTCCCGGTGCTTTGGGACACTGCGAAGTCGAAGCCGCCGACGCGGAAGGCGCCGTTGTGGAACCAGTCGTCTCCCCTCCAGCCGTCGACCATCGGGCTCTGCGGAACGGCGGCCTTGAGCGCGGGATGCGGATTGATCTCGGAGGCGAGCGTCAGGAAGCCGAGATAGGAGGAGCCGATCGTTCCGACGCGGCCATTCGATTCCGGCACGTTCTTCACGAGCCAGTCGATCGTATCATAGGCGTCGGTGCTCTCGTCGATCCCGCTGTTGTTGAGCGGCCCGACGATCGGCCGGTTCATGATGAACGTGCCTTCGGAATGGTGAAGGCCGCGGATATCCTGCTGGACGATGATGTAACCGTCGTTGACGAATTCCTTGTACATGATCGGCAATACATCGACGATCGACTCGCTGGCTGTTCGCTCGGTGCTGCCCTTGGCATCGTATGGCGTGCGCGAGAGCAGGATCGGTCCGTTGGTCGTGCCCTTCTTCATGAAGATAACGGTGTAGAGCTTGGTTCCGTCGCGCATCGGCACCATTGCGACCCGCTTAACGAAATCGGCTTGGCCAAGGATCGGATTGTAGGAAGCGACGACGTCGGGCGTCATCGGCGTGACGGTCGATGGCGCGGGCGCGGCGGCAATGGCAAAGAGGGGCAGGGCGGCGGCGGAAAGGCGTAGCGCGAGCTTGGTCATGCGAACTCCCGTAAGGGGCGCTCCGGCGAGCGGCAAGAAGCCCGTTTACCGCGATAGATTGGTAGCGATGAGCCCAGCTTCCTTGCCATGGAATTCTCGCGCCCTCGGCCGAACGGCAAGCAATGTGGCCGCGGCTAGGATGCGTCCGCTGTCGAAAGGCTTCCGAGACTGGATATCGATGCCGAAACGTACGGCTAAATGACTGTATGGACAGCAGAACTACTGGAACATAGAGAGAACGAGTGGCCCAGCTCGATCTCCAGGCGAAGCTCGCGATTCTCGCCGACGCCGCGAAATATGATGCGTCCTGCGCGTCGTCGGGCACATCCAGGCGCGACAGTCGCGGCGGCAAGGGAGTCGGTTCGAGCGAAGGAATGGGCATTTGCCATGCCTATGCGCCCGACGGCCGCTGCATCTCGCTTCTGAAGATCCTTCTGACGAACAGCTGTATCTTCGACTGCGCCTATTGCATCAACCGCAAGAGCTCGAACGTCAGGCGCGCGCGCTTCACGGCAGAGGAGGTCGTCGACCTCACGCTTGCCTTCTACAAGCGCAATTACATCGAGGGGCTGTTCCTTTCCTCGGGCATCATCGCCTCGTCGAACTACACGATGGAGCAGATCGTCGAAGTCGCCCGCTCGCTTCGAGAAGATCATGATTTCAGGGGCTATATCCATCTCAAGACAATCCCGGACGCCGATCCCGAGCTCGTGCGCCGCGCAGGAATTTTCGCCGATCGCATATCCATCAATGTCGAGCTCCCGACCGAAGTGGGCCTCGCGCAGCTCGCACCCGAGAAGGACGCGGCGCGCATCGAAGGCGCGATGCGCGACATGAAGGCATCGATCGTGGAGGCGGGCGATGCCGCGCGCCGGTTCAAGTCGGCGCCGAGGTTCGCACCGGCCGGCCAATCCACACAGATGATCGTGGGTGCCGACGGGGCGAGCGACCGCGACATCGTGGCGAGGGCAAGCACTCTCTACGATCGCTTCAACCTCAGGCGCGTCTATTATTCGGCCTTCTCTCCGATCCCCGATCCAAGCGCCGTCCTCCCGCTCGAGCGCCCGCCGCTGATGCGCGAACATCGGATCTACCAGGCCGACTGGCTGATGCGATTTTACGGCTTCGCCGCCAAGGAGCTTGGGAACGCGGCGGGCGAGGACGGGATGCTGCCGCTCGACATCGACCCCAAGCTGGCCTGGGCACTCAAGTTTCGCGAACGCTTTCCGGTCGACGTGAACCGCGCGCCGAGGGAAGCGCTGTTACGGGTGCCCGGGCTAGGCACAAGGGCCGTCGAGCGCATTCTGTCGTCGCGGCGGTGGCGGCAGCTCAGGCTTGCCGACATCGCTCGGCTGACCTTGTCGCTGGCGAAGGTGCGGCCGTTCATCACGACAATCGATTGGCGGCCGGTTGCGCTAACCGATCGCGGCGACTTACGAGCGCTCCTCGCGCCAAGGGCGCGGCAGCTTGAACTATTCGCGGCTTGAGCTCAGCGGATCTTTGTAAGTGCGTTGGGCTCATGCGCGGCGCGTTCGCCGGTCTTGTCGCTTTCAACGACATATTGCGGATCATCCTTGGTCGCCGCGACCTTATGGTCCTTGATATGCAACTCGCTCGTCTGCTTGCGCACGATCCTGCCATGCGTTCGTCGCTGGCTGGTGTTCCAGCTGACCTTGTCGCCTTTCTTCAAGCTCTTGGGCATGCGGCTACTCCTTGCTCGCTCAACGCATGAACAAGCTCATCGAGACGCATCGGGTGACGCTCTCAGCCGCCGACGATTTCGAAGGCTGGCGCGAGGCGGCTCGCGATCTCGCGGAAGCCGGTGTCCCGGAGAGCGCCGTCGTTTGGCAGGTCGAGGGGGAGGAGCGGGAATTGTTCGGCCAAGATGTCCGCCGACCGGCGTCCCGGAGCTTCGCAGTGCCGCGCCCGTTCGTCGATCTTGCAAGGAATGCGATCTGCCACTCGGACCCGCAACGTTTCGCACTGCTCTATGCGATGCTGCTTCGGCTGAAGTCGCGGCGCGACGCGCTAGAGGATCAAGCCGATCCGCTCGTTCGGCGTCTTCGGGAGCTGGCCAGCAATGTCCGCCGCGACATTCACAAGATGCACGCTTTCGTCCGCTTCCGTGAGGTTGATGGACGCTTCGTCGCCTTTTTCGAACCGGAACATCATATCGTCCGCCGCGCGGTCGGCTTCTTTGTCCGTCGCTTCGCCAACATGAAATGGTCGATCCTGACGCCTGAGCTCTCGATCCACTGGGATGGCGCTGAGCTGCGCGAAGGGCCCGGCGCGACGCGTGCCGAGGCGCCAAGAGGTGATCCGCTCGAGGAGACCTGGCGCACTTACTACGCATCGATCTTCAACCCTTCCCGGCTGAAGGTCGGCGCGATGCTCAAGGAAATGCCGAAAAAATATTGGCGCAACATGCCTGAGACCTCGCTCGTTCAGCCGCTCATCGCCGGTGCGCGGCAACGGGAGATCGAGATGATTGATCGGTCGGTTGCAAAAGAAGGATTGGAGCGTGCGCTCCAAGCCGAACGGGAGATTGCGGCCGGAGCAAATCTTCGCGGCGCGTGGGAGGGCCTGCTTAGGGACGCGCGCAAGTGCAGGCGCTGCGATCTCCACAAGTTCGGCACCCAGACGGTGTTCGGCGAAGGTCCGCTCGATGCCCGCATCATGTTCGTTGGCGAGCAGCCAGGCGACCAGGAGGACATTGCCGGGCGACCATTTGTCGGTCCGGCAGGAGCGCTGTTCGATGCTGCGCTCGAGAAGGCGGGGATCGAGCGCTCGTCGGTCTACGTCACGAACGCCGTCAAGCATTTCAAGTTCGTCCAGCGCGGAAAGCGGAGGATCCACAGCAAGCCGGACGCAGGCGAGATCACGGCTTGCCGCTGGTGGCTCGGGCAAGAGCGCGAACTCATCCGCCCGCCGGTCATCGTGGCGCTAGGAGCGACGGCCGCGCGGTCGCTGCTTCAAAAGACGGTGACGATCGGCCGCGTGCGCGGTGAGCCGCTGGCGCTTGAAGACGGCAGCGAGCTTTGGGTCACGGTTCATCCGAGCTTCCTGCTTCGCATTCCCGAAGAGCGGCGCCGCGCGGAGGAGCGATCGCTCTTCGTCCGCGATCTCGAGCGCATCAAGGCGCGGGTGGCTGAACTGGCTGGGTGAGGCTATTGCAATTGCGAGTAGTTCGCATTAGCACCAACGCCGAAACGCTCAGACAGGTGGGTTCCAAAGATGATATTCCGCGCCGGCGCCATCGCCGCCTCTATTCTCTTGTTGGCGCTGGCGACCCCGGTCCGGGCCGACGAACAATATTTCGGCTATACCTACAGCGCGGAGGTGCTCCCCAAGGGCCAGACCGAGACGGAACTTTGGGCGACCGATCGACAAGGCAAGGCAACCGGGCATTACGACGCCCAGGACTATCGCCTCGAACTTGAGCACGGCTTTACGAACCGCTTCACGGCTTCGGCCTACGTAAATTTCGACAGCCATCATATCCGCGGCGTCGAGGGGCTCGACAACACCGAGCGCAACCTTGCCTTCCAGGGCCTTTCAGCGGAGTTCAAATATAACCTTCTCAGCCCGTTCAAGGACGGCTTTGGGCTCACCCTTTATGCCGAGCCGGGCTGGTCGCGAATCCATAGTGTCGAGGGCGAGAAGGGAACGGAATATGAGCTTGAACTCAAGGCCATCGCCCAAAAGAACTTCCTCGACGACCGGCTGATCTGGGCGGCCAACCTCACGCTCGAGCCGGAATGGGAACGCGGCAGCGCGCAAGGACCCATTGATGGGGCCGTCGATCGGATATGGGCAAAGGAGCTGAAGCTCGAAGCCTCGAGCGGGCTGTCCTATCGATTTGCGCCCGGCTGGTATGCGGGCATCGAGGGCCGTTACGCGAGCGTCTATCCCGACTGGACGCACGGGCTGCACCGCGAGACCTATGCCGTCTTCGCCGGCCCGTCCGTCCACTACGGAAGTGGCAAATGGTGGTTTACGGCCACCTATCTGCCTCAGCTGTTCGGCTCGCCGAGCCCCGGCCGCTCCCTTGCTCTCGATGAATATGAGAAACGGGAGCTGCGCCTCAAGATTGGCTACAACTTCTAAAAGATCGGAACGTCGCTTGAGGAGCAATGCAATGCATCGCCGGACGCTCGTTAAAATCCTCCCCTTCGCCGCCCTTGCCATCGCCGTTCCGGGGAACGCGACGGTTTACCTGACGGTAGAACAGGCGCAGTCGGTGATGTTCCCTCACCAGCGCCTTACGCCTGTCTTTCGTGAGCTCCAGGCGGCCGAGATCGAGGCCATCAAAAAGGCCTCGGGCACTGCTCCACTATCGAAGCAGTTGCAGGCGTGGCGCGCCCAGGACGGCGGGTGGTTCATCCTCGATCGTGTGGTGGGGAAGCATGAGTTCATCACCTACGCCGTAGCGATCACGCCGCAAGGTACGGTGCGCGACGTCGAGATCCTCGACTATCGCGAAACCTATGGCGGCGAGGTCCGCAACCCCAACTGGCGTCAGCAATTCGTCGGCAAGCGGTTTGGTGCGCCGCTTCAGATCGACAAGGACATCAAGAATATCTCGGGGGCAACGCTCTCCTCGCGGCACGTCACGGACGGCGTGCGGCGTCTGCTCGCGACCTACCAGCTGGTCCTCGCCAGGGCCTGATCCGATGCGCCGCTGCCGACCGCTTCTGGGAACCTACGTCGAGATCGACTGCAAAAGCGCGGACGCTGTCGCCGCCGGCTTTGCCGCGATCGAACGCATCCACACGATGATGAGCGCGCATGCGCAAAGCAGCGAGATCAGCAACGTCAATCGATTTGCGCATCTCGCACCAGTTGCCGTCAGCGACGACACTGCGAAGGTCTTGCGGCGCGCGCTCGATTGGTCGCGCGCGAGCAATGGCGTGTTCGACATCGCGCGGGCCGGGGGTCGAGCGCTCACAAATGGCGATCTGCCACGACATGACGGGCAGCCGTTCCCGGACCCAGGGGCCGATTGGACGGTCATCCAATTGGACGCGGGCGCCGTATCGCTCGCGACCAAGGCATGTCTCGATCTCGGCGGAATTGCGAAGGGATATGCGGTCGATGCCGCGGTTGATGCGATGCGAGCGCAAGGCGCAGATGCCGGTCTCGTCAACGCGGGCGGCGACATGCGCGGTTTTGGTCCGCGAACCTGGCGTGTCGCGGTCGCCGAGCCATGGACGCGGCGAGGCCTGGTCGAGCTCGACCTGGCCGATCACGCGCTGGCAACGAGCGCCGGCCTGCGCGGCTCGGACGGCCTCTCCTTTGCCCATCTTGACGTGTGCGGCGACGAATGGCGATCGGTGACGGTCTGTGCGCCCTGTGCCTGCGATGCAGACGCACTGACCAAGATCGTTTGGGCGCTTGGCCATCGCTCGTCCGGATTGCTTGCTGCGGCAGGTTCGCACGCGTTTGCGATCGGCGTCCAGGGCTCGATCGAGCCGATCGGGTCTGAGGCGCTGGCGGCATGAGCGCTCGTCGGCCCACGCGGATGCCGCGATGGCACGAATGGTCGATCTATCTCGGGTTCGGCATCTTGCTGCTAACCGGGCTGGCCTGGCTAGCGTTCGACAAGTGGGTTCGCATCGTCGGAGAATTCGGGCCGGAGCATCACCCGGTCCAACATCTCCTCATCATCATCCACGGCATCGCTGCCTATGCCTTTCTGATTGTCGCTGGGGCGCTGATCCCGGTTCACGTGAAGGTTGGCTGGTCGACCGCTCGCAACCGGGTGAGCGGTGTCACGATCGCGTCCCTGCTCGGCTTTGTCGCCCTGACCGCGCTTGGTCTCTATTACGCAGGAGGGGATGTTGCGCGCGAATGGAGCAGCCTTGCCCACTGGATCGTTGGCATAGTCGCTGCTCCGGTGCTGCTGATCCATGTCGTTCGCGGGCTTCGGGGTGCTACTCCGCCGCGAGCAGGGTCTCCGCGCCAACAAGGTCGACCGAAACCAGCCGGCTGACGCCCTTTTCGATCATGGTGACGCCGTAAAGTCGGTGCATTCGGCTCATGGTGACCGCATTGTGCGTGACGATCAGATAGCGGGTATCGGTCTCCTGCGTCATTCGGTTGAGGAGCTCGCAGAAACGCTCGACGTTGGCGTCATCGAGCGGTGCGTCGACCTCGTCGAGCACGCAGATTGGCGCCGGATTGGTGAGGAACAAGGCGAAGATCAGCGCGATCGCAGTGAGTGCCTGTTCGCCTCCGGACAGAAGGGTCAGCGTCGACAGTCGCTTGCCAGGCGGCTGCGCCATGATCTCGAGACCGGCTTCGAGCGGATCATCGCTTTCAACCAGCTCGAGATGTGCCTGGCCGCCTTCGAACAATGTCGTGAACAGTCGGCGGAAATGCGCGTCCACTTTCTCGTAGGCGTCGAGAAGGCGCACGCGTCCTTCGCGGTTGAGATTGCCGATCGAGCCGCGCAGGCGATGGATTGCCTGGGTGAGTTCCTCGGCCTCGTCCGCTCCCTTGCTCCTCGCCTCATCGAGCTCCGCGAGTTCCTGTTCGGCAACAAGATTGACTGGTCCGATCCGCTCGCGCTCCGCAGTCAGGCGCTCCAGGCTCGCCGCCTCCTCGTCTGAGTTGCGCGGCTCGTCGGGGTCGAAGCCGAGTTTTTCGGGGAGCCTCTGCGGCACGCACTCGAATTTCTCGACGCTGGTCTGGGCAAATTCGGCACTCCGCGCCTGCTGCGCTTCAGCCCGGGCCGACGCTGCGGCGCGACGCTCGCGCATGTCCGCCGAACGCTCCTGGGCCGCAGCCGCCACGTTCGTGGCCGCGATGACCGCTTCCTCAGCGCCGCGTTCTCCAGCAGCGGCCTCGCCAATGCGGATCTGGCTTTCGTCGTTCGCCTGCTCGAGACTTCTGATTCGTGCCTCGAGTTCAGCCGGCTCCTTCTCCAGCTCGGCGCGCTCGGACGACTGCTGACCTTGCCGTTCCTGCCCTTCGGCAAGCCGCTGCTCGGCTTTTTCGCGGCGCTTTCGCCATTCGGCCTGCTCGCGCGCAGCAGCGCTCAGTCGCTCGCGATCTGCAGCGCTCTCGCGCGCTCTGGTTGCCGCTTCGGCGCGTTTGTCAGCGACCGCGGATGCGGCGGTGGCTGCGTTTCCGCGTGCCGTTTCGACATCATGTTCGAGCACCGCGGGATCGGGGAGTGACTTCAGCGCCGTCTCCGCAGCACTAACCGCGTCCAGCGCCGCCGCCAGCACTGGCTCGAGATCCGCCTGGCGCTGCGCGAGACTGCTGCGCTGCGCTTCGATTCGCTCAAGCGCCGCTCCCGCGGCGTCGATTGCGCGTGCTGCTTGACGCGCGTCGCGCTCGGCGGCGAGCGCAGCCTCGCGCGCTGTCTCAGCCTGCGCCCTGAACAGCTCCATCTCGCCAAGCGCGTCGCCGCGTTCCCCGGCCGCGGCCTCGACCGCCCCCTCAAATGCCGGCAGCTCAGCGGCGAGCTGCGCAAGACGGTTGGCGCGAAGCAAGCGCTCCGCGGCAGCCGCGCCGGCGCCCCTGGCAACAAAGCCATCCCATCGCCGCACGAGCCCGCCCCGCGTCACGATCCGCTGCCCGACCGCGAGGACTTGGCCGGCATCGGCATCCACCACGGCGATCTGTCTGAGGCGCCTGAGCAGCTCGGCCGGCGCACTGACATGATCGGCAAGGCATTGGGTGCCGCCAGGAAGGGGCGGATCGCTCGGCTGCGGCTCGCTTCCGCCCCACCGCCTTGGACTGTCGGTCTCGCCGATCGATGCGTCGGCATCTTCTCCGAGCGCGGCTGCAAGCGCGCGCTCGTAGCCGGGCTCCGCAGAGAGGCTGGCGATCGCCGATCCGCCGCCATGTTCCAGAGCCGCGGCGAGCGCATCGTGTTCGGACTTCGCCGCCGAGAATGCGGCGCGCGCCGCGGCCAGTTTCGTCTCGGCCGCGTCCCGCCGCTCCGCAGCAGCGGCACGTCCCTGATCGGCCTCGGCGCGCTGCATCTCGGCCTTGCGTACAGCTTCGACGGCGGCAGCGGCCTTGGCCTCGGCCTCCCGCTGCGCGTCGACCTGCTCGCGCCCGTCCCCGATCGAGGAGAGCTGTTCGGCAAGGCGCGCACTCTCCTGCTTGGTCCGGGCGAGCTGCGCACGCGAGGCTTCGAGCGCGGCATCGGCGACGCGGCGCTCGGCCCGCATTGCCGCCTGGCGGGCGAGTAAATCGGCAAGCGTCGCTTCTGCTTCGCGCGACCTTGCCTCGGCCAGGGTTAGATCGGCTGCAAGGCGTGAAGCGTGACCCTCGGCGTCCGCGAGACGCTGCTCGATCGTGTTCCGCTCAATCTCCAGCTGGTCAATCGCGCGTGCAGCGTCGCTTCTTAGCGCATCCTCCCGTTCAAGGTCGGCGCTCAACGATGCATCGAGCCGGTCGAGCTCGGCTAGTCTTCGTTGGACCGTGTCGCGCCGCGCGCGCGCGGTGGCGAGTTTATGGGCGAGGGCATGGCCTTCCTCGCGCAGCTCCGCCACGGCATTGCGTCTCGCCGTCAGCTGCGCGCTCGCAGTCTCGTGGGCGGTCTGCGCGTCGATGATCGCCTGCTGAATGAGCTCCACTTCGTCCGATGCGGACTTCGCCTCCAGGACTGCCGCCGCCGCGGCGCGTTCTGCTTCGAGCCAGCGCGCGTGGAGCAGCCGCGCTTCGACCGAGCGAATTTGATCGCTGAGCTTGCGATAGCGCTCGGCGGCGCGGGCCTGGCGCCGAAGCTGAGCGGCGCGCTGTTCCTGGTCGGAAAGGATCTCTGCGAGTCGCGCGAGATTGGCCTCGGCGGCGCGCAACTTCTGCTCGGCATCCTTGCGCCGCGCGTGAAGCCCGGAAATGCCGGCTGCCTCTTCGAGCAGAAGGCGCCGCTCGACGGGCTTTGCGGAAATAATCGAACTGATCTTGCCCTGGCTTACCAGCGCCGGTGAATGAGCGCCGGTGGCCGCATCGGCGAACAGCAGTGCGACGTCCTTCGCGCGGACGTCGCGTCCGTCGATCCGATAGGCGGATCCCGCACCCCGCTCGATCCTCCTTGTGACCTCGCTTTCGCCGCCTCCGCTCCCCTCGCTCGCGTCACGCTCGATCAGAATTGATACTTCCGCAAAGTCGCGCGGGGGACGGCTGGCGGTTCCGGCGAAGATCACGTCGTCCATCCCGCCGCCGCGCAGCGACTTGGGGCTCGATTCGCCCATCGTCCAGCGAATCGCCTCGAGGAGGTTCGACTTTCCGCAGCCATTGGGGCCGACGACACCGGTCAGGCCGACTTCAATGCGCAGCTCGGCGGGCTCGACGAAGCTCTTGAAACCGCTGAGCTTGAGCCGCCGGATTTTCAACTGGTCGCTCCCTCCCCGAGAAAGATGCCGGCTTAGCCGCCGAGCGCCTTCTTCAATTGCGGCTCCAAATCTTCCCACGTCGCGGCGGACGACTCCTTGCCGTCGATGATGAAGGTGGGCGTATGGCCAATGCCCCCAGTCATCGCCGCCTGGGTCCAGTCGAGCAATTGCTTCAGGCCCTTGGGATCGGCCAGGCACTGCTTGATCCGCGCAGGCGGCAGGCCAAAGCGGGCGGCGATCTGCCCGAAGCCGCCGATCTGCGCGAAGCGAACGATGCGCTCCTGGTCGCTCATCTTTTCGATCGCCTGCTGGTCAGCATCGCTCATGCCCTGGAATTTCTTTTCCCATTGTTCCTGGGTCGAATAGACGAACTCTGACATCGGGAAGAATTTCGACGGACCCGCGCAATGGGCGAGAAGGCTGATCGAAATGTCCGGGCCGCTGATGAGGAGGTTGCGGAACTCGTAGCGGACCTGGCCGGTACTCACGTATCGCTGGACGAGCGGCTTGTAGCCGGTCTCTTCAAAATGCCTGCAGTGCGGACAGGCAAGCGATCCATATTCGACGAGCTTCACCTTGGCGGCGGGGTTGCCCATCGCAAAGCCGCCTTCGGGGGTGGCAACGACGGTTCGCGTCCAGTCGTGCGTCACCGGCGCTTTCTTCGCAGGGCCAGCTGCAGCGGCGGCCGAAGCGGAGTGCAGTGCAAGAAGCACGGCAGTAGCGACAAGGAGCTTCATTACTTCACTGCCGCGTCCAGCTGCGGCTGAAGCTTCTCCCAGGTGAAGGTGTCTGAAAGCAGCGTGCCGTTGAGCACGAACGACGGCGTTCCCTGGAAATCCGGATATTGAGTGGTCACGTCGCTGCTTAGCTGGACCAGCTGGTCGATCTTGCGCGTGTCCGTCAGGCACTGGGTAGCCTTGGCTTGCGGAACGCCGCGCGCGGCTGCCCATTCGGGCAGTCCGGCAATGCGCGCAAGGGCAAGGAATTGCTGGTTCTCGGGCAGGTTCTGGACCTGTTCCAGCTGCGCCTGCGGTGCTGCGACGATCTTGCCCATCCAGGTCGGCTGGTCGTCATAGAATGCGCGCGCGAGCGGGAAGAAGCTCTTCGCGCCATTGCAGCGGGCGATCAGAGCCGCGGAGATGTCAGGCCCGTGCAGGAGGTAGGTCCGGAACTCCCAGCTGACTTTTCCCGACTTCACATATTTGTCCATGAGGATCGGGACGCCCTTTTCCTCGAATTCGCGGCAGTGCGGGCAGGTAAGCGCGCCGATCTCGATCAGCTTCACCTTCGCGTTCGGATTGCCCATCATGAACCCGGCCGAGGTCGCGTTCACGACGTCCGTCCAGTCGCCGCCAGGCGGTGGCGTCGCCTGCGTGATCGTTACATTCTGGTTGGAGACGGCGGTGCCGCCCTCATTCTTGTTCTTGTTGCATGCTGAGAGCGCAACAACTGCGAGTGCGCAGGTAAGGACGTAGCGGACTTTCATCGACTTCATTCGCTCCGGTTGATCAGAGGGATCGGCTCGTCGCCTTCTGTGGCAATCGAAGGCGGGCCGCTGCTAGCCACAATTTGGGCCGCAAGCGACTCCAGACATGCGCGAAGCTCAGGATCGGCGATCTCGCGCAAGCCTTCTCCAAGCTCCTTCGGAACCGGCCGCAGTTGCGGCCGGGCCGGTCGCTGAACTGCTACCGGCGGCTTTCCCTGCTTGAAGACGATGCGATTAACGGCGGCATAACCGAAGAAGCGATTGACGCGCTCGACGATCATCGGGGTTAGATGCTGGATCAGCGGCGCGTGCGCGCCGTTGACGAGCAACGTCAGCACGCCTCCGGCTTTCTTGCCCGCGGGGAAACGGATCGATTCCGGCGAGGAAACCTTTCCATAGCGCTCGCCGACAATCTCTCCCCAGCGGCTTACGATCGAACTTTGGACGAATCCGAAGCGGCGAAACGACTGATCCCCGACCACCGCCATAAGCTCGCCGGCCGAACGCGGCCGACAGCTGCGGGGCGAATCTTCTTTCTCCAGCTTTTTCTTCGACATGCTCCTCAAGCATGCCATAGCGAAATGGTGTCCGCCAATGCCGCCCGCCGCCTCATTCAACATTATGTGGATAACTTCCGTCAGCTTCCATGGCGCTCGCCCCCGGGCGAGCCGCCGCCCGAGCCCTACCGCGTGTGGCTGAGCGAGGTGATGCTCCAGCAGACAACGGTTGCGACGGTAGCGCCGCGGTTCGAGCGCTTCATCGAACGCTGGCCGAGCCTCGACGCGCTTGCAGCGGCCGACGAAGGAGAGATTCTCGGCGAATGGGCGGGACTTGGCTATTATTCCCGCGCCCGGAACCTGATCCGCTGCGCTCGCGAGCTCGCGGCGCGAGGCGGGTTTCCATCAACCGCGGCGGAGCTTCGCAATTTGCCAGGAATTGGCAGTTACACGTCGGGGGCGATCGCCGCGATCGCCTTCGGGGAAAGGGCGCCTGCGATCGATACCAACATCAAGAGGGTGATTGGACGGCTCGAGGGGCTCCGCTCGCCTCGGCTCGCACAGATCGAGCGCAAGTTGCTGGGCATGATGGAGACGGAGAAGCCCGGCGACCTCGTGCAGGCGTTGATGGACCTCGGCGCGACGATCTGCCGGCCCAAACAAGCGCGCTGCTCCATTTGCCCACTCAATTCCGATTGCGCCGCCCAGAAAAGCGGTGACCCCCAGGCCTATCCCGACCCGCCTCGGCGCAAACGGCGTCCTCATCGCTACGGTACGGCATGGTGGATCGAGCGGGATGAGCAAGTCTGGCTCGTGCGAAGGCCCCCAACGGGTCTTCTTGGCGGCATGGCCGCGCTCCCCGGGAGCAACTGGAGCGATGAGCCCGCAGGGAGCGGTCAGGCGCTCGCCGTCATTCGCCACGTTTTTACCCATTTCTCGCTGGATCTTGCCGTCGAGCAGCGGCCAGAGCCTCTCGCCGAGGGATGGTGGCACCCGATCGCGTCACTCGATAAGGCGGGCCTTCCCACCCTCTATCTGAAGGCCGCGCGTGAAACATTGCGTCGAAAGGGATCGATTGCGAGCTGAACCTTTCTTCTCGGGCCCCGGGCTGGACCGGGCCGATGCACTGCGCTCCGATGCAGGTGCGATAGCCAGGCTTGCCGAGCGACCGCAGGCGCGGGAGTTGGTCTGGCGGGACGGACTTCCTGCGATCGATGAGGAGGGACGTCTCATTTGGCAGGGCGTGAATGCGCCCGACCTCTTTCTCGGGCTCGATGGCGAAGAGCCGCGCTTTACGGCCGTCCCCGCAAGCGTCGAGGGGTCCCGCGCCGCATTTGGCGTCATGGCGAACCTGTCATCGGCTGCGGCGCCCGTCTTTGCAGCTGCGCTTAGTCTTGGCGGATGGCACAAGCGACACCGTTTCTGCGCCAATTGCGGCGCGAAAACGCAGATCGTCCGCGGCGGCTGGTCGCGTTCGTGCCCGGCATGCGGCGCTGAACATTACCCGCGAGTAGATCCCGTGGTGATCATGCTCGCCGAGTGCGAAGGCGCGCTGCTGCTTGGCCGACAGCCGCAATATCCGCCGGGGCGTTATTCGGCGCTCGCGGGATTCGTCGAGGCCGGCGAGACGATCGAGGATGCGGTCTCGCGCGAGCTGCAGGAAGAAGCCGGTATCGAAGTGTCCGAGGTTCGCTACGTCGCAAGCCAACCATGGCCTTTTCCCTCTTCCCTCATGATCGGGTGCTGGGCGCATGCTTTGGGGCGCGATCTCAAGATCGATACCGCCGAGCTTGACGATGCGCGCTGGTTCAGCCGCGAGGATGTCGCTTCAGCTCTGTCCAACCCCGACGGTGCTCCATTTCAGCCGCCGCCCCGCTTCGCCATCGCCCGGACGCTCCTGGAGCACTGGCTCACCGCTTGATGCTTGCCGAAGTCGCCCCTAAGAGGCGGCGCAATTCCAATCCTCTTGGCTCTGCAAAACAGGGAAACTTCATGGACGATCGCTTCAACACCATCGCCGGCTGGGTGCTGTTCGCGGGTATCATCGCGCTTGGCTCGTCGATCGTGGCAGGCGAGTACTTCCACGGCGAGCGACCCGAGAAGATGGGTTACCCGATTACGGGTGTCGAGGAAGAAGGCGGCGGCGCCGCAGCTGCCGAGCAGCCGATCGAAGTCTATTTGGCGAGCGCAGACCCCACGAAGGGGCAGCAGGTCTTCAACAAGTGCATGGCCTGCCACAATGCCGACAAGGGCGGCGCGAACCAGCTTGGCCCGAACCTCTGGGGCGTGCTGGGCGAGCCGATCGGCCAGGGCAAGGGCTTTGCGTTCTCCGACGCGCTCGCAAAGAAGGGCGGCACCTGGAGCTGGGACAATCTCAGCCAGTGGCTGACGAGCCCGAAGGCTTTCGCGCCGGGCACCAAGATGACGTTCGCGGGACTGAGCAATCCGCAAGACCGGGCTAACGTCATGGCCTTCCTGAACAGCCATAGCGACTCGCCGCAGCCGCTTCCCAAGGCGCCAGCGGCGGCGCCCGCCGCTGCCGGCGCTGCAGCAGGCGCTGGGCCGAACAATGGCCCTCAGAAAGCTTCAAAGGAGCCGGTGCCGGCTACAGCTGCAGCTGACAAGACCGGGTCGACGAGCGGGGGCGCTGGTTCGCCGCCAACGCCGACCAAGCCCTAGGGTCGTTTATTCGGGCGAGCCTCTCGTCGCCCGCGTCGGTGCCGGATGGTCGGCGTAGAAGCTGGTGACGAACTCCCATGCTTCGTCGGCCTCCTCGCTCCAGTGAATGAGGTCGAGATCGTGGGGCGCGATCACGCCTTCCTCGACCATCGCCTGGAAGTTGACGACGCGGTTCCAATAATCGCGCCCGAACAGCAAGATGGGTAGCGGCCTGACCTTGCCCGTCTGGACCAGCGTCAGAAGCTCGAACATCTCGTCGAACGTGCCATAACCACCCGGGAAAACGGCAACAGCGCGGGCACGCAGCAGGAAGTGCATCTTGCGAAGCGCGAAATAGTGAAACTGGAAGCTAAGGTCCGGCGTGACATAGCGGTTCGGCAGCTGCTCGTGCGGAAGCACGATGTTGAGGCCAATCGACTCCATGCCTTCATCGAGCGCGCCGCGGTTCGCCGCTTCCATTATTGACGGTCCGCCGCCGGAGCAGACGACGAACTGCCGTTTGCCGTCCTCGTCGCAGCCGCAGCGGCTCGCAAGACGAGCAAGCTCGCGCGCGACGTCGTAATAATGCGACTTGGCCTTGAGCCGCTGGGCGATTTTCTCCTGTTCCGGGTTGGCCGCGGCGGCAACAAGTGCGTCCGCCATGTCGGGGGCGGGGATGCGCGC
Organism: Sphingomicrobium sp.; assembly: GCA_035470745.1. GTDB lineage: Bacteria > Pseudomonadota > Alphaproteobacteria > Sphingomonadales > Sphingomonadaceae > Sphingomicrobium. The sequence goes on along the minus strand of DATIQO010000047.1, from coordinate 37,771 downwards.
AGAGCCGTAGAAGACCAACGTCGAACCGATGTTCGCCTCGTTGAGGAGCAGCTCGGGTTTGAGCAGCTCGAGCTGGAATCGGACTGGGCGAAGATCCTCTCGCAGGAGAAACTCATTGTCCTGGAAGGCCAGTTTGTAGGCGCTGCTTTCCGTCTGCGGGATCGAAGGAACATGTTCTGCCGACCTGGCGTCGATCTTGGAGGTCGGAAAGATGCGCTTTGGAGGACGCGGTTGGTCATTCATTCGAGCCGACTAGCGAGAAACCTTGATGCGGTCACGCGCGGCGCGGCCGCCGGTGGGGAGATTTCTTCTAGAGACCGAGCAGTCGAATGAGAAAGAAGCTCACCGACCCGAGCGCCAAGAGTGACAGCACGACCGTTATGGTGACGGGAGCGCCGGCTCTCGACACTGTTCGAACATCCACTCCGAGCCCGAGCGCCGCCATCGAAACGACCGTGAGAACCGTCGCGGTGGTTGCGATCGGTGCCAGCGCGACCGTCGGAATGAGCGCCGCGGAGCGGAGGAAGACCATGACGAGAAAGCCGATGATGAACCATGGAACAAGCTGGTGGATGGGCGGGCGGCCCGCACGCGGACGATCTCCCGCAGTAATCTGACCTGGCGGTTCGGCTTGCTCCCGCAAGTCGGCCGAGACGAGCGACAGCGCAAGGCAAACCGGCCCGAGCATCAGGACCCGAATGAGTTTGACCAGCGTCCCGATCTGCACTGCCGCCGCTCCGACGGGAGCGGTCGCCGCAATGACCTGCGGCACGGCGTAGACCGTCAATCCCGCCAATGCTCCGTAAGCGAGCTGCGTCATTTGCAGCATCGACCCGATCACCGGCAGTACGAGCACGACAATGACACCGAGCACCGCGGTGAAGGCAATTGAGGACGCGACTTCATCGCCGTCGGCTCCGATCACGGGCGCAACGGCGGCGATTGCGGAATTTCCGCAGATTGAATTCCCGCAGGCCACCAGGATTGCGAGGCGCTTCGACAAGCCGAGCAGGCGACCGATGGCGAAGCTCAATAGGATCGCGCCAGCGACAATTGCGAGGATCGAGACGAGCAATGCCCAGCCTGCAGAAAGGATCGTTGCTGCACTGACGGATGCCCCGAGCAGGACAACCGCAATCTCAAGAAGAAGTTTGGCGCTGAAGCCGATCCCTGGCTTCCACTTGCTGCCTGGATTCCATGCAGTTCGTATCGCGGTTCCGACGAGGATCGCCAGCACCAATGCCTCGATCCAGGCCCGGCCCGACGCAGCAACTTCAAGATCCTGCAAAAGGTAGGCGGAAATCGCAACGGCGCCGCAAAGTGCCAGTCCGGGAAATATGTTCGCAGCAGCGCTGGCTCGCATAGCCTGAATGGTTCCCGCCCTCTGACCTCAGCCGTGGCGACTAGAGACAGAAGCGGATGAGAACAACTGGACTAAGGAGCCGTTCGGGAATGAAGCGGCGCAGCCCAGTCAATGCGCCTCGTCGCATACATCACACCGGCAAGCGCCGCGAAAAGCAGCAGCGATCCGATGAGCAGCGAATAAGCCTCGAGGCTGAGCAGGATGTAGAGGAGGACGTATAGACCCGCCAGAAGACCGCCGATGAATGCGGCGCGGCGCCAGCTCTCGAGAACCGCCGCGCAATAGGCGGTGTTAAGGCCCGCGATTGCCGCCGAAGCAAGAATGTAAGCGGGAGCAAAGCCGATGATCTCGGCAAGAGCAAGCAGCAGGACGAAGAAGAGGATCAGGCCCCCTCCCATCAGGAGATATTCGACAAACGAGACGCCAACGCCGCCGATCAAGTCGAACATGAGAAGGGCGAGAAAAGTGAAGCCGATGAAGAGGAAGCCGTATTTGGTCGCTCGATTGACCTGCGAATAAAGGTCGACCGGCTGGATGAGGCTGATCTGCGCAGCTGCAAAGGGCGCGTCGTTTGATGTCCCGCCGCGAGCAGTTGCGGGCGTATGCGGCGAGCCCGAAGCGGGTTCGACGGGGGTTCCCGCATCACCCGTGCTGACAAGAGCGCGGCCAAGGGCGAGATTACCGATCCGATACTCCGCCGCGAAGCCCTTGCTGCCGACACGCCGAATTGCGGGAAGGAAATCGCCTGCAAAGCTTGGGCTTGGCCAAGACGAGCGCACCGTCCAGTGCGTGTCGCCGGCCTGTGGGACCAGGCTGAGCGATCCATTTCCACGAAGGTCGTAGGCAAAGCCGACGCTCAGCGGCCGCGTAACGAGGGTGCTGGCATCGACCCAACCGAAAAAGCCGCTTCCGCCGCTGCTTCCGGCGCCAGGCTGCAGCCGAAGCGGCTGCCCATTGAGGGACACGCGGGCGTTTGCACTGAGCCCGCGCGGATCATTCAGGTGGAAGCGAATTTCGGCGCGCCCGAGGTCGAGCTGCGACGGATCAACACCGGTTCGCGCGAGGTTCGCAGGGAAAGCGAACCGCGCCCCGCCTACGTTTTGGGCCTCATAGACGACCGCCCGATAGATCGAGCGGTTTCGTACCTCGGGCCGGAGGCTCGTCGTCAGCTCAACGGTTTCGGGCGCGAGCGTGAGCTCGCGCGTGACGATGTTCGTGTGCGTGACGCTTTGACCGCTCTGCACGAGGGTCTCGCTTGTCGTTGCCCGGTAAGGGATGACGAGGAGTGGACCTGCAATCGCCTGCGCGGATCCCCAGCCCGCGGTGATCGAATCGGTTGCTTCCTCCTCTTGCGACTGGCGATCGTAGACCAATAGCCAGATCGAAAAGAGAGGAAGGGCGAGGACCAATCCGGCAATCATTGCCGCGAACAGCTTGAAACCAGGTGTTCTTTCGCCAAGCACGATCTTTCTCCGCCTAGGGACCTCGACTATGCTGATGCGGCAGGCATGTGAGCGTCATGAGCTGGGTCTGAGCATTTGGTGAAAAGGCGGTCACAGCGCTGACACTTGAAGACGCGGGTGAACCCGCCACTTTTGGGGTCATGATCGACGTCCGCAAATTCGATACCCTCGGCCATGCCGACCACGGCTGGCTCGACGCCCGCCATCACTTTTCCTTTGCGAGTTATTACGACCCGGCGCGCATGGGCTGGGGACGGATCCGCGTCTGGAACGACGACCGCATTGACCCAAGGAGCGGCTTTCCGCCCCATCCGCATCGCGACATGGAAATCGTGACCTACGTGCGGACGGGCGCGATCACGCACCAGGATTCGATGGGAAACAAGGGTCGCACCGCGGCCGGCGACGTGCAGGTGATGAGCGCCGGCACCGGCGTCACTCATGCCGAATATAATCTCGAGGACGAGCAGACGACCTTGTTCCAAATCTGGATCGAGACCGATCGGCCGTCGGCGCCGCCGAGCTGGGGTGCAAAGCCCTTCCCGAGGGACACGCGCCTCGGCTCGTTCCAGTTGCTAGCGAGCGGCGATCCTGATGACGGCGCGCTGACGATCAATGCCGACGCGCGCGTCTTGGGCGCGACGGTCACCGCCGGCAGTTCCATCAGCATCGATGCCGAAACCGAGCGTCACCTCTATCTCGTCCCGAGCGCGCGTGTTCGCGTGAATGGAATCGAGGTCGGACCCCGCGACGGCGTTGCAATTACGGGCGAGCAGCGGATCGAAATCGACGCCGAGGACGACGCTGAGCTCGTGCTCGTCGACGCGCGATAGACTCCTCGCCGAGCCGCAGGTTTCGGCTCAGTTCATCCAAGCTGTGCTTGAAAGATAAGCGAACGGCGGGCATGTGCCTGTGGCGCCGCCGGAAATTGGCGCGAATCAACGCGCAGAGCGGGAGCAGATGAGAGCGGTTTCACGCTTCGGTAGGCTATGGCTGGCAGGGGCGCTCGCGTTAGCCCCCGCGATGGCGCTTGCCCAGCAGGCGCCTCCTTCGAGCGACACGCCGGCAGGCGATTCTGTCGGACCAAAAGAGCTTCAGAATTTCAGCCTCAACGGCACTGTTACGCATCCTGCCGATCAGCAGCCCGCCGTTCAGGCCGCGCCGCGCACGCGCCAGCCCCGACCCCCGGCCCAGGTGAGTTCATCCGTCCAGTCCAGCTCGCGGCCGGCAACGACTAGTAACGCGCAATCCGCGCCATCTCTCGCGGCGCCTCCGCGCAGGACCGAGATCGCTTCGCGCGAACCTGCGAATTCGCGGCCCGAGCGTGCGCCGGAGCCGTCAACCCAGGCTCCGCCGTCTCCCTCGGCCAGTGCGAGCCTTCCCAAGATCGACGCCGGCAGCAGCACTGCGTCGACTCTGCCGGCCGCGTCCGCACCCGCATCGCCTGCCACGTTCGCGCCGGATCCGGCGCCCGTCGGCACACTTGCGCCCGAACACCGCTTTTCCCTTCTTCCCTGGCTCCTCGCCGCCATTGCTCTTGGAGCTGGCGGGGCGTTCCTGTTCTGGCGCAATCGCGGCCGCGAGGCATTTGCGGGCGGGCCGCAGATCGACGCCTTCACTGGGCCAGCGCCCGCCGTTGCTCCGCGACCTGCCCCTACGCCTCCCGCGGCAGCTCCTGAGCCGACAAGCCCGGCACCTACTGCACCAGGCTTCGTCTCGACGCGCCTGCGCCCGTGGGTGGAACTGGGCTTTAACCCGCTCCGCTGCATTCTTGACGACGAGCGCGTGACGATCGAGTTCGAGATCGAGCTTTTCAACTCGGGAAGCGCGCCTGCGCGAGCAGTGCTCGCAGAAGCGAGCATTTTCAACGCCGGCGCGACGCAGGACCAGGAGATCGCGGCTTTCTTCGCCGATCCGGTCGGCGAGGGCGAGCGCATCGTTGCGATTCCGCCCCTGAAGCGCATGGGGTTCAAGACGCAGGTAACCGCTCCTCGCGCGCAGCTTCAGGCGTACGCGCTCGCGGGACGACAGGTCTTCGTCCCGGTGATCGCGTTCAACGTGCTATATGGCTGGAGCGGCGGCGAGGGACAGACATCGGTCAGCTATCTCCTCGGCCGCGATACGAACGGCGAAAGAATGGCGCCCTTCAGGCTCGACCTGGGGCCGCGGATCTTCCGCGGGATCGCCGCGCGCCTGCTCCCGACCGGCGTTCGCCGGTAATTCACTCGGCCGCGGCCATCGCTCCTTCGTCAGCAGCGGCGCCGATCAGCCTCACGAGCTGCGCGAGGTAAAGAAGCACGCCAACCAGCCAAAGCACCGACGCGAAGATGGCCAGTCCGGGCGACGATCGAAGGACTGCAAGTCCAATGCCTACGGGAAGGAGGACGGAGGCTGTTGCCGAGGCTATGAAATGGTAACGCGCGAGCGGCGTGGAGGCGAGCGACGGATAGCTACGGTACGTTAAACCGAAGAGCGCCAGCGATGCCCAGCCGGCGAGATTGAGATGGGCATGGACGGGCGTTAGCTGGAAATCCTCTCGAGCACCCATGACAATCCCAAGGACAGCGCCGCACACCAGGAGCACCGTCGCAAGCAGCAGGAAATAAAGGTCGACGCGTTTCATTTTGACCCTCCCTCGATGATCATATCCTGGGATCCGCCACGGCCATGTCTCAAGCCAGTTCCGGATCGCTACAGGACCGCCGAATTATAGCTGTGCCATGCAAGAATGGCAGCTGCGCCGCGATATGGCCGCCAGCCCTCTGCAAGCTCTCGAAGTTGCTTCTCGCTCGGCTTGGCCTCAAGGCCCATCAGCCGACCGATCTCGACCAGCACCGCAAGATCGCCTGCTGGAAAGACGTCGGCGCGTCCTTCCGCGAAGAGCAGGTAGATTTCGGCCGACCAGCGACCGATCCCCTTGATACGCGTAAGGAGCGCGATCGCCTCCTCGTCATCGGCGGGGAGACTGTCGAGGTCGAGCTCGCCAGAGACGACAAGCCCGGCAAGGCTGCGGATATAGCCGGACTTCTGGCGCGACATGCCCGCTGCGCGAAGTTCCTCGTCGCTTGCCGCGAGCAGCAGGTGCAAGTCGGGCGGCGAACCGAATGCCGCTTCCAGCTTGGTCCACATCGAGCGTGCTGCGGCGACGCTAACTTGCTGGCCGACAATCGTGCGCAAAAGGGTTTGCGCACCCGGCTCGCTCTTGCGCGGCTCGGGGAGGCCATGGCGTTCAATAACCGCCGCAAACGCGGGTTCGCGAGCGGCAAGCTCTGCAACATGCCGACGGATGCTATCGGTGGTCCTGACCATCAAGCAATGCTCGCAGCGTATAATGCGACTGCGGCCGCGTTCGACACATTAAGGCTCTCGATGGCATCGGTGATCGGCAAGCGGGCAAGTGCATCGCAATGCTCGCGCGTATTCTGCCTGAGGCCCGTTCCTTCGGCGCCCAGGACGAGCGCGATGCGCTGCGGGCCCAGTGCGTCCTTGAGCTCCAGGGGCGAATCGCCGGCGAGGCCGATGCGCCAGAAACCCGCCTCGGCTATCTCCTCGAGCGCGCGCGCGAGGTTGACAACCCGAACCCAGGGTACCCGCTCCAGCGCTCCGGAGGCAGCCTTGGCGATGACGCCGCTCTCTGGTGGCGAGTGGCGATCCTGAGTGACGATGCCAATGGCGCCAAAAGCCGCGACCGAGCGAAGAATTGCACCCACATTGTGCGGATCGGTCACCTGGTCCAGAACAAGGATCACGGCGCGCTCCGGAGCTGATGTGACCAGCTCGTCGAGCCAGGCTTCCTCGAGTGGCTCGACCTCGATGACGACGCCTTGATGTGGAGCGTCGTGCGGAACGAGCCGACCGAGGTCCGGCGCCTCGGCCAGCGTGAGCGGCACATCCTTTGGAAATTGCATGTAGGCAGCGGCGTCGCGCGTTGCCCAGGCGCGAACAACTTTGCGATCGGGATTGTCGAGCGCTGCCGTCACGGCGTGCTTGCCCCACAAGCGGGGCCGGCTCGGCGTGCCGTGGCTTTGATGGGACTTCTTGCGGCGCGACATGGCACCCCGCTTAGCGCTCGAAGCGCGGGAGTCTAGGCAGCGCTTTGCGGCGCGAGCGATCGATAGCGTTCCACGCGCCAGGTCCCGACGGCAATGATGATGAGGATCGGGTAGCTCCAGATGGTTTCCGCGGCCGCATAAGCGAACGGCATCAGGCCTGGGTCAACCAGCTTCAGCACGTGGGGGACGGTCGAGGTCATCTGGAATCCGCTCACCCAAAGCGGCCAGAACCGTTCGGAGCGGAGGGCGACCGCGACGAAGGATGCCAAGACCGCAAGATCGACGATGAGGATTCCATATTCAATCTGGGAGAATCGCAGTCGCGTCACGAGGAGCAAGCTGGCGAAGGAGGCGGTAACGCAAACGAGCGCAGCGATCCGCTCGTCGCGGCGGCCGCGCAGCCACGCATAGCCGCAAGCGCCAAGCAGGAGACCGTTGTAGAGGATGAGACGAACGAGGAGCATAGCAGTCGACCGGACACCGAATGCCGGTGTCCGGTCAATCTCCTGCGTTACGCAACGACGCGCAGGTCGACCTGCGCGGATGCCGGCGGACATTCGCCTTCGTCCCCGAACGCGACAGTGCGCAGGCCCGGGAGGGTCTTGCGGGTCGCTGCAAGCGCGACATGGCAATTGGCGATGCCTCCACGCGCGCTAACGAGCCCCGAAGTGGTGACCGCAAGATGTTCGAAGGCGGGATGACTGGCGACGAACCCCGCCTTCGTGACCAGGCGCGCACGAACCATTCGTGCTTGGAGCTCGGCAAGTTCGGCAAGAGCTGCCTCGATGCTTTCCTCGACGGCACGTACCTGGGTTGCGACCTCAAAGGCGGCATTCTCAATTTGCTCTTTACGCATAGCTGCTCCTTCCCCGGCGCTTGGCGCCAAGGTGGCTGTCGGTCCGATCTGCTTGCCGGCTTGCTTCTGCCCGTTAGCTTAGCTTTTGAGCAGCCTTGCAAGGCTTTCCAGCCCGGCGAGATACATGCCCGCCGAAAATGCCGCTCCGATCGCGATCGCCGCGATCCAGAACAGCCTCTGGCCGACACTCATCTCATTCCGAGGGTTGCTCCTTGTTGCGAACGGCGGTTGCAGGGAAGGCCGGAATGACGCTGGCCTCTGCTCGGTAAGGAAACCCGGCCTTCCAACCTCCCCTGCGCGGTCAGCGTGCCGAATCTGATGACTGACCGCGGCTTCTGGTTGGGCCTGGGCACCGCGCGGCTCAATGTACGGCGATTGATGTATCAATCGCTGATATTGCCCGCGGTATTGCGCAACGATGCGTGCCGCCTGCGCGCGTCGTTCCACCCCGAGGATTTGGAGCGACTGCCGGACACGCTGGTCGACCGTGTGCGGCGATATTCCGAGCTCCGCCGCGATCTCCTTCGAATTGAGATGCTGGTCAACGAGGCGCAGGCAATCGAGCTGCGCGGGGGTCAGCCGAGCGACGCGCGCCGCCATCAGGTCATTGGTCACCTGCCGCGAAGCCGCCTGGTCATCATCAGGCAAGCTGTCCGAATCTTCCAACGCAGTCCCCACCGCGCGCAACATGGCGCTTACTCCCGAGCAACGAGTCTTGAAGACCTTAGGTCATCCGCGAGGATTCTGCCAGATTTTCAGCAGATTTCCGGGGAATCGGGTGAAATATGGCTAATGGTTCTTAATTGGCTTGGAGGCGTGGAAGAGGAATGCGCCCAGTGCGCTCCCGGCCTCGCGTTCCTCTGAACGCGATCTTGGCCGACATTAAAGTTTCTGAGCGTTTGATCGCCTGCAGCGATGGTGGTGGAGAGGGCTGGATTCGAACCAGCGTACGCTTGCGCGGGCAGATTTACAGTCTGCTGCCTTTAACCACTCGGCCACCTCTCCAAGGTGCAGGCAGGCGCGCCATGTGGCGGCGCATCAATGCTCTGTCAACGCCATGCCATGGACTGGCCGGGAAACGGTTCGACAGCCGCAGGTGCCGCGCGTTCCGGCGCTGCTCATTCACCAAGCGACGAGGCTGAGCGCCAACCCGACGCGCCGCGGATCTGGAGCGGGTGAAGGGAATCGAACCCTCGTCGTAAGCTTGGAAGGCTTCTGCTCTACCATTGAGCTACACCCGCTTTTCAATGACTTAGCAGTCACCGAGCCGGATTTTTGATCCCGGAAGTGTGACGATTAGACTCGCGATCAGCGTCTGGCAACCGATCTACGAAACTGTCCCAAATCGCCCGCGGGCGCGTAAGAAGCGCGCACAACTAGCCGCCGCCCGAGGCGCTCCTTGAAGGGTCAGCCGCTTGACCGCGGGAAGGGCGCTGCCCTACCTAATGATTCGAATGACGAACCTGATCGCCCTCGCTGCACCGTCGACCGCTCACCGTTGGTGGTGGAGCAGCGCAATGCATGCGGCGCGATGGCGCGACTGATCGACTAGAACCGATCATCGACTGCCCGCCCGCCATCCGGCGGGCTTTTTTTTCTCAGGTGAGATCATGGACCATATTTCGACCTTGTCGCGCGAAGCGGCCGCTCCCGTCCTCCATCCGGCAATCCGGCCGGCGCAGGACCCTTCACAGCCGGTACCGAACCCGCTTCCCAAGCTTCTCTCCGGGGAAGACCTGCCAATCGAAGATTCCGAGCACCTCTTCGAACGGCTGGTGCTGGGTAAGCTCGAACCGGCCGAAATCGCTGGGATGCTGATTGCGCTTAGAATGAAGGGCGAGACCGCCGATGAAATGATCGGCGCGGCACGCGCACTAAGCAATGCAGCGCTGCCCTTCGAACGGCCCGAATATCTCTACGCCGATTGCTGCGGCACGGGAGGCGACGGCTCAGGCCTCATCAACGTTTCGACGGCGACGGCGTTCGTCGCCGTCGCCGCCGGGTTGCCGGTGGCAAAGCATGGCAATCGCGGCGTCAGCTCGAAATGCGGTTCCGCCGATGTGCTCGAGGCCGTCGGGGCAAGGATCGATCTTGAGCCGGAAAAAACACGATCGCTACTCGACGAAACCGGTTTCTGCTTCCTCTTCGCACCCGCCTACCACCCGGGGATGAAGCATGCGGCGTTGGTCCGGCGACAGCTCGAAGTGCGCACGATCATGAACCTCCTCGGGCCTTGCATCAATCCGGCTCGACCGCGCGTGCAACTGCTGGGCGTTGCCGATCCCAAGATGCTCCGGCGCATCGCGCAGACGCTCGCAGCCATGGGCGTCGAGCGGGCACTCGTCGTCCATGGTACGGGCCTCGACGAAGTTGCACTGCACGGCGAAACAAGAGCGATCCGCCTCTCTGGTGACGAGATCGAGGAGTTGGAGATTACGCCTGAAGATGCCGGTCTTGAGCGAGCGCCGCTCAACCTCGTGAGGGGCGGTGACGTAGCGGAAAATGCGCTGCGGCTGAAGGCGTTGCTGCAAGGCCGCGCTGCACAGGCTGAAGAGGACATCGTCATTCTCAACACGGCCGCACTGCTGACGACGGCGGGAAAGGCGGCGACGTTGAGGGAAGGAGCGGCAATCGCTCGCGACGCCCTGTCGTCCGGACGCGCCGCGGAGGCGCTCGAGCTTTTCGTCGAGGCAAGCAATGGCTGAGGGCGTGCTGGCGGAGATCGAGGCTGCAAAGCGGAGCGAGCTCGAGCAGCGCTTCGCCAGCGTCTCGCTCGACGCATTGCGCGCTCGCGCTGTGCCGACCGAGCGCAGTCTCGCGGCATCGCTGGCACAGCCTGGCGCTCGTTTCATTCTTGAAATCAAGAAATCCTCGCCATCGGCGGGCGTGATCCGCGCGTCGGCGAACGCCGAGGCGCTAGCGCGCGGCTATGCTGGAGTTGCCGACGCATTGAGCGTGCTCTGCGACCGTTCCTTTTTCGGTGGCTCGCTCGACGACCTCGCAGCGTCGCGCCGCAACTTCGACGGACCGGTCCTGGCCAAGGATTTCTTCCTCGACGTTCGGCAGGTGGTGGAGGCGCGCATCGCTGGCGCGGATGCGATCCTCGTCATGCTCTCGCTCCTAGACGACGGGGCCGCGCGCGCCATGATCGCGGAGGCTCGGCGTCTCGGCATGGATGCCCTCGTCGAAGTTCACAGCGAAGGCGAGATGACGCGTGCCCTGTCACTTGGCGCACCGCTCATCGGCATCAACAACCGGGATCTACGCGACCTTAGCATCGACCTTCGTTCAACCGAGCGTCTCGCGAGGCTCGCCGCCGATCGGGTGCTGGTCTCAGAGTCAGGCATTTCGCAGCGGGCTGATATCGACCGTTTGGCACCACTCGTCGATGCTTTCTTGATTGGTTCGTCGCTCATGCGCTCTCCAGACCCGGCACAAGCCGCGCGAAAGCTCGTCTTCGGACGCGCCAAGCTTTGCGGCTTGCGATGCGGCGCCGACGTGCGCGCCGCCCGGCCAGCGGCGTTCGCCGGCTTTGTCTTCGTGCCTGGCAGCCCCCGCCATGTCACGACAGACGAGGCAGCGCCGCTGGCCGGTATCGCGCGGCGCTCCGGCATTCTGCCGGTGGGCGTGTTCCGCGATGCGCCGGCAGGCACGCTGAGCGATATCGCTGCCTTACTCAACCTCCACGCTGTCCAGCTCCACGGGACCGAGGATCTCGAGTACATCCGCAAGGTGAGGCGTGAGCTGCCCTCGTCGTGCGAAATATGGACTTCGTTCAGCGTCGGGAGCGGGCCGTTCGTCGGTCGAGGCGGCGACAGGATTGTCTTCGACAACGGCGGCGGCGGAACCGGTCGCAGCTTCGACTGGTCCTTGATCCAGGGTCATCCCGATCTCGCGCGCGGGCTTCTCGCTGGCGGAATCGGCCGGCACAATGCAGCGGCTGCCCAACGCCTTGGGCCTTTTGCAATCGACATTGGCTCTTCGGTCGACCACAGCCCTGGTCGAAAATCGCCCAAGAAGATCGGCGCAATGTTCGAATCCTTGCGTCCGCCAGCTCGTCCGAGGATCCGCCAATGCGCCTGAGCGGCCGATTTGGCCGCTTCGGCGGCTCCTTTGTCCCAGAGATACTGGTGCCCGCGCTCGAGCAGCTCGAGACCGCATTTCTCGATGCTCAGGCCGATCCTGCGTTCGCAGCCGAACTTGGCGGCCTACTCGCAAGCTATGCGGGACGGCCGACGCCGCTCACCCGTTGCCGGAACCTGCCCGCCAATATCTACCTCAAGCGCGAGGACCTGCTGCACGGCGGTGCGCACAAGACCAATCAGGTGCTCGCCCAAGGACTACTTGCAAAACGCATGGGCAAGGCGCGGCTGATCGCGGAGACGGGTGCGGGCCAGCATGGCGTCGCCACTGCGATTGTGGGAGCGCTGCTCGGCTTCGAGACGGTGATTTACATGGGAGCAAAGGACGTAGAGCGGCAGCAGCTCAACGTCTTTCGAATGCAGCTGATGGGCGCAAAGGTCATATCCGTCGAGAGCGGCGGGAGAACCCTCAAGGACGCGATCAACGAAGCGCTGCGCGACTGGTCGGCAAGCTTTGAGACTACCCATTACCTCCTTGGCACCGCGGCGGGGCCTCATCCTTTTCCAACGATGGTTCGCGAATTCCAGCGCGTGATTGGACGCGAGGCGCGGGCCCAGATGCAGGAGCAGCTAGGCCGCCTGCCGGATGCAGTCGTCGCATGCGTGGGCGGCGGCTCCAACGCCATCGGTCTCTTTGCCGACTTCATCGACGATCCGGTGCGACTGATCGGTGTCGAGGCCGCCGGCAAGGGGCTCGATCATGAAGAGCATGGCGCGACGCTTCTGCGCGGCACTCGGGGCATCCTCCATGGCGCCGAAACTTACGTGCTCCAGGACGAGGAGGGGCAAATTCGCGATACCTGGTCCGTTTCCGCCGGTCTCGACTATCCAGCCGTCGGTCCCGAGCATGCGCATCTCAAGGAGAGCGGCCGGGCGGAATATGTCGGCTGCACCGATCGCGAGGCGCTCGCGGCGTTCACGGCGCTCGCGAGGAGCGAGGGCATCCTTTGCGCCTTTGAATCTGCCCATGCGCTGGCGCATGCACTGAAGCTCGCCAACGAGGAGCCCGACATCGCGATCCTCGTCGGCCTCTCGGGACGCGGCGACAAGGACGTCAGCCAGGCACAGGCGCTGCTCGCATGAGCCGATATGGCGACATGTTCGGGCGCCTGTCCGAAGAAGGAGCCTTCGGCGCTTTCCTGATGCTGGGCGATCCGGACATGGCGACGAGCGCGCGGCTCCTCGATGCAGTGGTCGAGGCCGGCGCCGACATGGTCGAGGTCGGGATTCCGTTTTCAGACCCGGTTGCCGACGGGCCAGTCATTCAGGCAGCGGCACAGCGCGCGCTTGCCGCGGGCGTAAGGGTCGGCGACTGCTTCGAGCTGATCGCCAAGTTCCGCCGACGACATCCTTGCGTGCCGCTTGGCATACTGACCTACGCGAATATCGTCGCAGCGCGGGCTGGCTTTGCGCGCGACGCTGCCCAATCCGGCGCCGACAGTCTTCTGATCGCAGACGTACCATCCCTGGAAGCCGAGCCGTTCGTCCGCGACATGGAACAGGCCGGCATCGAGCCGGTGCTGATCGCGGCTCCCAACACGCCCGATGCGACCCTCCACCGGATCGCCCGCATGTCTAGAGCCTATACTTATTGCGTCAGCCGTTCCGGCATTACCGGCACCCATGCAGGAGGCCAGTTCGACGTTGCCATGATCAACCGTCTCGCGGCAGCAGGCGCCCCGCCACCGGTTTTCGGCTTCGGGATCTCGACGCCAGCGCACGTCCGGGCGGCGCTGACGGCGGGGGCGAGAGGCGTGATCTGCGGCTCTGCAATCATCGAACTCGCCCGGCGCGGCGGCGACGTCGCGCGGTTCGTGACCAGCCTCAAGGCCTCGACACGGAACGAGTCGGCGCGGCAATGAATTGAGTCTCCATTGAAGGAGACGATTCATGGCTGCGCGAGCGATCTGGCGAGGGCAAATCCGGCTGGCGCTGGTGTCGATCCCGGTGGAACTCTACCCGGCGACAAAAAGTGGCGCGCAAATCCAGTTTCACCAAGTCTATGAACCGACCGGGCAGCGGATCAAATACGAAAAAGTGGTGCCGGGCATCGGCCCAGTTGACGTCGACCAGATCGTCAAGGGCTATGAGGTTTCAAAGGGGCATTATGTCCTTCTCGACCAGGACGAAATCGACAGCGTCAAGCTCGAGAGCCGCAAGACGCTCGATCTCGTCGAGTTCGTGGACGTCGGCGATATCGACGCGATGTATTACGACAAGCCCTATTTCGTGGTGCCCGCGGACGATCTTGCGGAAGAGGCCTATGTCGTCCTTCGCGATGCGCTCAAGGCCGCGAAGAAGGTCGGCGTCGGCCAGCTCGCAATGCGCGGCCAGGAATATGTGGTTGCGCTAAAGCCCTGCGGGCGCGGTCTCCTGCTGGAGACCTTGCGTTATGCCGACGAGGTCCACAAGGCGCAGTCCTACTTCCGCGAAATCGGCGACCAGGAGCCCGATGCGGACCTGCTCGACATGGCCTCGATGCTGATTGAGCGAAAGGCGGGCAAGTTCGATCCCGCCGAATTCCACAACCGCTATGTCGACGCCTTGCATCGGCTGATCGAAGAGAAGCAACGCGCCAAGGGTGAACGGATCATCGAGGATCCGACTGCGGGAGCACCGCCGCCCAAGGGCTCCAATGTCGTTGACCTGATGGCCGCGCTAAAGCGGAGCCTCGGCAATTCCGACGAGGAGGGCGGCAAGGCCGCCAACGAGAACAAGCGTGGTTCCGGAAGGAAAGGCGCTGCCGCAAAGAAGCCCGCGGCGCGCCGGGCTCCGGCTAGGAAAACGACGAAAAGTGCAGCTGCTGGAGGGCGCAAGCGCTAGCTCCATGTCGCGACGTTCAAGAAGCAACGCAGCGAAGCAAATGATCTGCGCCGGGCCATGCATCTGGCGCGGGTTGAAGGGCGAGGCCAGGTGATGGCGTCGCGCAAGCTCGACATCGACACCTACAACCGAAAGCGCGATTTTTCGAAGACGAAGGAGCCGCGGGGACGCAGGCTCAAGGGCTCGGGAAACAGTTTCGTCGTACAAAAGCACGAAGCTTCGCGGCTGCACTGGGACTTCCGCCTGGAGCTCGACGGCGTTCTCAAGAGCTGGGCTGTTCCTAAAGGACCGAGCATCGATCCCGGCGACAAGCGCCTCGCGATGCGAACCGAAGACCACCCACTCGATTACGGGACCTTCGAGGGGACGATACCTGCCGGCGAATATGGCGGCGGGACCGTGATGCTTTGGGACAAGGGGCGCTGGATTCCGCAAGCTGGGAAGGACCCCAGCAAGACGATCGAGGAGGGACACCTTCACTTCACGCTCGAAGGCGAGCGGATGAAAGGAGAATGGGTGCTCTTTCGCCTCGATCCGCGCCCGGGCGAGCGCGGCGAGCCGTGGATGCTCAAGAAAGTAACCGACGACCATTCCGATCCCGAGCATGGCGACGAACTGGTTGACGATTGCGTGACGAGCGTAACGACGGGGCGAACGATGGCCGAGATCGCTGCAGGCGAGGATGTTTGGCGTTCCAACCGTGGCGGCCAGAAAGCTGGTCGTGCCAAGAAGAGGGCGGGCAAGGCTCCGCCCGAATTTCAGCCGCCGCAGCTCGCGACACTGGTCGACGACGTGCCAAGCGGCAATGACTGGCTCTATGAATATAAGTATGACGGCTACCGCCTGCTCCTCGCGGTTGGCGACGGCGTGGCGACCGCCTGGACGCGACACGGCAAGGACTGGAGCGACAAGTTTAAGGCGCTCGTGGCGGCCGCGGCGAACCTGCCCGCCGGCTGCCTCATCGACGGAGAAGCGGTCGCTCTCGACGAAAACGGCAAGCCCAGCTTCCAGCGCCTTCAGTCGACCTTGAAGGAACAAAGAGGCGCCAATCTCATATTCTATGCCTTCGACCTGCTCGTTGACCGCGGCGAGGACATCAAGCGGCTGCCCAATATCGTCCGCAAGGACCGCCTGGCATCGCTCCTTGCGGGCGTAACCTCGCCGATCATCTACGGCGACCATGTGATCGGGAAGGGCGAGGCGCTCTTCAAGGAGGTCTGCAGGCAAGGAGGCGAGGGGATCGTCGCCAAGAAAGCTGGCTGCTCTTACAAGGGCGCCCGAACGCGCAACTGGCTCAAGATCAAGTGCATCCAGCGCCAGGAATTCGTGATCGTCGGCTGGACCGAGAGTGACAAGAGGCTTGGCTTCCGCTCGCTTCTTCTTGCTGCCCGTGAGCACCGCAGGCTCACCTACGTCGGAAAGGTCGGCACGGGCTTCAACGGCAAGCTCATCGAAGATCTGATGGAACGGATGCGGCCGCTCGAAGTAGACAAGGCCGCCCTCGATGTCCCTCGAGCTGACCGCAAGGCCGCCCATTTCATCAAGCCGCAACTGGTCGCCGAAATCGCCTTCACGGAATTCACGAACGAAGGCATTCTCAGACATCCGAGCTTCGTCGCCCTTCGCGAGGATAAGCCGGCATCAGAGGTGGTGGTCGAAACGCCCAAGCATCTAACGAGGTCGGAGAAGAAAGATTCGCCCCGCACGGCGGCGGGCTTTGGCATCGAAATCAGCAATCCCGAGCGCCTCATCTTCCCCGACGAAAAGCTCACGAAGCTGGATCTTGCCGATTATTATGCTGCCGTCGAGCCGCTCATCATGATCGACGCGGCCCACCGCCCGATGACCCTGATCCGCTGCCCGCAGGGACGCTCGAAGAAATGCTTTTTCCAGAAGCACGACACCGGGTCCTTTGGACCGCACGTCAAGCACGTGCCCGTCAAGGAAAAGAAGGGTATCGTCCAGGACTATCTCTATTTCGACGACATTCGTGGATTGCTCGCCTGTGTCCAGATGGGCACGATCGAGTTCCACGGCTGGGGTAGCCGTAGCGGATCGATCGAAAATCCAGATCGGCTTGTCTTCGATCTCGACCCCGACGTCGGGCTCGACTTCAACGAGGTGAAGAAGGCGGCCTTGCGCCTGCGCGAACTGCTCGGCGAACTTGGGCTGAAGACCTTTGCGTTGCTGTCCGGCGGCAAGGGGCTGCACGTGATTGCGCCGCTCGATGCCTCGGCAGACTGGCCTGCAGTCTCTTCGTTCGCCGAGAGGTTCAGTCGAGCGATCGCCGACGCCGAGCCGGAAAGCTTTACTGCCAACATCCGCAAGGTGCAGCGGAAGGGCCGCATCTTTCTCGACTGGCTGCGCAACCAGCGCGGATCGACCGCGGTGATGCCTTATTCCGCTCGTGCCCGCGAAGGGGCTCCGGTTGCCGCGCCTGTCGCCTGGGAGGAGCTCGATCGCTACGACAGCGGCCATCATTTCAGCATTCGTGACGCCGACGAATTGCTCGAACGCGCGCGATCAAAGATGCTTGCGGGCTGGGGCCAAGCCAAGCAAGCATTGCCGAATGCGTAACTTCACAGCAGTCGCAGCAGGCGCTCTTCTCCTCCTCCTCACCGCAGCCGCTCCGCCGCCCGATTTGGCGCGATGGCGTTCGGAGGCCGCGCACGTGACGATCGTCCGCGATGATTGGGGCATCGCGCACGTCCATGGCCGTACCGATGCAGACGCGGTTTTCGGCATGATCTACGCGCAGGCCGAAGACGATTTTGACCGCATCGAATCCAACTACCTGACGTCGCTTGGCCGCACTGCCGAAGCAGAGGGCGAAAAGGGGATCTGGCAGGATCTGCGCGCGCGCCTTTACGTCAGTGATGAAGAACTGAAGTCCGACTATGCAAAAAGCCCGCCCGAAATGCAGGCGCTGATGACGGCCTGGGCAGATGGTCTCAACTACTTCCTCGCTACCCACCCGAACGTCCATCCGCGCGTCCTCAGGCGGTTCGAGCCCTGGATGGCTCTAAGTTTTACCGAAGGGAGCATCGGCGGCGACATCGAGCGGATCGACCTCGACCAGCTCAAGGCGTTCTATTCAGGGACTTCGATTGCCGCCGCCCCGGCGCCTTGGCGTGAACGACAGGGTTCCAACGGGATTGCAATTGCACCTGCGCTCACGCGCGATGGCCATGCACTGTTGCTCATCAATCCGCACACCAGCTGGTATTTTCGCTCCGAGCTGCAAATGTCGAGCGACGAAGGGCTCGACGCGTATGGCGCAGCGACATGGGGCCAGTTCTTCATCTACCAGGGGTTCAACCCGCACATAGGCTGGATGCACACCTCGAGCGGTGTCGATTCCGTCGACGAGTTCGCCGAAAAGGTGGAACAGCATCAAAAGACGCGCTGTTACCGCTACGGAACTGCCTGCAATCCCATCGGCGTGCGTCCGGTGACGATCCGCTATCGAACCGCCAACGGCCATTTGGCCTCGCGCAGCTTCACCACCTTCTTCACCCACCATGGCCCGATTGTCCGTTCCGATCATGGGCAATGGATCGCGTTCGCGATGATGAACCGGCCGGTCGAGGCGCTGCAGCAAAGCTATCTTCGGACCAAGGCGAGCGATTTCGCCTCGTTCATGCGCATCGCCCAGCTCAAGGCGAACAGCTCGAACAATACGATCTTCGCCGACGACAAGGGCGAGATCGCTTATCTGCATCCTCAGTTCGTCCCGCGCCGAGAGAACCGGTTCGACTACACCAAGGTCGTCGACGGCAGCGATCCCGCGACCGACTGGGGATCGCTGCACTCGCTGCCCGAACTTCCCAATGTCGTCAGCCCGCCGAACGGCTGGGTGGACAATAACAATAATGCGCCCTGGTCAGCAGCGGGCGCCTTCAGCCCCAATCCAGCAAACTATCCCAAATATATGGACATGTACGGCGAGAATTATCGCGGGGTTCATGCGCTGGAGCTGCTGACCGACAGCCGGGATTGGACGCTCGAACGCCTGCAGGCGGCGGCCTATGACAGTTACCAGCCCGGCTTCGCCGCGCTGATTCCCTCGCTGCTCGACGCCTTTGATTCGCTTGGGCCTGGCGATCCCCGCCGCACCCGCCTTGCAGGTCCGATCGCTGCGCTCCGCGCGTGGAATTATCGCTGGGATTCCCGATCCGTCCCGCAGACGCTCGCAATGACCTGGGGCCTTGACCTCAAGAAGGCGCTTGCCGCGCCCGCGGACGAGCCATCCAACAAGGTAATGATGCGTCTCGCCCGCGACACGACAAATGCTCAGAAGCTGCAGTCGCTTGACGAGGCAGTAAGCTATCTCGAGCGGGAGTTCGGCCGCTGGGACGTGCCTTGGGGCGAGATCAACCGCGCGCAGCGCATCTCGAACGACATCCAGGATGCAAAGTTTAGCGATGGCGCGCCAAGCATCCCGGTCCCGTTTGCCGATGCTAATTTCGGCTCACTCGCCTCGATCCGCTCGACGCCGAGGGCCGGCACGAAGCGCTGGTACGGCGATTATGGCAACAGCTTCGTCGCCGTTGTCGAGTTCGGACCGCGCGTGCGCGCGCATGCTGTCACTGCGGGCGGGGAGAGCGGCCAGCCTGGTTCGCCGCATTTCAATGACGAGGCCCAGCGCTTTGCGGCAGGCAGCCTGCGCCCAGTCTATTTCTATCCTGACGAGCTAAAGGGTCATATCGAACGCGTCTACACGCCGGGCAAGTAGCGCCAGTGAGGTCAGGTCGAAGGCGCCGCCTCGACGCCATTGCCGAGGCTTAGGGACTGCGCTTCGACACTGAGCAGACTAGGCGCCGGCGAACCGGTCGGTGGCGCGGATCAGGCCGTCGAGGACGCCTGGCTCACTGAACAAGTGCCCTCCATCGGGCACGATGTTGAGCTCGACCGTCGGCCACGCCTGCTTCAACCGCCAAGCCGCGATCGGAGGCGTGCAGGTGTCGTGCCGCCCCTGGACGATCACGCCTGGAATGCCGCTCAGCTTGCCTGCATTGCGAAGGAGCTGTCCTTCCTCGAGCCAGCCGTGGTTCGCCATGTAATGGTTTTCGATCCTCGCCACGGCCACGGCGACCTCGGGCGAGGTAAAATGCTCGATCGTCGAAGGGCTCGGCAGCAGAGTGACGATGTCCCCTTCCCACTTGCTCCACGCCTTCGCGGCGCTGAGCTGCTCATCCCTGTCGCTGCTTGTCAGACGCCTGCGATAAGCTTCGACCAGGTCGCCCCGCTCGTCCATCGGAACGGGCGCAAGGAACTCGTCGAATTTGTCGGGATAGACCTGCGATGCGCCGCCCTCCTTGTACATCCAGTCGATCTCATACTGATCGAAGAGGAAGATGCCGCGCAGCACCAGCTCGGTGACCTTGTCGGGGTAAGTTTCGGCGTAGGCGAGAGCGAGGGTCGAGCCCCAGCTGCCGCCGAACACCTGCCAACGGTCCACCTTTGAAACCTCAGTGCGAAGTTTCTCGATGTCCTCGACGAGATCCCAGGTCGTATTGTTTTCGAGGCTGGCGTAGGGCGTCGACTTGCCGCAGCCGCGTTGGTCGAACACCAGGATCTTGTACTTGTCAGGATTGAACTGACGTCGGTGGTCCGGACTCGATCCGCCGCCAGGTCCGCCATGGAGGAACACGACCGGCTTGCCGGCGGGATTGCCTGAGAGCTCCCAGTAAAGGCGGTGCCCGTCGCCGACGTCCAACATGCCCGTCTCATAGGGTTGGATCTCGGGATAGAGAGTTCGGCGGCTTTGCATCGGCATATCCATCAGAAGCTGAATTCCTCGTAGATGTGAGACACGTCGCCATTCCACTCGCCATGAAAGCGGGCAAGGAGACGGTCGGCAGGGGTCATGCCGGTCAAAACCACGTCGCGCAATGGATCGAGAAATCCGCTCTCATTGTCGCCAGCGCTATTGAGCTGAGCGCGGCGCGTCAGGCCGCTGCCCGCGATCTCGAGCACGCGGGCGGCAAAATCTCCCATCCGCTCCCCGTCCGGCGTGAGCGCGTCGAGGGCGAGCGCCGGAACATCGTGCCGCAGCTTCTCGCGCTGCTCGATGGTCCAGTGCTTCACCAGGTCCCACGCCGCATCGAGCGCATCGCTGTCGTACAGGAGCCCGACCCACAGCGCCGGTAGCGCGCAGATCCGGCTCCATCGCCCGCCGTCGGCACCGCGCATCTCGAGGAAGCTCTTGAGCCGGACTTCCGGAAAGGCAGTCGAGAGATGATCGGTCCAGTCGGTCAGCAGCGGCTTCTCGCCCGGCAGCTGGGGCAGTTTGCCGTCAAGAAAGGCGCGGAAGCTCTCGCCTGCAACGTCGACATACTTGCCGTCACGGTAGACGAAGTACATCGGCACATCGAGCATATAGTCGCAGTAGCGCTCGTATCCGAACCCGTCCTCGAACACGAACGGCAGCATGCCGGTCCGGTCGGGGTCGGTATCTTCCCAGATGTGGCTGCGGAAGCTCTTGTAACCGTTCGGCTTGCCCTCGGTGAACGGGGAGTTCGCAAAGAGCGCGGTTGCAACCGGTTGCAGGGCAAGGCCGACACGAAACTTTTTCACCATATCGGCTTCAGAGCTATAGTCCAAATTAACCTGAATGGTACAAGTCCTCAACATCATGTCGAGCCCTAGGTTCCCGACCTTGGGCATGTAGCCTAGCATGATGCCGTAGCGACCCTTGGGCATCCGTGGCAGCTCGGCGCGAGACTTGTCGGGCCACATGCCAACGCCAAGAAAGCCAAGGCCAAGTCGCTCGCCCACCGACTTGCACTGATCAAGATGCCGCGCTGCCTCGGAACAGGTCTGGTGAAGGTTGTTGAGCGCTGCTCCTGAAAGTTCGAACTGCCCCGCCGGCTCGAGGCTGACGTTCCCGTCCTTTCCCTTGAGCGCGATGACGTTCCCGTTCTCGATGACGGGTTCCCAGCCAAATTCGGTGAGCCCCGTCAAAAGGTCGCGGATTCCGCCCGGCTCTTCGTACGAGGGCGCTCGCTGGTCGGCGGTTCGATAGACGAACTTTTCGTGCTCGGTTCCAATCCGCCAGTCGGCCTTGGTTTTTTCACCGCCCGCGAAGACCGACAGCAAGTCGGCTCGGTTTTCGATCGGGAGCGAATTGCTATCGTCGGTGCGCGTGGTCATGGGCGGCGGCGCTTAGCGCCAGTCCCCGGCGAGCGCCATATATACTGACAAAGCTGCAAGCGCAGCGGTCTCCGCCCGAAGGATGCGCGGACCAAGCGACAGGGGGAATGCGCCGGTGCCGCGAATGAACGCGCGCTCGTCCGCGCTAAAGCCGCCCTCCGGACCGACGAGAATGACTGCCGGACCCTCGTGCATGATCGAAATCGCAGGATCGCCGCCACCTTCGTCCGCGAAATAAAGGCGGCGCGCGGGATCCAGTTCTTCGAGAAAGCTCCTGAGGCGGACGGGCTCGGCAAGCTGCGGGACGCGTGTGCGGCCGCACTGCTCGGCGGCTTCAATCGCGATGCTTTCGAGCCGGTCAAGTTTCACGCGCTCGGCGATCGTGCGCTGCGTGACGACGGGCATCAGCCGGGCGACGCCGAGCTCGGTGGCCTTTTCGACAAGCCAGTCGGTCTGCGCGCGCTTCACCGGCGCAAAGCCCAGCCACACGTCGGGAATGCTTTCCGGCTCCTTCGTCTTGCGAACCGTGCTCAGCGTCATCCGCTTTTTCCCCGCATCGGCGATGCGAGCCATCCATTCCCCGGAGATACCGTCGAACAGCAGGAGCTCCGCGCCGACGCCGAGCCGCAGCACATTGCCGAGATAATTCGCTTGCGATGCATCGAGTTCGACGTCGACGCCGGCATCAAGCGCCTGGCGCACGAACAGGCGCGGCAGGCTCCTCGGCGGCCAGGCAGGGGTTGCAGGCATTGGCGCCTCCTACTTAGGTGCAAGCGTGACCGCCACCACCGACATCGTCCCCGACAGCGAGCGTCGAGGGTTCATCGGCGCCTTGCCGCCGCGCCTGAGGCCCTTCGCCAGCCTCATGCGGCTCGACCGCCCCATCGGAACATGGCTGCTCTACTGGCCGTGCGCGTGGAGCGTCGCGCTGGCGGGCCCTGCGGGGCGGTGGGCCCTGTTCTTCTGGCTTGGCCTTGGTGCATGGGCGATGCGCAGCGCTGGCTGCGTCTACAACGACATTATCGACCGCGACCTCGACCAGCGAGTGGAGCGCACCCGGCTAAGACCTCTCGCCAGCGGCCGCGTGTCGCTTCGCTCGGCGTGGATCCTGATTGGCATCCTGTGCTTCATCGGCCTGATTGTCCTCGTGCAGCTCAGGCTCGAGGCGGCAATCGTCGCACTCATCAGCCTCGCGCCAGTTGCGGCTTACCCTTTCATGAAGCGCATCACCTGGTGGCCCCAGGCTTGGCTCGGAATCGTCTTTTCGTGGGGTGCGCTCGTCGGTTGGCCAGCAGTGACCGGGCATCTCGACTTGTCACCAATCCTGTTGTGGCTGGGAAGCATTGCCTGGGTTGTCGGCTACGACACGCTTTACGCTATCCAGGACATCGAGGACGACGCGCTCGTCGGCGTCAAATCCTCCGCCAGGCGCCTGGGTAACAGGGCCCCCCTTGGCATTGCCGTCTTCTACTTCGTCGCGATCTTGTTCTGGAGCGCCGCCCTGTGGACGGTCCGGCCGGACTGGGTGGCGCTCCTCGCGCTTCTGCCCGCAGGGGTCCACCTTGCCAACCAGGTGCTTCGAGCCGACCCGGACGACGGCGCAATGGCGCTGACGCTGTTCCGCTCCAACCGCACCTGCGGGCTCCTCATATTCCTTGGTATGCTGGCGGTCGGTCTCTCCAGCCGCTAGGCGCAGCGCCATGCAATCCCCCGATCAGGCACGCGATATCGCCCAATCCCTCGTCGACCGCGCAATGGCCGCCGGCGCCACCGCCGCCGACGCGCTGTACGTCGGAGAGCGCTCGTCGGCCGTGCAGGTGCGCTTCGCGGAGCTCGAAGACGTGAGCCGCTCCGAGGGTGAGCAGTTCGGACTGCGACTTTTCGTCGGGCAGCGATCGGCAACGGTCGCTTCGTCCGACCTGTCGAATGAGAGCCTCGGCGTGCTCGTCGATCGGTGCCTGGCGATGGCAAAGGAAGCGCCCGAGGATCCCTATGCCGGCCTTGCGCCGCCTCGGCTGCTCGAGCGCGGCGAGCCGCCTTTCATCGATGCCGACGACCGATCGGAGCCGGATGCACCGGAGCTCCGCGCGCGCGCACTGGAGGCAGAAGCCGCGGCCCTTGGCGTTGCCGGCGTCAAGAATTCGGGCGGCGCGAGCGCCAGTGCCTCGGCATCGACGATTGCGCTCGCCACCTCCACGGGCTTCTCCGCCGCGTACCGAACGAGCGGCCACGGTTGCTCCGCATCGGTCATCGCAGGAGAGGGCGGCGCGATGCAGCGCGATCATGCCTGGCACAGCGTTCGCCACCTCGAGGACCTCGAGGACGCAAGCACGATCGGGCGGCGTGCGGGTGAGCGCGCCGTTTCCCGCCTGAACCCGACGCGGCCCAAGCCCGGCAAATACCCGGTGATCTTCGACCCCCGAGTATCTTCGTCGTTGCTCGGTCATTTCGCCGGCGCGATCACTGGCTCTTCGATTGCACGCAGGACCAGCTTCCTGCTCGACAGGCTCGGCGCTGCAGTCTTTGCTCCGGGGATTACAATCGTCGACGATCCGCTGCGGCTGCGCGGACTGCGCTCGCGTCCGTTCGATGCGGAAGGGGTCGTGGTCTCCAGGAAAGCGCTCGTCGCAGGCGGCATCCTAAACCAGTGGATCGCGGACAGCGCATCGGCGCGGCAGCTGGGGATCGAGCCCACCGGCCACGCGTCCCGCGGCGTCGGCGGTGCGCCAGGCGCGTCCCCCAGCAACCTCTACCTGGAACCCGGCAGCCGCACACGCGACGAGCTGCTGGCAAGCGTTGCCGAAGCTGTGCTCGTGATCGAGCTGATCGGACAGGGAGTGAACGGCGTCACCGGCGATTACAGCCGCGGCGCCGCGGGGTTCATGGTTCGCGGCGGTGAGGTGGTTGAGCCGGTCGCGGAGATCACGATCGCCGGCAACCTGATCGACATGTTCGGGACAATGGAGTGCGCGTCGGACCTCGAATTCCGGCGCGGTATCGATGCGCCATCGATTCTTGTCCCGGAAATGACGGTGGGCGCTGCCTAGGAGCCTGCGGCGATCTTCGGCAGTCGCAGCCGATTGATCTCGATGTGCGGACAGCGGTTCATGACGACCTTCAGCCCAGCGGCCTCGGCTCGTGCAGACGCTTCCTCGTTGATGACGCCGAGCTGCATCCAGACCGCCTTCGCGCCGACGAAGATCGCCTGCTCGACTGCTTCCGCCGCGGCTTCAGATCGCCGGAAGATGTCCACGATATCGATCGGAACGCCAATCTGCGCGAGCTCGCGCCAGACGAATTCACCAAGCACATGCTCGCCTGTAATCTGCGGATTAACAGGAAGCACGCGATAGCCATGATCCTGGAGGAACCTCATAACTCCGTGCGATGGGCGATCGGGCCGATCAGACGCACCAACCACGGCAATCGTGCGCGCGCTCGTCAGGAGTTCGGCAATGTCCTCGTCACGGGTCAGCGGCATGGCTAATTCCTTTCGCCGAAGCTCAATGCTCGATCAGCTCCAGCAGTTTCGCAGCGATAGCTTCGAACGGCTCCGCCTCGGCGCCGCCGCTCGCAGCTGGCGGCTGGCCCTTGTCGGAAGCCTCCCGGATGGCGGACGAGAGCGGAAGACGTCCGAGAAATGGAATGCTCATTTCTGCCGCTGCCGCTTCGGCGCCGCCGCGGCCAAATGGATAGGATGCCTCGCCGCAATGAGGGCAGGAATAAGTCGCCATATTTTCGATCAGGCCGATCACCGGGACGCTGGTCTTATTGAACAGGTCGACGGCGCGGCGGGCGTCGATCAGCGAGAGATCCTGCGGGGTCGACACGATGATCGCTCCAGCCGGGCGCGATCGCTGGATGAGCGAGAGCTGGACGTCGCCCGTCCCCGGCGGAAGGTCGACGATCAAGAGCTCGGCATCTCCCCAGTCGGCCTCGACCAGCTTTGCAAGGGCGCCGGTGGCCATCGGTCCGCGCCACGCAAGCGCATGGCCTGGTGAAACCAATTGGCCCAATGACAAGAACTTGATGCCGTGGGCTTCCACCGGGATCAGCTGGTCACCATGGGCGCTCGGCTTCATGTCGGAACCAAGCAGGGTGGGCTGCGAAGGTCCGTAAACATCGGCGTCGATCAAGCCGATCTTCTTGCCCATTCGCTGGAGGGCAATCGCGAGATTGGCCGAAATCGTCGACTTGCCAACTCCGCCTTTTCCGCTGCCGATTGCGATCAGAGTCCGCGTCGGCTGCGCCGCGCTCATCGCGATCCGGACCTCGTCGACACCGTCCCTTGCAAGCGCAGCGGACCGCAAGGTCGCTTCGACATCGGACTGCTCGGCTGCCGACAATCCCGTGGCGTCGACGATGAGTGTCGCGACACCCGCGCTCAGCTTGGAGGACCGGATGCGGTCGCTGAACGGGAGGTCATCGAAGGCGCGGCGTGCATCGCTCATTGCAGGCACATAGGAACCTCACCGCGCCTTGCCACTGTTTTTCGTCGGGAGCGCCCTCTATATTCCGCGCCGATGAGTACTTTTGAGGGGTTGGGCGGCCGTCTCCGCGGCTGGTTCACCGACAACAAGGGCCCTTGGGGCCCAAGCGGGAGCAGCGACGAGCCGCCGGCTGAGGGCGGTGACGGCGGACCTTGGGGCGAGCCCTCGGGCCGGGGCCCGTTGAGCGGACGCTCCGGCGTTACGCCGCTCGACGAGATCCTTCGGCGTGGGAGGATGCGCCTCGGCGGCGGCGGTTTCAGGGGACGGCCGAGCGGATCGCTGATTTTCTGGGCGGTCGTCGGCGTGGTCGCAATGTGGCTCGTTTTTACCACCATGCACTCGATCGCACCGGGGGAACGCGGGGTTGTGACCCGCTTTGGCCGCTATAGCTATACGCTCGGCCCCGGCGTCGGCATGACCCTGCCTGCTCCGATCGACCGGGTTCAGAAAGTCGATGTCGAGAGCATCCGCAGCGCTGATCTTGGCTCGCAGAGCAGCGAGGACCTGATGCTGACCGGCGACCAGAACCTGCTCGACATCGCTTATTCGGTGCGCTGGAACATCAAGAACCCCGAATGGTACTTGTTCCAGCTCGCCCAGCCCGATGAAACGATCCGCCAAGTCGCGGAGAGCGCGATGCGATCGGTCATTAGCCAGGTGACGCTGCAGGACGCGATGGGCGACAAGCGGAGCGAGATCGAGAGCCAGGTCACCGACAGGATGCAGCACATCCTCGACGCTTACCACGCGGGCATCGACGTGCAGGGCGTCGCCATCCAGCAGGCTGACCCGCCGGCGGAGGTCAATGACGCTTTCAAGGAAGTCACCGCGGCGCAGCAGGACGCCAAGTCCTATATCAACCAGGCGAACGCCTACGCGCTTCAGCTGACGGCGAAGGCGCAGGGCGAGGCAGCGGCATTCGACAAGGTCTATGAGCAGTACAAGCTTGCTCCTGAAGTCACGCGCCGCCGCATGTATTACGAGACGATGGAGCAGGTGCTTTCGAAGGTCGACAAGACGGTGGTCGAGGCGCCGGGAGTGACTCCCTATCTCCCGCTTCCCGAAGTGAAGAAGGGCCAGCAGCAAGAGCAGGAGCGGCAGCAATGATCGACTTCGTGCGCCGCCGCCCGATGCTCACGGCCTTCCTGGGCATGGTCATCGTCCTCGTGCTGCTCGGCAGTTTTCCGATCATCCCGGAGACAAAGCAGGCAGTCGTCGTCCGCTTCGGGAAGCCCGAGCGCATCCTCAACCGCTTCGAGCCCGGTCGGCCCATCGGGTCCGCCGGAGCTGGCCTTTCGTATCGAATCCCGTTCGTCGACCAGATCGTCTGGATCGACAAGCGGGTGCTCGCGGTGGACATGGAGCCGCAGCCGGTCCTCTCGACCGACCAGCGCCGGCTCATGGTTGACGCCTTCGCGCGCTACCGGATCGTCGACCCGCTATTGATGTACATCCGCTCGGGGACAGCAGACAATTTGCGAAGCCAGCTGCAGACGATCCTTCGATCCGAGGTTCGCAACGAGCTGGGGCGCCAGCAATTCGTCGCCCTGCTGTCGCCGGAACGCCAGGGGGTGATGGACGATGTTCGCAGGTCGCTGAACGTCCAGGCGGGGAAATTCGGGGTCGAGATCGTCGACGTGCGGATCAAGAAAACCGACCTGCCCGACGGAGCGCCCCTGCAGTCGGCCTTCGAAAGCATGCGGACGGCGCGCCTCCAGGAGGCTCGATCCATCCGTGCCCAAGGCGCCAAACAGGCGCAGATCATTCGTGCGCAGGCCGATGCGGATGCAGCGAAGACCTATGCCGCAAGCTTCGGCAAGGACCCGCAGTTCTACGACTTTTACCGCGCAATGCAGTCCTATCTGACGACCTTCGTCGGGGATGGTCAGGAGAAGCCCGCGCCGACCAACATCATTTTGTCGCCGCAGAACGACTATCTGAAGGAATTCACTGGACACCCTAAGTGAACTCGTCCGTTCAAATGCCGTTAAGCAGCTAGGGACATTACCGCCCTTGCGTCTCACACGAAATGATGGAGTATCGATGCGCTCGAAGGAGTCCGGAAAAGTGCGCTACGCCTACGGGGTTGCAATGGCCCTGCTGCTCGGGGGAACGACATTCTCTCTCGCCACGGGGCAGGCGGGCGCGCAAGTGGCGCAAAATGCGCCCGGAACTTCGGCGTTCGCGCCGAGGCCCGGCGCGCCGATGTCGTTCGCAGACCTCGTCGCCAAGCTGCAGCCGGCGGTCGTCAACATCTCGACCAAGCAGAAGGTGACGGTCCGCGCCCAGGCCGACCCGTTCGAACAATTCTTCCGCCAATTCGACCCGACACAGCCGCAGGGCGATCAGTCGAGCGGCGGCGGCACCGGGACCGGCAGCGGTGCGCAGCCGCGAACGCGTGAAGCGGGATCGCTCGGTTCGGGGTTCATCGTCTCTCCCGACGGTTATATCGTCACCAACAACCACCTGATCCAGGGCCTCCAGGGGACGGGCGTGGTTGACAGCATCACCGTGACGATGACCGACGGGAAGGAATATCCCGCGCGGATCATCGGACGCGACGAAACGTCCGACCTCGCGCTCCTCAAGATCGACGGCCGCGGCTTGCCGTTCGTGCAATGGGGTGACAGCACCAAGGCGCGCGTGGGCGACTGGGTGATTGCGATCGGCGATCCTTACGGCGTCGGCAGCACTGTTACCGCCGGCATCATTTCTGCGCTTCATCGCGGGATTACGGGTGTCGGGGCCTATGATCGCTATATCCAGACCGATGCTGCCATCAACATGGGCAACAGCGGCGGCCCGATGTTCGATCTCAACGGCAATGTCATCGGCATCAACAGCGCCTTGATTTCGCCAAACGGAGCCTCGGTCGGGATAGGCTTGGCAATCCCCGCCGAACTCGCGCGGCCGGTGATCGATTCGCTGATGCACGGCCAGCGGCCACAGCGGGGCTATCTCGGTGTCGGCCTGCAGGCCGTCGACGAGAATCTCGCGCCCGCGATCGGCATTCCAAAGGACACTGGAGAAGTCGTTCGGACGGTCGTTCCCGACGGGCCGGCGGCGCGGGCCGGAATCCAGCAAGGCGACGTTATCGTGAAGGTGGACGGCCAGCAGGTCACGCCCGAGCAGACGGTCTCCTATCTCATCGCCAACAGCAAGGTCGGTTCTCGCATTCCGGTGGAGATCATTCGCAATGCGGGCTCGCCCGGCGCCAAGCATGGCACCGTCTACGTGACGCTCGCGGACCGCCCGACCGAGGAAGCCCTGAACAAGCTCGCGGGCGGCGACACGGCAACCGGTGGCAGCACCGGATCGACGGCAGTTGCGCCGCAAAAAGCGCTCGGCCTCTCGCTTGCGCCGCTAACTCCCGAGCTCGCGCGCGCCGCAAGCCTTCCGGCGACGGCGCGAGGAGTGATCATTACTGGTGTTGATCCAAGCTCGGACGCCGCCGAACAGGGCCTCCAGCGCGGTGACCTCATCATGTCGGTCAACAACCAGCCCGTGACCGCCCCGGCCCAGGTGATCGCCGGTGTCGAGGGCGCGCGCAAGGCAGGGCGCTCGAGCGTGCT
This sequence comes from Sphingomicrobium sp., assembly GCA_035470745.1. Taxonomy (GTDB): domain Bacteria; phylum Pseudomonadota; class Alphaproteobacteria; order Sphingomonadales; family Sphingomonadaceae; genus Sphingomicrobium. The sequence continues at coordinate 7,855 of DATIQO010000047.1, read as the reverse complement.
CCTGCTGATCAAGCGCGGGAATTCTCCAGAGGGCTTCGTCGCGGTCGACATTTCGAACAAATAGGCTGCTGGCGACCTACTTGCGTTGGAAAAGCCGCTGGGCGAAGGCATTGCTCGGAGGCGAGTCATGATCGGCGATGATTTTTTCCTCGGCGCAGCTGCGGGAGTCGGAAACGGCTCCCGCCGGCCTTGTGCGGATTTTCGTCGCGGCTAGCGGATGCTCCTCGCCGCCGCCCTCATCGCTGGAGCAGCGCCGGGATCCGTCGCCGGCCTATACCAGGCGCATCAGATGGAGGTCGGCGCTGCGCTTGAACTTCAGAAGAGCGGTCACTTCCGGTACCAGCTCGATTATGGCGCGGTTTCGGAGCAAGCCGAGGGCGACTGGACCTTCGACGGCAAGATTGTCCGCCTGACGAGCAGGCCGACGCCAAGGCAACCAAGCTTCGAGCTGATCCGCGACGATCCCGCTCCTGACGGCGAAGTCGTGCTGACGGTCGAGCCGCCTGGCTTTGGTGACGGCTATCGGCTTGACGCCGTCGGCACCGATGCGAGCTCGGGCGAGAAAGGTCTCGTCACTGCCAACGACGACGGACGAGTGGACGCGGGCGCGCACACTCTTGCTGCAATCGATCCTTTGGTTCCCGTTTATGGAACCGTTGGCGGCCATTTCCCGCTTGCGCCCGGCCGCGGCCATCACCTCGTCCTGAGATTTCACGCGAATGATCTCGGGCACGCGGCATTCGCTGGCGAACCACTTGCATTGACTCCTCGCGGACTGGTGCTGAACCGGTATCAAACCGAGATTCGCTTTGTGCGCGTGGGGCCTTAAAGAGGCTCGCGGAGAGGAGAAGGCGTGGAGGATAATCGAGAGCTGATCGAGGGACTCGAGCGCGAGTGGCGCGACGCTTTATGCAGCAAGGATACCGAGCGGCTGAAGGGGTTGATGCACCGGGATTTCGTTCTCATCGGCTCACGGTCGACCGGACCGTTTCTGATGCACCGGCAGGAATGGCTGGACGCGATCCAGCGCCGGGACGTCGAAACGATCAATTTCGACATCAAGGAAGCAACCTTGTTCGGCGACGTTCTGATCGGCACGGTGCATGCGAGCTGGCGATTGAAATATCTCGGCCGGGTCATCGAGGACTGCGTCCTGTCGACCGACGTTTGGGTCAAGGAGGGAGGACGCTGGGTGTCGATCCGGCGTCACTCGACACCCGCGCCAGCCGGCCAATGCGAAGATTTGAAGGGGGAGTAGATGGTAAGTGAAGAGGCGCTCCGCGCGGGCGAAAACATCAAGGAACTGACGCTTCGCGGGATCATTTTGGGCGCCCTCATCACGGTCGTCTTCACTGCCGCCAACGTGTACCTCGGTCTCAAGATCGGCCTCACGTTCGCGACGTCCATCCCGGCCGCCGTGATCTCGATGGCGGTTCTCAAGGCATTTCGCGATTCAACGATCCAGGAAAACAACATCGTCCAGACCATTGCTTCGGCAGCTGGAACGCTGTCGGCGATCATCTTCGTCCTTCCCGGGCTGGTGATGGTCGGGTGGTGGACGGGCTTTCCCTACTGGCTCTCGGTTGCGGTCATCGGGATAGGTGGAATTCTGGGTGTCATGTATTCCGTACCCCTAAGGCGCGCCCTCGTGACCGGCACGGACCTGCCTTATCCCGAAGGCGTGGCAGCGGCCGAGGTGCTCAAGGTCGGCGCAGGCGTCGGCGGACCCGAGGAGAATCAGCGCGGCCTCGCGATGATCATCTGGAGTTCGGTCGTAGCTGCCTTCTACCAGCTGCTTGCAGCCATGGGCATCGTAGCCTCGGCCGCGGCAAAAAGCTTCCGCACCGGATCCGGCGCGACGCAGGTTTCGACAAGCTTCTCGCTGGCGCTGATCGGCGTTGGTCATCTCGTTGGCCTCGCTGTCGGCGTAGCGATGTTCGTGGGCCTGTTGATCAGCTGGGCCTATCTCGTGCCGCATTATACCTCGATTGCCGGGGCGATTCCCGTCGGCACGAGCCTCGACGATTTCATCGGCGATGTGTTCGTCCACAAGGTGCGCTTCATCGGCGCTGGTACGATCGGCGTCGCCGCAATCTGGACGCTTCTCAGGATCATCGGACCGATTATCAGCGGAATCCGCGGCGCGCTTGCCGCCAACCGCGAGCGCAAGGCGGGACGGGGCGAGGCGCTGCCGATCACCGAGCGCGATATCCCGATCGGCATTGTCACCGCGGTCATCCTCATATCGATGATCCCGATCGGACTTCTTCTATACGCCTTTGCAAGCACCAATCCGATCGCCGCCCATCCGACCACGACCATCGCCCTTAGCATCATCTACATCTTGATCGCCGGCGTCGTGATCGCCGCCGTCTGCGGGTACATGGCCGGCCTGATCGGCGCATCCAACAGCCCCATCTCAGGTGTCGGGATCCTTTCGGTTCTGGGCATCGCGCTGATCCTGGCGCTGCTCTTTCCGGGCGTTACCGGCGATGCGTCGAAATCGCTCGTCGCATTCGCCTTGTTCGTGACGGCGGTGGTTTTCGGCGTCGCGACCATTTCCAACAACAACCTGCAAGACCTCAAGACCGGCGAGCTGGTCGCCGCCACTCCCTGGCGGCAGCAGGTAGCGCTGGTCCTTGGCGTGGTCTTTGGCTCGGTCGTCATTCCGCCGATCCTCGACCTGCTCAACACCGCCTTCGGGTTCCAGGGTGCTCCCGGCGCGAAGGTCACGGCACTTGCGGCGCCCCAGGCGCAGCTGATCTCCGCGATCGCGCAGGGTGTGCTCGGCGGGAACCTCGATTGGAACCTGATCGCGACCGGTGCTGGCATCGGCGTTGTGGTCGTCATCATCGACGAAGCGCTTCGTGCAACCAAGCGCGGCGCCCTACCCCCTCTTGCGGTCGGAATGGGGATTTACCTTCCAATGGCGCTCACCTTGCTGATCCCGATCGGTGCGTTGCTCGGCCACCTCTATGAAAAGTGGGCGGCACGAGCGACGGTCCCGGACTTCGCGCAGCGGATGGGCGTGCTGCTCGCCACCGGCCTCATTGTCGGCGAGAGCCTGTTCGGCGTCATTTTCGCCGGGATCGTCGCGGCGTCGGGGAAGGATACACCGCTTGCCGTCGTCAAGGATTTTGCCTGGGCAACGCCGCTCGGCCTCGTGCTGTTCGCGGTCGCGACCCTGGGGCTCTACGCCTGGACACGCCGCCAGGCGGCCGAGCCGCTAACGGCCTAGAGCCGCCCGCCTCAGCGCCTTTGCGGTGAGCGGTGGTGCGCCGGCCTCGGCCTCATGCACCAGCTCGACGATCGCGCGGTTGACGGGCGCGCTCACCCCGGCCTGCCGGGCGAGGCGGACGAGTTCGCCGTTCAGATACTCGACCTCGGTCTTGCGTCCCGCCGCAAGGTCGTCGGCCATCGATGAGCGCGCTTTGGCGTCGATCTTCCACCGCCTGAGGAAGATGTTGTTGAAGAGCCAGTCCGGCGAATCGATCACGCGCGGCAGCCAGTCGGGACCGATCGGCCCGACCGTCGCCGGCTTCACATTCGCGCGCTTGAGGAGCTTGAGGCCTTCGCTGATCGATGCCGCGAAGACACGCCGGTAATCGCGCTCCCGGAGCTCGCCGATCAGCGTCTTGCCCGAGAGCGCGTTTACCGCATTGTTGAGGTTGATGAGCAGCTTGCCCCAGGCGAGCTCGAGCATCTGGTCGGAAAGCCTCAGCGCGGCCGGACCGGCCGTGACGCGCTCCGAGAGCGCCTGCGTATCCGGCGTACGATCAGCCCATAGGTCGCCCGCTACGCCTTTGTGGAAGTGGCCGTTTCCAAGATAGACAATGTTGAACGGCACCATTCCGCGCGCGAGTTGGAAGCGGCCGCCGAGCTCCTTCTCGAGGGCCTCGACATTGCTGATGCCATTTTGGAAGCTGATGACGGTCGCACCCTTGCGCCCATGCTTGCCGATCTCGATCGCTGCCTGTGCGGTTGCATCGCTCTTGACTGCAACAACGATGACGTCGGCGTCGGCCAGCATCCTGGCGTCGCAATGATATTCGATTTCCCCGCGCGGGAGATGCGCCTGCCAGCCACTGTAGTCGCTAAGCGTCAGCCCGTGCTGGTCGACGTCGTGCGCAAGTTTCGGCCGGCCGATAAGCGAGACGCAAAGCCCTGCCATTTTCCAGGCGCCGCCGACGAAGCACCCGACCGATCCCGCACCGAGAACGGCAATGCGCGGCGCATCGCTCACCTTTTAGCCGCGCCCGCGATAAGGCTGCACTCCTTGATCGGGCAGCCACAGCCCGTCCGGAGGCGGTCCGGACTGCCAGAACACGTCGATCGGCATTCCGCCGCGCGGATACCAGTAACCGCCGATCCGGAGCCATTTCGGCTTCATCTCGCCCATCAATCGCTGGCCGATGCCGACGGTAACGTCTTCGTGGAAACCGCAATGATTGCGGAACGAGCCAAGGAATAATTTGAGGCTCTTGCTCTCGACGATCGTCTCGGCAGGCGCATAGTCGATCACAAGATGCGCGAAGTCCGGCTGCCCGGTTACCGGGCAGAGCGAGGTGAATTCGGGAGCAGTGAAGCGCACAAGATAGAGTGCGTCACCTCTCGGATTGGGTACATAGTCGAGCACCGCTTCCTGCGGAGAAGCGGGAAGCCTGCTTGCTTGTCCTAGGTGCCGGGTTTCCATGCGCGCGCTTCTACGCGGCCGCGACGGGCTCCGGCAACGCCCAGTCGATCGGCTCCAGACCGCGCTCGGCCAGGAAGGCGTTCGCTTTCGAAAAATGCCGGCAGCCGAGGAAGCCATTGTGCGCTGAGAGGGGCGAGGGATGCGCTGCCGTCAGTACGAGATGGCGCGATTTGTCTACGAACGCCGCTTTCCTCTGCGCGTAGCTCCCCCAGAGCATGAATACGACAGGCTCGGTCTTGCCGTTCACCTCACGAATGACGCGGTCCGTGAAGCGTTCCCAACCGCGCTCGCGGTGCGACGCGGCGCGTCCCATTTCGACGGTCAGCACGCTGTTGAGAAGGAGTACGCCCTGCTGCGACCAATGTTCGAGGAAGCCGTGCCGGCGCGGCTTGATCCCGAGGTCGCTCTCCAGCTCCTTGTAGATGTTGACCAGGCTCGGCGGCGGCCTGACCCCGGGCTGGACGGAGAAGCAGAGCCCGTGGGCCTGCCCCTCGCCGTGGTACGGGTCCTGGCCGAGGATCACGACCCGCACGGCGTCGAGCGGCGTCAGATCGAGGGCGCGGAACCATTCAGAACAGCGCGGGAAGATCCTCTTGCCGCGTTCGCGTTCAGCAATCAGGAAGGCTTTGAGGTCGGCCATGTAGGGCTCGGCGAATTCGTTGCGCAACGGCTCGAGCCAACCCGGGTGGAGCCTGATGTCCGCTTGCCTCGCCATGGTCTTAGGCGGCTTTCATTGCGGGCGGCGCGGGCGCATGGCAATCCGGAGCCTCAATTAGTTGTGGATTGCCCGGAGAGAAAGCGCATGGAACCGCTCGTCTCGACCCAGTGGCTCGCCGAGCATCTCGGCGAGCCCGATCTCGTCGTGGTCGACTGCACTTGGCACATGCCGGCATCCGGGCGCAGCGGCCGCGATGAATATCTCGAGGCGCATATTCCAGGAGCGCGATTCCTAGACATCGATGAGCTGAGCGACCGGGACAATCCCTCGCCGCACATGCTTCCGAGCGCCTCCGACTTCGGGGCGGCGATGGAACGCCTCGGGATGGGGCGCGACGAGCGCCTTGTCGTCTACGACAATTCCTCGCTTCGCACGGCAGCGCGCGGCTGGTTCATGCTGCGCCATTTCGGCGCCCGCAGCGTGTCGATCCTCGACGGCGGCCTGCAAAAGTGGGTCACCGAAGGGCGAGCGACGGAGAGCGGTGTGCCTCCACCGCGGCACGCAATCTTCAACGCCCAGGAGCAGCAGGGCGAGGTGGCGACAAAGCAGCAGATCCTCGCCGGCGCTCGCTGCGCTCTCGTTGATGCCCGCGGTAAGGCGCGGTTCGAAGGGACTGAGCCAGAGCCGCGGCTGGGTATTGCCAGGGGCCACATCCCACGCGCGAGAAATCTCCCTTTCGGCCTCCTTTACGATGATCAAGGGTGCCTCAAGCCGCGCGACGAACTTCAGCGCCTGTTCGAACAGGCCGGCGTCGATCCGTTAAAGCCGTTCATCGCGAGCTGCGGATCTGGCGTGACCGCAAGCAGCCTGATCTTTGCGGCTCATCTCCTCGGGTGCGAGGGCGGAAGGCTGTACGATGGCAGCTGGACGGAATGGGGAGGGGACCCATCAACCCCCAAGGCAAGTGGCCCCGCCTAGGCGGCGATGATCCCGGCGATCTCGCGAAGTTCGCGGCGGATCTCCTCCACCAGCGTCTTGCTCGCCGCCGGGTGCGGCTCGTCGCCTTCGCGGCTCTGGGTGAGGAGGGCTTCAATGCCGACGGCAGCGGCGCCGATCATGCGCTCGGACCGACGGTCGAACAGCACTTGCTTCGCTTCGCCCGCCTCGGCCCAGCTTTCGGCGATCGTCTCGTCATCGGGGAGATCTGACGCCGGGCCGCCGGCGAACGGTTCGACCAGGCGAAGCGCGTGGCGCACGCTCGCCAGCCGCGACACCGCCTCGGCATATGGAAGTGCCGGATTTTCGGACGGCTGCTGGACAAGGAGATGAAGCATCGCCGAGACGTAACCGGCGCGTGGTTATGAATTGGTGAATCATGGGCCGTACGGTTCATCGGGCCGAGAGCAATGCTGAGCTCCGGCCCATCGGCCGCCAATCGCAAGCTTTGGTCCTATTGTTGGTCCGTCACGGTCGCGAGCGCGGCCAGAGGCTATTTCAGGCGCCGCTCTTCTCGTCGATATCGCGCAGGATCCAGCCACGCTGCGGGATCGTCTCGATGAACTCGGCCCCTCCCGAGGCATTTCTCAATTTCTTGCGAAGCTTGGAAATGAATACGTCGATGATCTTTGGCTGCGGCTGATCGTCGGCGCGCCGGTAGAGGTGCTTCAGCAGCATTGCGCGCGTCACAACATTGTTGCGAGCAAAGGCGAGCAGCTCGAGCACGCGATATTCCATTTCGGTAATCCCGATCGGATGACCGTCAATCCGGATCAGTCTCTGCACCTGGTCGACCGACAAACGCCCTCCGCAAAGCGTCTCCGGCATTTCACCGCCGCTCGCCTTGAGCGAGGCGAGAAGGCGTGAAGCCGCTTCCTCGCTGTCCTCCGGGGAAACGCTGCGCGGGCTTCCGATCAGAGCCTGCTGGATGTCGGCAAGCAATTTATGTGCTTCCTCGACGAGTCTCGTGCCTTCCTCGAAACGGCGGCGCGAGCGATCGAGCATCGATTCGATCTCGACGAGGCGTCCGGAGAGATTTTGTTCGGCCATTCTAGGGTCTTTTCCCCTCGCCTTACTGCCCCGCTTGGGCGGTTGCGATGTTGGTATTCGCCGCTGGAGCAGCGAGAATCTCGAGAGTCTTCTTTCCCTTATCCACCACGCGCGTGTCAGGGTCCCAGACCGTCGAGCGGATGCCGACTGGCGCGTCGCCGCGCCCGGCCTGGTCGAGCAGGCTTGTCTCGGCCGCAGAGCGAAGCGCCGGGCCGCCGAACAGGGCGTCGATCGCCTGCTGCTGAGCTTCGCCAGCGGAAATGCCCTGGGTGCCGGCAACCGGCGGGGCGAGACTGAAGTCCGGCGGAATGATGAGCGGCGCATTGCGGGCGACTGCGAATTCGTCCGGTGTCTTGCGCTTGCCCGAGAGCGACGCGCAGCCGCTCGTCGCGATGGCGGTGACCAGCACGATGGCGGTGATGGCTTTACGCATGTTCGATTGTCTCCTTGGGCTCATG
>DATIQO010000046.1:0-3759 GCA_035470745.1 Sphingomicrobium sp. | reverse complement strand
CCGCCCTTTCTTCCGCGGATAATGTCGTCCGCAGCGAGAGCCGTTGAAGCAGGGGAGAGGGAACGTCTGTCATATCACCCTGAGCGCCATTTACCGCGGAGCACAGGATGTCCTCTCACCCTTGCGAAAAAGCTCGGCGCGGACGGAAAAGTCATTAACATATATTTAGGATGGTAGTGTGCACCGGCGAAACTGTGGAAGCTAGCTAAATGACCGGCCACCATATTCGCATTCAAACTCGTTCTGGCTCAAGGGTGCACCTCTAAGACGCTCGCCAATGTCCGGAATGGGTCGAAAGCAGACATTCGAGGGCCTCTGGTTTTCGATGAGCAGCGTTATCATCCTGAAGGCCAGTTCTGGCCGATAGCAGTCTTTCCGAAGCTGGTGTCGTTATCTTGAAAAGCTGGCGCTCGACTATCGCGAGCCAAGCCAGCATTGGGGGAAGGCTGCGGCTGGTCAGGCAGAATGTGCCAGCGGCTCTAAGCCAAAGCGCTTTTCGGCTTTCGCCAGCATTTGCGTAAAGCGGGCATCGCCGCGGAAACAATCGAGATCCGGATCAATTTGCGTCAGTTTGATCATGAACGGCCCCTTTGCGTCCGCGAATGCGCGTTCGAGTATAGGCATCGCGCTCTCCACATCGCCGCAACCCATGGCAAGCGTACTTGCCAGATTGAAGCGCATGTTGACGTTATCAGGATCGATCAGGAGCGCCCGCTCAATCCATTCACGGCACCGATCCAATTTGCCGAGGACCGCCAGGCCCGCCGCGCCCATGCTCAAGGCGTGCCCATTATAGGGGTCATTCTGGAGAACGCGCTCGACACGCTGGACAACCAGCGCAGCGGCGTTCTTCTTCCCGTCCTCGTTCCCGAGCGCCTCATGACAACTCAGGAGAATGCCGCAAGCATGGTAGTCGGTCTCCATCACGCTTGCCGCCGTGTCATAGTGACGAGCCGCCGTTTCAAACTGCTTCTTGAGATAATAGAATCGAGCCGCCTCCTTGTTCACTTCCCAGGAGCTGCCATCCAGTTCGAGCGCTCTATGAATGGCTTCTTCGGCCTCATCGTCACGCCCTTGCTCGGCGGCCCGGCGTGCGCGGGGACAGAAAGCTTCAGCGATGGCGGGATCGATCGACAGAGCGCGGTCTGCTACCTCGACACCATCCGCCACCTCGGAAAACCCCAATCCGTAATGCAGCGTAGATTGGGCGATGGCCAATAGGGCCCACGCCCGCGCATATCGAGGATCGATCGCTACAGCGCGCTCGCAGATTCGGATTACTCGTTCCTCGCGCCGACGATCACCGTGGTTGCCGGCGATCCAGATTTGCCTCGCCATGAGGTAAAGATTGTACGCTTCGGCGGAATTCGTCCCGCGACGCTCGATGGCTTGCTTCTCTTCCGGCAGAAGGTTGATCTTCAACGCTCCGACGATCGCGTGGCTGATCTCATCCTGGATGGCGAAAATATCGGTCAGCTCGCGGTCATAGCGTTCGGCCCACAGGTGCGCGCCGGTCCTGCCATCAATCAGCTGGGCGCTTATCCGTATCCGGTCCTGAGCTTTGCGCACGCTGCCTTCAAGAACGTGCGTAGCGCCAAGCTTGCTGGCCGTTTCACGAATGTCGACGGCCTGTCCCTTGAACTGGAAAGCCGTGTTGCGTGCGATGACCTGAAGAGCGGAGACCTTGGACAGATCGGTGGTCACGTCATCAGTGATCCCATCACTGAAGTAGTCCTGCTCCAGGTCGCCACTGATGTTGGTGAACGGCAGCACGCACACGCAAATGCGTGAAGCAGGCTCATCGGCAGGCGTGGGCGCCGCACGTGAAGCCACTTCGTTCACGGGCGCGATAAAGCGGTAGCCGCGGCCGTAGACGCTTTCGATGAAGCGCGGGTTGCGAGATTCGTCACCCAGCGCGCGGCGAAGCTCCTTGATAACCGACGTGAGCGCGGACTCCGAAACGATGGTGCCGTCCCAGACGGATTCGAACAGCTCCTCCTTCGTGAGCAGGCGGCCGCGCAGCCCGGCCAGGGTCAGCAACACGTGATATGCCTTGTTCCCAAGCCGGATGGGCCCGACGGGGCCGATCAAGCGCTCATCCGCGGGGTCGAGAAGGAACTCCTCGAACTGAAGGCAACTGTGATTTCCAGCGCTCGCCATTGGGCGCTCCCAAACTTGCCTTGCTTCGACAGAATACACCACCAGCAATCTTGAACAAAGTGCAACAGAAGTCTCGGCTCGGCGTAGTAACGCGAAACTCAGCCGGCGATTCTGGAAAGATTCTGTCACAGCGTGATTCCACCGGCTTCCTGAGATCGGGCGATGCTCGCGGCTTACTTCAGCGTCATCGGCAATTCCGCCGCACCACTGGAGTTCGCGACAATGACCAAGACCCTGCTGATCGCCGCGGCAATGGCCGCCCTCGTTCCCTTCGGCGCTTCTGCCTCAGAGCCGGCCGAGCGCTCAGTTGCCGTGCAGACGGCTGACCTCGACCTCGGTACTGCCACAGGCCAGACAATGCTCGGCGCCCGGATCAAGACCGCGGTCAAGACCGTGTGCGGACGGCCCAACCCCGCCAGCCAACTCGACCAGGAAATGACGCGCGACTGCCGCAATTCTGCCTTCATCAGCGCTGACCGGCAGGCGCGCGTCATCATTGCTCAGCGTGCGACTGGCACGACGCTCGCCGCTCGCTAGAGCGCTCGTCGAAGGCCGGGATAACGAGCCCTGCTTCCCGAGGCCGACCCCGCCCGAAAATCGGGCGGGGTCGCCCTGTCTTCGCTTGCAGATCACTTCTTAATCGATGCCGTTCGGACGTCCTGAACTGGCCGATAACCGACCGTCTGCTCTTGGGCACAGATCGGTGAGAAGCGGACGGTCCGCTTTCAACCCGTTGCGGACATTTGCATGCTGTGCTGGATTGGCCAATCTGCGGACGGGCAGCGCAACATGAAGAAGGGTTGGCCATCTTTCCTGCAGCTCGAACCCTGGGAGTACCCTCCGGAAGACTAGCTGTGGCCATCCAAATATTCCGGAAGCTTCCAGGTCCACTTGGGATCAACGCACAGGATTACCAAAGCGGTGAGCAGGGCGACTTCCAGCGCTTCTTTGTCAGACACCAGGCCAACCGCGCAGCCGAGCGCGGTCGCCACGAGTATGACACTTAATGCAGAAAGCGTTCGCACGGTCCTGCGTAGGACCGAAGAACTTAACAAATGTTCATTGGTCGCCTGGGTGAAGCCCGTAAGCGGCGGGAGGGTAAGCGTCGAGGCCTTCGCCCATGTTGCGGGTGACGGAAGCAATATCTAGGCGGCTTCCGCCTCTTCGCCCGGATCGCGCAGCACGTAGCCACGGCCCCAGACGGTTTCGATGTAGTTCTCGCCGCCGCAGGCGCTCGAAAGCTTCTTGCGCAGCTTGCAGATGAACACGTCGATGATCTTGCACTCGGGCTCGTCCATGCCGCTGTAGAGGTGGTTGAGGAACATTTCCTTGGTCATCGTGGTGCCCTTGCGGAGCGAAAGGAGCTCCAGCATCGCGTATTCCTTGCCGGTCAGGTGCACCCGGGCGCCGTCGACTTCGACCGTCTTGGCGTCGAGGTTGACCGCCAGCTTGCCGGTACGGATGACCGATTGCGAATGGCCCTTCGAGCGGCGCACGACCGCATGGATGCGAGCGACCAGCTCGTCGCGGTGAAACGGCTTGGTGACGTAATCGTCGGCGCCGAAGCCGAAGCTGCGGATCTTCGAATCCATCTCTGAA
>DATIQO010000045.1:0-9654 GCA_035470745.1 Sphingomicrobium sp. | reverse complement strand
GTCGGGAAGGCCGAGCCGACGAAGAACGGCGAGCGCCTGGGCAGCGAAGGCTTCGTTGAGCTCGATGACGTCGAAATCTCCGATCGTCAGCCCGAGACGCGTCATTAGCTTCTCGCTCGCCGGCGCCGGCCCGATCCCCATGATGCGCGGCGCAACGCCCGCGACCGCCGCGCCAAGGATCCGAGCTCGCGGCGTCAGCCCGTTGCGCGTTGCTCCATCTTCCGAAGCAATGATGAGTGCGGCGGCCCCGTCATTCACGCCGGAAGCATTGCCGGCGGTCACGGTGCCGTCAGCGCGCACGATCGGCTTCAGCTTCGCCAGCGCCTCCATGCTCGTCGCGCGCGGATGCTCGTCGCGCTCGACGACAAGGGCATCGCCCCTGCGCTGCGGGATCTTCACCGAGACGATTTCTGCGGCGAGGCGACCATTTGCCTGTGCCGCGGCCGCGCGATCCTGACTTCTAAGCGCGAAAGCGTCCTGGTCTTCTCGCGAAATCTGGAACTCCTCGGCGACATTCTCGCCCGTGCTCGGCATCGTATCGTCGCCATAGACAGCCTTCATCTTGGGATTGACGAAGCGCCAGCCGATCGTCGTATCGTACATTTCAGCGTTGCGATCGAAGGGGCTCGTCGCCTTGGCGACGACGAAGGGCGCTCGGCTCATGCTTTCCGAGCCGCCGGCAATGATCAGGTCAGATTCGCCGCCGCGGATGGTCCTCGCCGCCATCGCCACCGCATCCAGGCCCGAGCCGCACAGGCGGTTGAGCGTCACGCCGCCCGAGCTGTCGGGGAGGCCGGCGAGGAGGCCGGCCATGCGCGCCAGATTGCGGTTATCCTCGCCCGCCTGGTTGGCACAGCCGAGGATGACGTCGTCAAGCTCGGACCAGTCAATGCTCGGGTTGCGCTCGATCAGCGCCTTGATCGGAATTGCCGCAAGATCGTCGGCACGGACATGCGCAAGCGCGCCGCCATAGCGGCCGATGGGCGTGCGGACGTAATCGCAAATATAGGCGTTTGTCATGAATGATCAGATCACGCCGCGGCGCATCTGGTCGAGCTCGATGCTCTCGAACAATGCCTTGAAATTGCCCTCGCCAAAACCCTCGTTGCCCTTGCGCTGGATGATCTCGAAGAAGATCGGTCCAATGACATTCTGGGTGAAGATCTGAAGCAGCAGGCCCTGGCCTTCCGTTGGCGCTCCATCCATGAGGATGCGGCGTTTCTCGAGCTCAGGAATGCTTTCCTCATGTCCTTTAACCCGCTCGGGAAGCAGCTCGTAGTAAGTATCGGGAGTGTCCTGGAAGGCGATCCCGCGGCCGCGAAGGATATCGACCGCTTCGTAGATATCCGAGGTGCCGAGCGCGATGTGCTGAATGCCTTCGCCTTTGTACTCCCGCAGGAATTCCTCGATCTGGCTCTTGTCGTCCTGGCTCTCGTTGAGCGGGATGCGAATCTTCCCGCACGGGCTCGTCATCGCCTTCGAGAAGAGACCGGTCTGCTTGCCTTCGATGTCGAAGTAACGGATTTCGCGAAAGTTGAAGAGCCGCTCGTAAAAGTCGGCCCAGACCGCCATTCGGCCGCGGTGCACATTGTGGGTCAGATGGTCGATATAGGTGAGGCGGCTGTCGAGCTCCGCCAGCTTCTTCTGGGCATCCGGGAAGAAGTCGAAATCGACTTCGTAGATCGTTCCGTTCGCGCCGTAGCGGTCGACGAAGAACAATCGTGAACCGCCGATCCCCTCGATTGCCGGAATGTCCATCTCGCCATGAACGACGTCGTTCTTGACCGGCGTCGCACCAAGGCGGACGGCGCGTTCGAACGCGGCCTTGGCGTCCTTGACGCGGAACGCCATGGCGCAAGCGCTCGGTCCATGGTCACGCGCATATTGGTCGGCGTAGCTGCCCGATTCGGCGTTGATGATGAAGTTGATTTCGCCTTGGCGGTGGAGCGTGACGTCCTTGCGCTTGTGCCTGGCCACGGCGGGGAAGCCCATCTTCGTGAAAAGGTCGCGCAGAAGCTCCGTGTCGGGGGCGGTATATTCGACGAACTCGAACCCGTCGGTGCCCATCGGGTTGTCGAGGCCAAGGACACTCTTTTCCTCGGCTAGCTGGGTGGCCATTGCTGATGCTCCTTTACGGGCCCAACTGCTCCTGCAGAAGAAGCATTTCAAGGGAGGTTCTACGAGATGGATACACCAACCGGCTGGACGATCGACGAGGATGGCAAGGCTCTCGTCCGCACGTTCAAGTTTACCGATTTTAGCGAGGCCTTCGGCTTCCTGACGAGGGTCGCGCTCCTCGCCGAGCGCGAGGATCATCACCCCGAGTTCACGAGCGTCTGGAACCGCGTGGACTTCCGCCTGACCAGCCATGACGCGGGCGCGGTAACCGAGCGCGATACTCGGCTCGCGCACGCAATCAACCGACTTGCCGGTTAACCAAGTCCGGCAAGCATTTGGCAGCGCATGATCGAGGAAGATCTCCTTTGCCGGCGCAGTTCGCGGCGCTCGAACGGTTAATAAAGGAGAGGGATATGGTTAAGTTAACAAAACTTCTCCGCTGTGAACGCGGCGCAACCGCGATTGAATATGCGCTTGTCGCCTCGCTGATCTCGATCGCTGCAATCGCGGCAATGATGAACGTCGGGACAAAGGTCGACGTCATGTTCAACAACGTCTCGAACCACCTGAACTGAGTGGCACTCAAGCCGCCATTGATCGTTCAGGCGGAAGCTGGAATAAGGATTGCGATGAAGTTCATGCTCGCCCTTGCTGACACCCGCGCCGCTGCGGCTGCGGCTGCGCGCTATTATTATCCGAAGGAGGCTGGAACGAGCTGACGCGCACCCGCGACAACTCACCAGCCTCCCTGACCCGCCAGCGCCAAGCTCGGCGGGTTTTTTGTTGCCCTCGAAAGGAAGACCAATGCTCCAGGAGACGATCAAGACCGACCGCCCATCAAGTCGATGGGAGGATTATGTCGTCCCGCAATGCTGGGAATCGTTCACCGACGATGACCATGGGGTTTGGGATCTGCTGTTCGCGCGGCAGGTCGAACTGCTCGGAAGCCGCGTCGTCTCTGCCTTCCTGGACGGAATCGACCTCCTCAAGCTGTCGCATCCGGGAGTCCCCGACGTCGAAGGACTGAACGCGATCCTCGAGCCGAGGACGGGCTGGCGCACGGTCGCGGTTCCAGGACTCGTTCCCGACGAAATATTCTTTGCGATGCTGTCGGAGCGAGTGTTCCCGGTCGGCAATTTCATCCGAACTCGCGAGCAGCTCGATTATCTCGAGGCTCCCGACTGCTTCCACGACATGTTCGGCCACATTCCAATGCTCGCCCATCACGATTTCGCCGACATGACGCGGCACATCGGCGATCTTGGCACTGCAGCGATCCGTGCCGGCAAAGGGCATCGCGCCGCCCGTCTCTATTGGCACAGCGTCGAATTTGGCCTCGCGAGGGAGAATGGAGAGCTCAAGATCCTCGGCGCGGGCCTCGCTTCGAGCTTCGGCGAATCGCATTTCAGCCTGGAAAGCGGGGACGTCGAGCGCTTGCCATTCTCGGTCGAGAGGGCGGTGAACACGCCTTACAAGCATGACGCTTTCCAGCCGCGCTACCTCGTCTCGCATGCGCTCGATGAGACGGTCGCGAACGTCCTTGCACTGACGCCTGAGCAGCTGCTCGCGCTCTAGTGCTTCACCGTCCCCGCTCCGTCGATACGCCGACACCGTGCAGCGGCAGCACCATGTCGAGGTACACGGCCTCGAGTGCGACCCGCTGCGCATCCTCTTCGGGAACGATGCCGGCAGCGTGGCCACCCTCGATCGCCTCGTCGTAGAAGAACTTGTCGCCATATCGATCGAGGCGCGCCGCGAGCTTGCGCGCATGTCCAGGATGGACACGGTCGTCGCGTGTCGAGGTGTAAATGAATGGCACGGGGTAGCGGACCGAGGGTCTCAGATTCTGGTAGGGCGAATATTTGCTTATGAATGCCCAGTCGCCTGGCACGTCCGGATTGCCATATTCACCCATCCACGAGGCGCCGGCGAGAAGGTGCGAATAGCGTTTCATGTCGACGAGCGGGGAACCGATGATTGCACCGCCCCAAAGGTCCGGCCGCTGGGTAATCGCTACCGATGCCATCAGGCCGCCGTTGGAGCGGCCCGAGACGGCCAGCCGGCCCTTCTGTGTGACTCCGCGCGCGATGAGGTCGTCGGCAACGGCGTAGAGGTCGTCATAGGCCTTCTGCCGATTCTCGCGAAGGACTGCATTATGCCATTTAGGACCATATTCGCCGCCGCCGCGGATGTTGGCGAGAACATAGGCATTGCCCTCTTCCACCCAGAAGAGCGCTAGCGGACCGGACCGATAGGGTTCGTGGACGAGATAGCTCGGCGTTTGGGCAAGCTCGAAGCCGCCATAAGCGTGCATCAGTACAGGAACGGGGCCGTTCACGTCTTTTCTGTGAACGAGGAAATAGGGAATCTTCGTGCCGTCGGGCGATGTCGCAAAATGCTGTTCCACGACCATGTTGGAAGCATCGAACTGAGGCGGCAGCGACTGGATTGCGGCGGGCGCCGAGCCAGGGCTGACGCGCACCAGCGTAGGCGGTGTCAGCATTCCCTCCACCGTCGCGAACGCGAGATCCGAAGTGGACGCGGTCGCATTGAGGTGGATTGTAGACTTATCGGGAAGTGCAACTGGAGCGCTGCTCCAAGTTCCGTCAGGAGCGCGGCTAAGCGCTGCCAGCCGGCCCGAGACATCCTCGAGATACTTGACCCATAGTTTCGACCGGCTCGCCGATACTTCTTCAACCGCCTGATGGTCGTTGGGGACGAAGACTGTCTCGATCGCCGCTGTCTTTCCGGCCAAAAGATCGGGGATCGAATAAGCAACGAGTGCGCCCGCCGGTCGGCCCTGCCACGGCGTCTTGAGCGATGCGATCACTCGCCCGTCGAGCACGTCGAGGATATCGGCATCGTCGGGGAGCGGCGAGGCGATGAGCCGCCCGTCGGGCGCGAGGTGGCTTACCTTGTGGTGATAGAAATCGATCGCCCTGGTTACGAACTGCCAGGTCGCGCCGCCGTCGACACGGCTGGCCGCGTTGACGGAGACGTCGCTCTTGGCTCCCTCGGCAAGAGTTGTCGCCGCCGTCAGCGGCGTTCCGCGACGCCACAGTTTGACGATCCTCGCATAGCCTGAGTCCGTGAGCGTGCCCGGGCCGAAATCCGTGCCGACGAAGAGGGCGTCCGGTCCGGCCCACGAGACCTCGGTCTTGGCGTTGGGAAGCGCGAAACCGCCGGAGATAAAGGCTGCCTTATCGAGATCGAATTCGCGTACCTCCACGGCATCGCCGCCGCCATTGGAGAGGCTGACCATGCAGTCGACATAGGCCGGCGAAAGGCAGGTAGCGCCCTTGAACACCCACTTCCTCTTGTCGGCGCTGCTCATGGCGTCGATGTCGAGGAGCGTGCGCCACTGCGGTTGTCCGGACGCGTAGGCGGCGAGCGGCGAGACTCGCCAAATCCCGCGCGGATGCTGCTCGTCCTGCCAATAGTTGAGCACCTTGTCGCCAAGGATCTGGTCGGGCTGCGCGATCTTCTGGTTAGTCGAAAGCAGGGCAAGCGCCTTCGCGCGATAATCGGCAAAGCCGGGCTGTTTCTCGAGCACTGCGAGCGTCTTTGCGTTCCAGGCCCTGACGGTGGCGAGGGCGCGGGCCCCGTCGACCTGTTCGAGATAGAGATTGGGATCAGCTGGTGAAGGCGCGGAAGCGGCGGGCACTCCCACCGCTGCAAAGCCTGCAATCACAAATGCCGGCACCAGTCTCGTCATAGAAATCTCCCTCCCTCGTCACGCTCGCCCCGCTATCGCGCCTCGCAATGGCAGTCGAGCGCGCTATAGCCAACGGCATGGTGGAGACGACGAAGGGCGAATATCGAAGCGGACACGATCCAAGAACGCTCCGCGATGCGCTCGGCTGCTTTGCGACCGGAGTGACGGTCGTCACCTGCCTCGACGAGGCTGGGCGGCCCGCGGGTCTGACGGTCAACAGCTTCACGTCGGTCTCGCTCGAGCCCCCGCTGCTGCTGGTGTGCGTCAAGAAACTGGCGGCAAGCGCACCAATATTGATCGCTGCTCCATATTTCGCGATCAATGTCCTCCAGACAGCGCAGCAACCCGCTTCCATCACCTTCTCGACAAGGGTCGAGGACAGGTTCGGATCCACGCCCTGGTCGCAAGGGGAAGCGGGCGCGCCCATCCTCAAGGATTCGCTGTGCGTCTTCGAATGCGAACGCTTCGCGGTCTACGAGGGCGGCGATCATCACATCCTCGTCGGACAGGTGCTGAAAGCGAGTTTCGATGCCGGGCGCGATCCGCTCCTCTACTTCCGCGGCCGGTACCGCCGGTTGCACTTCGACTAGCTTTCGCTAGGCACGCCGACATGCTGGCACTGGATTTCGTCAAGGCTAACCGCGAGACCGTCGAGCGGGCCATTCGCGACAAGGGGGTTGATCTCGACCTCGGCGCCTTGCTGGCCCTCGATGGAGAGGTGCGGGCAGCCAAGACGGAGATCGATCGGCTGCGTGCGGAGCGCAATTCGCTGAGCGCGAGGTTCAAGGATGCGACGCCGGAGCAAAGAGCGGAGCTCGGGCGGCAGGCAAAGGAAGCAGGGGCACGGGCTTCTGCGCTCGAAGCCGACCTCTCGGCAAAAGAGGCCGAACTGCGGGCGATGATGCTGAAGCTCCCGGGGATCCCCTACGAGGGCGCGCCCGTAGGACCCGACGAGACCTACAATCTTGTCATCCGAACCGTCGGCAAGCCGCCCAGCTTCGAATTTGAACCGCTCGATCATGTCGCGCTGATCGAGAAGAACGGCTGGGGGGACCTGTCGCGGGTGACCCAGGTCTCCGGCAGCAGAACATATTGCCTGAAGGGTAGCCTCGCGCTGCTCGAGACCAAGCTGATGGGCTGGGCGCTCGAAAAGATCGCGCAGGCTGGCTTCACGCCAATCACCGTTCCGGCGATCGCGCGCGAGCAGGCATTCCTCAACCAGGGTCAGTTTCCGGGCCACCGCGAGGAGACCTACGAGCTTCCAAACGATGATTTGTGGCTCGCGGGCACCGCCGAGGTGGTGCTGACGTCGCTCCATTCGGGCGAGATCATCGAAGCCGACAAGCTGCCGATCCGCTACGCCGGCTTTTCTCCATGCTTTCGCCGCGAAGCCGGCAGCGCGGGCAAGGACGTGCGCGGGCTGCTCCGCGTGCACCAGTTCGTGAAGGTCGAGCAATATATCGTGTGCGAGGCGGACGACGCGCAGTCGGCGGAGTGGCACGCGAACCTGCTTCGCCTTGCGGAGGACCTCCTCCAGGCGCTCGAAATCCCTTACCAGGTCATCGAAACTTCGACGGGCGACATGGGGCTCGGGAAATATCGCATGAACGATATCGAGAGCTGGGTACCCAGTCTTGGCAAGTATCGCGAGACCCATAGCTGCTCGACGCTTCATGACTGGCAAGCGCGCCGGGCGAACATCCGCTATCGCGGCGCTGACGGGAAGGTGCGGTTCGCGCACACGCTCAACAACACGGCGCTCGCCTCGCCGCGCATCCTGGTGCCTCTGCTTGAAAATCACCAGACTGCGGACGGGCGGGTCCATCTTCCCGAGGCGCTGCAAGACCTCATGGGGCGCGAATTCCTCTGAGCCGGCCTGTTTCCCCGCAACAATGGGAGGGGGACGACGCGCCGCCGAGTCACGGCAATTGGGGGGAGATCGCGTGGAACATCGGGCGGATGCTTGGCACCTTCCGCAAGCGCGGTCCGCGTGGGCCGCTGCAAGGGCAGCCCGTGCTCGTGATTCCGGGATTCCTGTGCAGCGACCAGACGACATTTTCGCTTCGGCGCGAACTCGCAAGCGCGGGTTTCCGGGTTCACGGCTGGAAGCAGGGATGGAACCTCGGCGCGAAACGGGACACGCTCGACATGCTGAAAAGGCGCATCGAGGGCCTCGGTCATGGCCGGCCGATCGTGATCGTCGGCTGGAGCCTCGGCGGCCTCTTCGGCCGTGAGTATGCGCGTTACCATCCCGACGAGGTGAAGGCGGTGATCACGCTTGGCTCGCCCTTTTCCGGCGATCCGCGTCAAAACAACGTCTGGAAGCTCTACGAACGCGTCGCGGGACATTCGGTGGACAACCCGCCCTTGCCGAGAATCACCGAAAAACCGCCAGTACCGCATCTTGCAATCTGGTCTCGGCAGGACGGGCTTATCGCGCCGCGCTCCGCCCGCGGTCTCGATCATGAGCGCGACAAGGAGGTCGAGCTGAGCTGCCATCACATGGCCTTCGCCATCTCCCGGCGAGCATCGAGGGACGTCGTTCGCGAAGTTTGCAAATTCCTCGAAGAGATTGGTTCCTAAGAGCCGTCGAGTCGCACCATTGACTCTTGCCCGTGAGTCGCGGGAAAAAGAACAAAAGTAGAACAAAACGTTGTGAGTCGTGTGGCTGCAGGCCTTACCCTGGTCGCCGGCGGCGCAAGCCGCGCGGTCAACGATCGCCAACTCCCGAGCGGGCTTGGCGATCGCTGGCGCTTGCCGGCTTCGCTTGGTCCCACCCTCTCCGAGCTCTTCGCAATGCATCCCCGCGACGGCGGCTGGACGGGGTTTCTTCTTCCCCAGATCGACCCGGAGAGCTCCCTGCTGTGGGTGCAGGACCGCATGGCGATCTTCGAAACGGGTCGCGTTCATCCCGTGGGACTGCCTTGCCGGCATCTCATCCATGTCGAGGCGCGCGATGCACGCGAGGCACTATGGGCAATGGAAGAAGGGCTAAGATGCTCCGCGCTCTCGGCAGTCATCGGGGAAATCTGGGGCGATCCGTCGGCGCTCGACTTCACCGCTACTCGGCGCCTCGCCGTGGCATCGGAGCGCAGCGGAACGCCCTGCTGGCTCGTGCGCTTGGGCGGGACGGCCAATCTGAGCGGCGCACGAATGCGCTGGCGGATCGCGAGCCTGCCCTCGCTCGCCAACGACCTCGACCCCCGCGCTCCGGGAATGCCGGCATGGGATGCCGAGTTGTTCCGCGCGCGCGCAATGCCGCCGGGGCGATGGAGCCTCGCCCATGAAGCGGATACTTTCCATCTGCTTGCCGCACCTGGCGGTGGAGCATTGGACGAAGAGCGCCGACTGCGCGCCTGACGAGCCGATTGTCCTTACAGTCGAGGGCGCGCACGGACCCGTCATTCACGCGGTCACGAAGGCAGCGGCTGAGCGCGGCGCGAAACGAGGCGCGCGCCTTACCGACGCGCGCGCAATCGACCCGGGCCTGGTCGCCGTTTGCGGCGATCCTGAAGCCGACGCTGCACTCGTGCATAAGCTCGCTTGCTGGGCTGGCCGCTGGTCGCCGCTGGTCGAGGTCGACGGCGATGGGCTGAGGCTCGACGTTACAGGAGTTGCGCATTTGTTCGGCGGCGAACGGCAACTCCTGCGCGATGTCCGGCAGCGGTTTGCTCGCCTTGGCCTGACCACCCGCGTCGCGATCGCGCCAACCGCCGCGGCCGCTTGGGCGTTAAGCCACTATGGCCGTTCGGCCGCCACAACCATTCCAGCCGAGACTGGAGTTCATGTGGACGCTGGCTGCCAATGCTCCAATCAGCCTC
>DATIQO010000044.1:0-33508 GCA_035470745.1 Sphingomicrobium sp. | reverse complement strand
CATGCCAAGACAAATGCCAAGCGCGGGCTGTCCAAGACTGGTCAGTGTCGACCGCAGGCCGAGCGCATCGATGCGGCTCATGGCGAACCCGGCAGCACCCACGCCGGGGAGGATGACCCGGTCCGCGCTTGAGATTTCCTCGGGCGCCGACGTGACCAGCGGATCCAGTCCGAAGCGGCCGAAGGCCAGCCGCACGGAACCGATATTGCCGTAACCGAGATCGACAATAACGAGCTTCACAACACGCCCTTCGTGCTCGGCAAAGCGGCTGGATCGCCCTCCTTGCGAATCGCGTCCCGCAGCGCCCGCCCGAAGGCCTTGAAGCAGGCCTCGGTCTTGTGATGGTCATTGTTGCCGTCGACCCGGACGTGGATCGCAGCTCCCAGGCTGTCGGCGAGGGAACGAAAGACATGGGCTGTCATCTCGGTCGGATACGAACCGATGTGGCTTGCCGAGAATGCGCCGTCGAAGCGCGCGTAGGGTCGCGCTGAAAGGTCGATGAGCACCTGCGCCTCGGCCTCGTCCATGGGCAGAGCGAAGCCGAAGCGTCCGATTCCGCGCCGCTCCCCAAGTGCGCTCGACAGGGCGGCGCCCAAGGCGATCGCGCAATCCTCGATGGTGTGATGTGCATCGATTTCGAGATCGCCGTCGCAGCCGATGACGAGGCTGAAACCGCCATGCGCGGCCACCTGGTCGAGCATGTGGTCATAAAAATGAACTCCGGTCCGAACGGTCCTCGGAGAAGATTTATCGAGGTCGACGGCGACGGCGATCCTCGTTTCCTTCGTATCGCGGACGAGTTCGGCGCGGCGCGGGGCATGGTTGGCCGCCGGCAATCCGAAGGCAGCAAGAGCGGCAAGATTCTCAGCTTCGGTGCCGATCGTCAGTCGCAAGCCGCCGGGCGCCGCGTTCGGTCGGAATCGGACGCGAATCCCGAGCGAGCGCAGCTTGGCTGAAAGTGCCGCCGGATCGTCCACTTCGAGGAACAGGAAGTTTCCGCCGCCGCTGCGTACGGATTTCACGATTGGCGAAGCATCGAGCAGCGGCACCAGCCGTTCGCGCTCCGCCTTGATGCGAGCAATCCGCTGCTCGTGGATCGGCCGGCGCGCGGGAGCAAGGGCCGCCGTCGCTGCTTCGATTGAGGGACTTGGCAGCGGATAAGGCGGAAGCGCGCGAGCGGCGATCGCGGTGAGCTCCGGATTGGCGATAGCGCAGCCGACCCTCGCGCCGGCAAGCCCAAAAGCCTTCGACAGCGTCTTCAGCACGACCAGATTTGCGCGCCTTGCGGCCTCCCCGGCGAGGCTCGGCGTAGATGAGAACTCAAGATACGCCTCGTCCACAACGACAATCGTCTCGGACAGCGCATCGGCGACTTGCAGCACGCACGCCGGATCGACCTCGTTTCCAGTCGGGTTGTTGGGCGAGCAGATGAAGGCGAGCTTCACGTTCGTGGCTTGTTTGAGATCGCCAACGAAGCGATCCGCCTCGAAATTGAAATCCGATCCGAGCGGGACATCGATGATGCGCGCGCCCTGCAGCATGGCGAAATGCTGATAGGCCGTGAAGGTCGGGGACGAGATGGCTATCGCGTCGATGGCCGGCCTGCAGAAAGTCCGGATCAGGATGTCGATCGCGTCATCGGCACCGCGCGTGATCACGAGAGACTGAGGATCGACGCCATAAAGCGCTGCCATTGCTGATCGCAGCCGCTCCGGCTGAGGCTCCGGATAACGGTTGACGTTGCGCGCCAGCGGACCGTCTCCGAGCGAGGTATAGGGGTTCTCGTTCGCGTCGAGCTTGATCGCATCGCAATCGAATGCGCTGTTAGCCTGCGCGGCGATGTCGAACGCCGGCAGCTCGAGAATCTCGGGGCGGGCGAGGCGCGTTGCAAGCGACCTCATGCCGCTTGTTCCAGCCGCGCGTCGGCGGCTCGCGCATGCGCTTCGAGGGACTCCATGCGCGCCAGCAAAGCTGCCGGAGCCGCAAGTCGCGCCGCTGCTTGAGGGGTGATCGTCTGCACGGTCATGGCCTTGAGGAAGGTGTTGCAAGACACGCCGCCCCATGCGCGGGCGGCGCCGTCGGTCGGCAGGACATGACTTGAGCCAGCGAGGTAGTCGCCGAACGTCTCGGCGGCGAGGGGTCCTGCGAACACGGCGCCCGCGTTGCGAATTTGGGGGATCAGCGCCTCGGCGTCTGAAAGTGCGAGCGACAGGTGCTCGGGCGCATAGGAATTGGCGATCTCGACGGCAGCGTCGAGGTCCGACGCGACGATCAATCGCGCCGACTGAAGCGACTGGCGCGCAATGTCGGAGCGGGCCAGCTGGCCGACCTGGGTCTCGATCGCTTCTTGGATTGAGCGAGCAAGCGCGGCGGACGTCGTTACGAGCACCACCTGTGCCGCGACGTCATGTTCCGCCTGGCTCAGCAGGTCCGCGGCGACGATCGATGGATCGGCGAACTCGTCGGCGATTATCATCAGTTCGCTCGGACCGGCCGGCATGTCGATCGCCGGCCCACTAGGTTCGCTCGCGACCAGCCGCTTGGCTTCAGCGACCCAGGAATTGCCAGGGCCGCAAATCTTGTCGACCCTCGGGATGGGCCCGCAGCCGAATGCAAGGGCGGCAATTGCATGCGCGCCTCCAACCGTCCAGATCGCCTCGATCCCCGACAATTGGGCGGCGAGCGCAATGACTGGATCGAGCGAGCCATCTGCTTTCGGGGGAGTAAGGGTCACGACCTCGCTCACCCCCGCAACATTCGCCGGGATCGCCAGCATGAGGAGCGTCGAGAAGAGCGGGGTCTTGCCGCCCGGAACGTAAAGACCAACCCTGTCGATTGGCCGCCACAGTTTGCGGACCGTCAGTCCCGGCATCGTCTCGACCCATATGTCCTGCGGCATGGACGCCTCGTGGAACCGGCGGATATTCTCGGCGGCGAGCTCGAGCGCCGCGAGCTGCTGCGGCGAAAGTGAGGTCCTCGCGCTCGCGGCAATTGGCGCGACGGGAACGACCTTGGGCTCATCGCCGTCGATCCTTCGCGCAATTTCGCACAGCGCCTCCCAGCCGCCTGCGCGCACCTCATCGACGATGCTGCAGACGGCAGTTCGAAACGCGCCGTCAGTACGCTGCGACGGCCTCGCGAGCGCAGCGGCCCGGCCGGCCTCGTCGACAAGCTTCCAATCGAGCAGCTTCACATCATCATCTTTTCGATAGGAACAACGAGGATCGCCGAGGCTCCCGCGGCTTTCAGCTTTTGCAGCGTCTCCCAGAAGACGGACTCCTGGCAGACGGCATGAACGGCGAAATGGCCGGGCCTGCCATGGAGCGGGACAATCGTCGGCGCGTCGGCGCCGGGGAGAATGTCGGTGATCTCCGCGAGCGCCTCTTCCGCGGCGTTCAGCATGATGTACTTGGATTCCTTGGTCGCAAGAACGCCGTCGATCCGGCTTAACAGGCCTTGGGCGATCTCGCGTCGCCCACCGTCCAGAGACTTGCGCGTTCGGACCAGGACCGCCTGGCTTTCGAACACCGTTTCAACGGGCTTCAGCCCATTTGCTTCCAGTGTCGCTCCAGTCGAAACCAGGTCACATATGAAGTTGGCGATCTGTAGACGGGGCGCGAGCTCAACGGCTCCATTCATCGTGACGATCGCCGCTTCGATCTCATTCTGCTCGAGGAACCGGCGGACCAGGCGCGGATAGGATGTCGCGATCCGTTGGCCGGCAAGCGTGCTTGGACCCTCGTAAACTGCTGTTTCGAGGGCGGCGATCTTGAGGCTGCACCGACCAAATCCCAGCTCCGCCAGCACGTCGAAGCCGGGTTCCGCCCGCCCGAGCGAGAACTCCTCGAGGACGTTCAGCCCGACGATACCGAACTCGCAGACGCCGTCGCTGACGAATGTCGGGATATCGTCGTCGCGGACGAACATCAGCTCGGCCGGGAAATTCTCGACCCGCGCCGTAAGGCTGTTCTTGCCGAACTGGATTCGAAGACCGGCATCGCGCAGCAATTCGCGGCTCGAGTCGGACAGGCGGCCCGATTTCTGCAATGCAATGTGCAGGCGCGTGCGATCAGACAGCATCGCGGCTTCTCAGGCGATCGAGGGCACGGCGGTAGCCTTGATGCCGCTCCTGCTTGAGGAAACGGCTCACCCGCACGATCGTCGTCGTGCTCACCCCCGTACGATCGTGAATGTCCCTGTATGGAAGGTCGGTCTCGTCCAACAGGCGCGCCACGTGCCAGCGCTCGGCCATGGTCCGGATTTCCGCTGGAGTGCAGAGATCGAAGAGCAGGCGCTGCATTTCCTCCCGGGTCCGCGCGGTCAGCAACGCATCGCAAAGCTCGTTCGTGATTACGTCAAGATCGCGGGTCGGGGCCGCCTGGTGAAGCCGAGAGCCTGTCATTTTTGTTCCAACGTGTTAAAACGATAGAACGCAGATAGGGATCCCTTCGGGCGAGTCAATGGCCTTGCCCGGGCGGACGATCCAATCGTCGCGGGCAGTCGGTTCGCCGGACCTTTTTACCTTAAGACCTCAGGGCCGGGCCGGGATCAGAGCCTCGTCCAGGCCAATCCGATCATCAGTGCGAGGGCGACGACGCTCGACGTCAAGGCCGCGACCGCCGAAAAGCCCCTGCTGCGAGCATAGACGAGCGTAATCCCGATCTTGACGGCCATGTTGACGATGACGGTCCCGCTGATCGCGATCGCCGCGAGCAGCGGTGAAATTGCAGCTGTCGGAAGTGCACCGAGCGTCACGATCGCGACGTCCACATCCATGCTGCCAACGATCAGCAGGAGGATGGCGATCCCGCTCTGACCGAAGCGCCCCTGCGCCCAGGCGGCGGCGACCGATGCCACCGCAACGAATGCAACGAAGCCCAGCGCCGGAAGCAGCGCGATCGGGTTTCCGGGCGGCGTCGGCGCATTCGACCTGGGCGAATGCCGGTAGAGCCAGAAACCGGCAATCCACGCCACCAGCGCGGCTGGCACCACCAGCACGGCGATCGCTGGCAACACGCGCGTTGCAAGCAGAGCGATGAGAATGGGTATACGCAGGTACATGACCGCGCTGGCGAGTGCGATCCCGGCGGGTTCCGCTCCTGCACGCTGCTCTCCGCCGAGCCGCTGCGCGAGCGCCAGGGTCACTGCGGTCGAGCTGTAGGCACCGCCGATCAGCGCGGTTGCAATAGTCCCATGGCGTTCGCCGAATATCCGGTTCGCAACATAGCCGAGGAAGGAGAAACCCGTGACAAGAACGACCACCAGCCAAAGGCGCTGTGGGTTCCAGGCTCCCAACGGGCCATAATGGCCCTTGGGAAGAAAGGGCAGGACGGCTCCTGCGATCACGGCATAACGGGCAAGTGCCTTGACATCGTCTTCGTCGAGCCGGTCGATCAGATGATGCGCTTCCTCCTTTAACGCTAGGAGGAGGGTCACGAGGGTGGCCCCGGCAATCGCCAGCCCCGGCTCTCCGAACCCGGCAACAAAGCCAAGCCCCAGCGTCGTCAGCGCGGCAACGGGAGTCGTGGCGTCAGGATGCTCCGAGAGATTCGGGCGATGCGCATAGCCAATGGCAATGAGGACAGCCGCGGCTGCAACGAGGCTCCCCGAAGCGAGCTGCTGGCCGGAGCTGCCAAGATAACCCGCAATGCCCGACAGCAGTCCGAGCAGGGTGAACGTGCGCACTCCGGCAACCCGTGTGCCCGGATGCTCCCGCCGCAGGGTGAACCCGCGCTCAATGCCGACGAGCAAGCCACAGGCGAGCGCCGTCGCGAACGACAGCGCCTGCCAGTAGGTGATCGCGTTCAGCTCAGTCGCCCCCCGAGACGTTCGGCGTGCCATCGCAGATGGTCCGCCATGAAAGTCGAGATGAAATAGTAACTGTGATCATAGCCTGGTTGGCGGCGAAGCGTGAGCGCGACGCCAGCCTCGGCGCATGCGCGCTCAAGCAATTCCGGGCGAAGCTCTTCATCGAGGAATTGGTCGGCGGTGCCGACGTCCACCAGCAGCTGCTCCAGGCGTGCGCCATCCTTGATGAGCGCCACCGCGTCGTGCCTGCGCCAGGCGGTGCGGTCCTCGCCGATATATGCGGCAAGTGCCTTGCGCCCCCACGGGACCTGCGAGGGAGCAACAATGGGCGCAAAGGCGGAGACGCTGGAGAAACGATCGGGGAAGTTGAGCGCGATCGTCAGTGCGCCGTGGCCCCCCATCGAATGGCCCGTGATCCCCTGGCGGGTCATGTCGACCGGAAACTCGGCGCCAACGAGCGAGGGAAGCTCGTCGGTCAGATAGGTCCACATTCGGTAATGCTTCGCCCACGGCTCCTCCCGCGCATCGACATAGAAGCCCGCGCCTTTGCCCAGATCATAGCCTTCGGCATCGGGCACATCGTCACCGCGGGGGCTGGTGTCGGGCGCAACGAAGATGAGCCCGAGCTCGGCGCAGGCGGCACGATACTCTCCTTTCTCGGTCACGTTTGCGTGATTGCAGGTTAGTCCCGAGAGGTACCAGACGACCGGCAGCTTATCGCCGCGCTCCGCCGCCGGCGGGAGGAAGATCGAGTAGGTCATGTCGGTCGAGGTCGCTGCTGATGAATGCCGGACGACCAGCTGGCGCCCCCCATGCGACCTGTTCTCGGCGACGATCGTCTGCGTCATTGCGCCGGTCGATGCAGGCCGCAAAGCTTGTTCCCGTCGGGATCGCGAAGATAGGCAAGATAAAGCTTGCCGTAGGAAATTTCGCGATAGCCAGGCGGATCCTCGATCGATGCGCCGCCGGCTTCGACGCCACGCCGGTGCCACGCGTCCACTTCTTCCGGGCTTTCGAGATTGAAGCCGATGGTGCCGCCGTTGGCGCAGCAGGCGGCCTCGCCGTCGATGGGTCTTGAGACCATGAAGACCGCCCCGTTCTTGCGGTATGCGAGCCGGCCCTTGTCGTCCTTGGCCCCCGCCTTCTCGAACAAGGCGTCATAGAAACGCCGCGAGCGTTCGATGTCGTTCGATCCGACCATTACATGGCTGAACATGTACTTTTCCCTTCCCTCAACGCCGGCCAAGCTCGCGGTCTGAACTTGTCGCTAGCCCGTGCTGGACCAAGACTGCTCAATACAGGACGACAGACCGAATGCTCTCCCCCGCGTGCATGAGCTCGAAGCCCTTGTTGATGTCCTCAAGCTCCAGCACGTGCGTGATCATCGGGTCGATCGCGATCTTCCCGTCCATGTACCAGTCGACGATTTTGGGAACGTCGGTACGGCCCTTTGCACCGCCAAAGGCCGTACCGCGCCAGTTGCGACCGGTGACCAGCTGGAAGGGCCTGGTCGAGATCTCCTTGCCGGCCTCCGCAACGCCGATAATGATGCTCGTGCCCCAGCCGCGATGGCAGCATTCAAGGGCGGTGCGCATCACTTCGACGTTCCCAGTGGCATCGAAGCTATAGTCTGCGCCCCCGTCGGTCAGGGCTAGGACTTCCTCGATGACCTGCTGGCGGTCCTTGTTTCTGCCGTCGATGAAATCGGTCATTCCGAACTTGCGGCCCCATTCTTCGCGCGATGGGTTGATGTCGACCCCGACGATCCGGTTCGCACCGACCATTCTAGCGCCCTGGATGACGTTCAGTCCGATGCAGCCGAGGCCGAATACGACGACATTGGCGCCCGGCTCGACCTTTGCCGTCTTCACCACCGCTCCGACGCCGGTTGTCACTCCGCAGCCGATGTAGCAGCTCGTCTTGAACGGCGCGTCCTCGCGGATCCTTGCGACCGCAATCTCGGGCAGAACGGTGAAGTTCGAGAATGTCGAGCAGCCCATGTAATGGTAGATGGTCTCGCCCTTGTAGCTGAAGCGGCTGGTCCCATCGGGCATGACGCCCTTGCCCTGGGTGGAGCGGATGGCGGTGCAAAGGTTCGTCTTCCCGCTAAGGCACGACTTACACTGGCGGCATTCGGGCGTGTAGAGCGGTATGACGTGATCGCCCGGCTTTACGCTGGTCACGCCCGGGCCGACCTCGCGCACGATACCCGCACCTTCGTGGCCGAGGATCGACGGGAATATGCCCTCGCTGTCAAATCCATCGAGCGTGTAGGCATCGGTGTGGCAGATGCCCGTCGCCATGATTTCGACGAGGACCTCGCCCTGCCTTGGGCCTTCGAGGTCGATTTCAACGATCTCGAGCGGCTGCTTGGGCGCGAAGGCGACGGCGGCGCGGGTTTTCATTGTCTCGTCTCCACTTCAGTCTGGGGGCGCCTATGCCTTGAGGAATTGCCTTATCCAACCGCCAACACGCGCATTGTCATTGGGCGCATCGAGCGACGCGATCGCACGGAGCGGGTCCGGCACGCGGTCGTAGCGCTTTTCGATCAATGCCTTGGCAAAACCTGGCGAAAACTCGGGATGGAACTGGAAGGAAACCGCTGGCCGATCCGTCCACGCAAGAGCGGCAAAGGGCGTAAACTTTGAAGCAGCGATGATCTCGGTTTGCGGCGGCTGCAGCACCACCTGATCCTGGTGCGAGGCAGGAATGGCAACGCTGCCCTTCCCGTCGATCCACGGCTCGGAGCGCAGGATCGCGTAGCGATGAAGTCCCACGCCCCAGCCTTTGTCCGACTTCTCGACGTGGCCTCCGAGCGCCTGCGCCATGACCTGGTGTCCGAAGCAGACCCCGACCATTTTCGAATGGCTGGCCTCGCGAATGAATTGCTTCAACGGTTCGATCCAATCGCGCGGCTCGTAAACCCCCGCGGGCGAGCCGGTGATCAGGTAGGCGCCATGGGCGGATGGATCGGGCAAAATCCCGGCTTCGACATCGAAGCTCTCCACCTCGAAACCGTCTCCCAGCAGCTGCGCGAACATGTGGGGATAGTCCCCGAACTCATCCGCGAGATCGCCGGGCGGACGGCCGGTTTCGAGAATTGCGACTTTCATTGCGCCGCCTTGCCACCTCATTGGCGTTGGGCCAAGCTGAAGCGATGGGGAGAGAGCTAGAAGGCTGTCATGCGATCGTAACCGGCGGAGGGACCGGGATCGGCGCTGCTGCAGCGCAGCACCTTCATGCCCTCGGCGCGAAGATGTCGCTGCTGGGTCGCCGGCTCGAACCTTTAAGCGACGTTGCGCGAGCAGTCGGCGGCGCGGCTATCCAGTGCGATGTGACCGATTACGAGCGCATTCGCGCAGCCTTCGAAGAAGCACGCTCCGCGAACGGGCCGATCGATCTCATGATCGTCAATGCCGGCATTGCCGAGAGCGCACCCTTCCACAAGATGGGCCGCGAAAGTTGGGATCGGATCCTTGCCACGAACCTGACTGCCGCCTTCTCCTGTTCGCGCGAAGCGATTGGCGATCTCCTCAGGAGCAATAACGGGCGCCTCGTGTTCGTGGCATCGGTCGCGTCGCTGCGCGGGGTCCCCTACGCCGCGCATTATGCTGCGTCCAAGCACGGCCTGCTCGGCCTCATGCGCAGCCTTGCTGCGGAATATGCAAAGACCAGTCTCACCGTGAACGCGGTCTGCCCTGGG
The DNA here is from genome assembly GCA_035470745.1 of Sphingomicrobium sp. Taxonomy (GTDB): domain Bacteria; phylum Pseudomonadota; class Alphaproteobacteria; order Sphingomonadales; family Sphingomonadaceae; genus Sphingomicrobium. The sequence goes on along the minus strand of DATIQO010000044.1, from coordinate 23,997 downwards.
TATGTCGACACGCCCATGACGGACCAATCGATCGCTCGCGTGTCGGCAATCACTGGTCGCACCGAAAACGATAGCCGGGCAGCGCTCGCCAATATCAATGCAAGTGGACGGCTCGTTGACCCGATGGCGATCGGCAACGTCATCGCCATGCTTTGTCTGCCTCTCTCGCGCGACATCAACGGGGCAGCGGTTACGATCGACGGAGGGACAAGCGCATGAGCTTCGATCCGGCGGCGTTTCAGCCGAAGCATTTCTTGTGGAAGTTCGAAGACGGGGTGGCGACGATTACGCTCAATCGCCCGGACCGGAAGAATCCGCTGACCTTCGAGAGCTACGACGAGCTGCGAGCGACGTTCTACGAACTCGACCATAATTATCGCGTGAAGGTCGTCGTTATCCGCGGTGCGGGCGGAAATTTCTGTTCAGGCGGCGATGTGCACGAGATCATCGGCCCACTGACCAGGATGAACAGTCAAGGACTGCTTCGCTTCACGCGAATGACGGGCGATCTCGTGCGCGCGATGCGCTCGTGCCCGCAACCGATCGTTGCGGCCGTCGAAGGCGTATGCGCTGGCGCCGGAGCGATCCTTGCAATGGCAAGCGACATCCGTTTCGGCCAGCCTGGCTGCAGGACCGCATTCCTGTTCAGTCGCGTCGGGCTATCCGGCGCCGACATGGGAGCCTGCGCCCTGTTGCCGCAGATTATCGGCCGCGGACGGGCTGCCGAGTTGCTCTTCACCGGGCGCGACATGACGAGCGAGGAGGGGCTTGCCTGGGGATTCTACAACCGCGTCGTCGAGGACGTGACGGCGGAGGCCTATGCGCTTGCCGCCCAGCTGGCGAAAGGCCCCTCAATCGCGCACTGCATCACCAAGCGGCAGATCGATGCCGAGGCCAATATGACGTTGAACGAAGCGCTCGAAGCCGAGGCCCGAGTGCAGGCGCGGTGCATGGAAACGAACGATTTCAAGCGAGCCTACGAAGCATTCGCCAACAAGCGCAAGCCGGAGTTCCAGGGAAACTGATGGCCGATCGCGCCTTCCTCGCCTGGCCATTCTTCAGGTCCAAGCACCGCGAGCTTGCGGCCAATCTCCAGCAATGGTGCGCGGATAATTGCGCTGATCGCTACACCGACGATCTCGATAGCGAATGCAGAATGCTGGTTCGCGAGCTCGGCGCCGCCGGGTTCCTCAAGCTGTGCGTTGCAAATGGTGAGGCGCGTCCCGATGTCCGCAGCCTCGCGATTGCGCGCGAGACCCTCGCTTATCATTCGGCGCTCGCGGACTTTGCCTTTGCAATGCAGGGACTGGGGTCGGGCGCGATCAGTCTTTTCGGTACGATCGAACAAAAACGCCAGTGGCTCCCCAAGGTCGCAGCGGGCGAGGCAATCGCCGCCTTCGCGATGACCGAGCCCGATTGCGGGTCGGACGCCGCGAACATGCAAAGCTCCGCCATGCGCGAGGGAGACGAATGGGTAATCGTCGGCGAGAAGACACTCATCTCGAACGGCGGCATCGCCGATTTCTATCTGACCTTCGCGCGTACTGGCGAAGGGGAGGGAGCACGGGGCCTTAGCGCCTTCATCGTGCCTGCGGCGGCCCAGGGGCTGAGCGTAGCCGAACGCATCGAGGTCATTGCACCCCATCCGCTTGCCCGGCTCAGCTATGACAATGTGCGCATTCCCGCTGCCGCACTCGTCGGCGAAGCCGGAGAGGGTTTTCGAATTGGCATGGAAACCCTCAATCTCTTCCGGGTGACGGTGGGGGCGGCCGCGCTCGGCCTTGCGAGGCGCGCCTTCGACGAGGCGCTGTCCTTCGCAAAGGCGCGCCGCCTCGGCAGCGGCACGCTCGCCGACAATGCCGTAACCCAGGCGAAGCTTGCAGATATGGCAGTGCTGATCGATGCCTCCGCGCTGCTTATCTATCGCGCGGCCTGGCAGCAGGACGAGGGCGGCATCGATCATCGCCGCGCCGCCGCCATGGCAAAGCTCCACGCGACCGAGGCGGCGCAAAAGGTGATCGATATGGCGGTTCAGATGCACGGAGGCGCCGGCGTAACCCGCGGCTTCAGGGTCGAAGAGCTGTACCGCGACATCAGGGCTCTAAGGATCTACGAAGGCGCAAGCGAAGTGCAGCGTCAGATCATCGCCCGCGACCTGCTCAAGGGGGGAACGGCATGAAGATATTGCAGCCACCGGGCTGGCCGCGGCCCAAGGGCTATTCGAACGGGATCAGCGCGCGCGGCCGATTGATCGTGACTGCGGGCGTGGTCGGCTGGGACGAGAACGAAAGCTTTCCCGAATATACGCTTCACGGGCAGTTCGCGCGTGCGTTGATGAATACGATCGCGATTCTCAACGAGGACGGGGCGGGACCCGAGCATGTTGTTCGAATGACCTGCTACGTGACGAGCCGCGCCGAATATCTGAACTCGCGCGACGAGATCGGGGATGCCTGGCGCGAGATCATGGGCTCGAACTTTCCGGCGATGGCGCTGGTCGAGGTGAAGGGCCTCGTCGAGAGCGCAGCGAAGGTCGAGATCGAGACCATGGCGGTCGTCCCGGATTGATGCGCGACAGGTTCGTCGAGGAGCGCCTTCCGCCGCCGGAACTTCTACCCGAGTTCCGGTTCGATCTTCCAGACTTGCAATATCCCGAGCGGCTGAACGCCGCCGCTGAACTGCTCAAGGGCGGTCGGGAGGAAGCCCTCGCCGTCGTCAACGACCATGGTTGCTGGACCTATGCCGACCTCGACGGGTTCAGCGGTCGCATCGCCCGGCTGCTCGTCGAGGAAGAGGGGTTGATCCCGGGTAACCGCGTGCTGCTGAGGGGGCCCAACACCTATACCATGTTCGCGGCGTGGCTCGCCGTGCTGAAGGCGGGAGGCGTCGTCGTCGCGACCATGCCGCTCCTTCGGCCGGGCGAGATAGCGACAGTGATCGAGCGAGCGGCAATTTCCCACGCCATCGTCGACAGCCGCTACATCGGCGATTTCTGGCAAGCGGTCGACCAGACCCATTCAGTCAAGCACATCATCAAATATGACGGCGACTATGGCCGCGGAGAGCTCGAGACCAGAACGGCCCTGCTCGTGCCGCTTGAGCCTGCAGATACGCACCGCGACGAACCTTGCATCATCGCCTTCACTAGCGGCACGACCGGAGTGCCCAAGGGATGCGTCCACTTTCACCGCGATGTCCTTGCTCCCTGCGATACGTTCGCAAAGCATCTGGTCGGCCCCGCGCCCGGGGACATCTTCATGACATCGGCGCCGATGGCCTTCACCTTCGGGCTTGGGATCACGCCGATGTTCCCGCTTCGCTTCGGCGCAGCGAGCGCGACGATCGAGCAGGCGAGCCCGCCTGCATTGCTCGAGGCGATTGCGAAATTTCGGGTAACGCACCTCGGCACTGCTCCGACTGCCTACAAGGCGATGCTCGGCCACCCTGGGCTCGACGATGCGCTGGAAAGCTTGCGCTACTGCATCTCGGCCGGCGAGCATTTGCCCGAGGCAACGTGGCGCGCCTGGAAAGAGCGGACAGGGATCGCAATTACCGACGGCATTGGCTCGACAGAGATGATGCACATCTTCGTCTCGGCCGCGGGCGAGGATGTTCGGCCCGGTTCAACTGGCAAAGCGGTCCCTGGCTATATCGCCTGCGTACTCGACCCCGAAGGCAATCCGATCGGCGAGGGTATCGGCCGGCTCGCGGTCAAGGGCCCGACCGGATGCCGCTACCTCGATGACGAGCGCCAGCGCGACTATGTGCAGCACGGCTGGAACGTGACCGGAGACACCTATCGCCGCGACGCCGAGGGCTATTTTTGGTATCTCGCGCGGAGCGACGACATGATCGTCAGCTCAGGCTACAATATTGGCGCTCCCGAAGTGGAGAACGCGCTCCTTTCGCACGATGCCGTCGCAGAATGTGCAGTCATCGGCGTACCCTGCCCTCAGCGCGGCCAGAAGGTAAAGGCGTTCATCGTCGCCGCGCCGGGCTTCGCGCCGACCCAAGCACTTGCAGACGAGCTTCAGTCCTACGCGAAGGAGGTGATCGCACCTTACAAATATCCGCGTTTGATCGAGTTCGTGGAGGCACTGCCGAAGACCGCAACCGGCAAGTTGAAGCGATCCGAGCTGAGAACTCCCTCCGCCTGATCCCTTCATCATCGGCCGTGGCGAGGCGGCCGGCGGCCGTCGTCCCGCGAAGCGATCAGGCAGCGGCCGGGTTTGCGATCTCGGCGCGGTTGGTGTCGGCAAAATGAAGCACAGGTCTACCGCTCGTCCCAATCTGCGGTTAGCAGGCGGTCAGCCGGCTCGCTGATCCTATTCCCCGAGGAACTGAATGCGTTTGCGTGACATTGCCCGCCTAAGCCTATTCGGCCTCCTTGGCCTTGCATCTACCGCCGCGATTGCGGGCAATTACAACCCGCGCGAGACCTTCGCGCCGTTTGACATGGCGCAGTCACCGACGGTCTATCGCTCGGCGGACGGGCGGCCGGGACCCAATTACTGGCAGAACCGCGCCGACTACACGATCCACGCGCGGCTCGATCCAGGCCTGCATGCAATCTCCGGTACGGTCGAGATCCGCTACACGAACAACAGCCCCGGCGCGCTCGACGTGCTGTGGCTCAACCTCGAGCAGAACCGGTACCGAGCGGATTCGCGCGGCAACCTCTCGAATGGCACGGCTCCTCGCGGGTTCACCGACGGCATGTCGCTCGACAGCGTGAAACTGGTGCAAGGCAAAAAGGCTGCTCCGCTCGACATAATTGTGAGTGACACCCGCGCCCAGGTTCGCTTGCCGACGCCGCTGGCACACGGCGCCACGGCCGTCGTTCGAATCGCCTATCACTATACTGTTCCGAAGGAGCCTTGGGGTGGGCGCACCGGATGGATGGATAGCCCGGCTGGCCCAATCTATTCGATCGCCCAGTGGTACCCGCGCATGGCCGTCTACGACGATCTTCGGGGATGGGATCCGCTGCCTTACCTGCAGCAGGAATTCTATCTCGAATATGGCAACTTCGATTATTCGATCACAGTGCCCGCCAACTGGATCGTCGCTGGCTCCGGCGCGCTCATGAACGAGGCTGAAGTGCTCTCGCAAAAGGAGCGCGCGAGACTCGCGGCGGCACGGCAGAGCGATAGGACCGTGCTGATCCGCGCGGCCGGTGAGCCATTCGGGTCTGCGAGCGGGACCCGTACCTGGCATTTCACGATGCGCAACAGCCGCGACGTGGCCTTCTCCGCTTCGCCCGCATTCATGTGGGACGCTGCGCGGATCCGCCTGCCCGGCGGCCGCAGCGCCATTGCCGAATCCGTCTATCCCGCAGAGGCCAAGGGCTGGAGCCGCTCGACCGAATATATGAAGGACGCGGTCGAACATTATTCGTCGCGCTGGTACCCCTATCCCTGGCCGGCAGCGATCAATGTCGCCGGCCCCGCCGGCGGAATGGAATATCCCGGCATTGTCTTCGACGACATCGAATCCCCGGCCAAAGTCACGTTCTGGGTCGCAGCACACGAAATCGGCCACAGCTGGTTTCCGATGATCGTGGGCTTCAACGAGCGCCGGAACGCCTGGATGGACGAAGGCTTCAACACCTTCATCGATGTTTATGAGTCGGACGACTTCAACCACGGGGAATACGGCCCCAAGCGCGACAGCGAATATGCACCCCAAGGCGGCAATCCGGTGGACGATATCCTTCCCGTTCTCGCCGATCCGGAGGCGGCGACAATCCTGTCGCGCGCCGACACCGTCGTCGAAAAATGGCGCCATCCGGTGACATATTTCAAATCTGCGCTCGGCCTAGTGCTGCTGCGCGAGCAGATTATCGGGCCCGAGCGGTTCGATCCGGCCTTCCGAAAATTCATTGCGACCTGGGCATTCAAGCACCCGACACCAGCCGATTTCTTCCGTTTCATGGACAGCGAGACGGGCGAGGACCTCAGCTATTGGTGGCGCGGCTGGTACGCGAATAATTGGCAGCTCGACCTTGCAGTGACCGGTATCAAGCCGTTCCCTGCCGACGATCCGGTCAAGGGATCGATGGTCAGCGTCGAAGCTCGCGACAAGCTCGTCATGCCCGTGATCCTTCGCGTGACCTTTGCTGACGGAACCAGCCGCGACGTTCGCCTCCCGGCCGAGACATGGATCAGACAGGCATCGACCGATGTGCCGATCGCAAGTTCGACACCCGTCGTTCGAGCGGTGCTCGACCCCGATCACGCGATCCCGGACCGCGATCGCTCCAACAACGATTTCTCGATCCGCTAGAGTAGAGGCGGAGGCTCGCAACTGTATGGTGTGTATTGCTAATGTATAGCGGTTAGTCCCAAGGCACGGCGGCGGGACGATCTGCCTAACACATTGAATTGCGTACGCTTCATGATTTGGCACGCTTCTTGATATCCGTCTGACGCAGCGCTGCTGCTGCGCAACAGGAGCAAGAGTGATGTTGATCAGTGCAATCGTGGCGGTGGCGCTGGGACTGCCGCCGGTGAAGGATTCAAGCGCAACGCAGATCGTTCGTTTCGACCAGACCCGGATCGCGGCCGACGTCGGGCGTTACACACAGACCGTTGGCAAGGACGGCAAGACCCGCGTGCGCGGTGTCGATCGCCGGGGCCGGCCTTATGATCTTACGCTCGACTCGAACGGTCATGTCGAAGGCGAGGCGGGGATGCTCCACGTGACGTTCAACGTGGCGGAAGCTGCTTGAAGGAGCGCTCTATCGGGCCGGACGCCTGCGCCGGCCCGATCATCTGTCTGTCTTCGCGTGACATCGCTGCGGCGCATCTGTTAGCCGCAGTAGCATGGCCAGCACCGCCGCCGCTTCTGCTCGAGAGATCCTGACCGGTCTCCACGACATCATGGCCAAGCGCGGCTCGGCGCAGAGCAAGCTCGACCGCGTCGTGGACCTCATTGCGCAGGCGATGAGCAGCGACGTCTGCTCCATCTATCTACTTCGCGACAACCATCTCGAGCTTTTCGCAACGCACGGCCTGCGTAAGGAAGCGGTCCATGTGACGCGGCTAAGGATGGGGGAGGGACTCGTCGGCACGATCGCCGCCGAAGGGCGCATCCTCAATCTCGCGGAAGCGGCTGATCACCCCGCCTTTGCCTATCGGCCCGAGACGGGGGAGGAGCGCTTCCACAGCTTCGCCGGAGTGCCGATCGTTCGCCTTGAAAGCCCGATCGGCGTGCTTGCCGTGCAGAACGCCGAGCCTCGTCGCTACGAGGACGTCGAGATCGAGGCGATGCAGACCGCCGCAATGGTCCTTTCTGAAATGATAGCGGCCGCACGTCTCGTTGATGGTGCCCGCCGGAGCCGTTTGCGCAGCGCTGGGCCGCTGCGTTTGTCAGGGCTCAAGCTTGTCGCCGGCATGGCGAAGGGCGAAGCCGTTTTCCATGAACCCCGCATCGTCGTCGAGCACACGGTCGCCGAGGATATCGAGGCCGAGCGCGAGCGCGTCTACGCCGCCTTTCGCAAGATGCGCGAGCAGATCGACAATATGGCGAAGGAGGCCGAGTTCGGGACTGCAGGCGAACATCAGGAGATTCTCGAGACTTACCGCATGTTCGCTTATGACGAAGGCTGGTCGCGGAGGATCAACGAGGCGATCGACAGCGGCCTCACCGCCGAGGCTGCGATCGAGCGGGTCCAGCAACGCATGCGCGCTCGAATGCAGGAAATCGACGATCCGCTGCTCCAGGAGCGGATGCATGACCTTGAGGATCTGTCGAACCGGCTCCTTCGCATCGTCTCCGGGCGCATCGGGACGGCGGCGCAATCGGGCCTCACTCGCGACACCGTGCTCGTCGCGCGCAATCTCGGTCCGGCCGACCTCCTCGAATATGACCGTCGGCGGCTGAAGGCGGTGCTTCTCGAGGAAGGCTCGCTCACCTCGCATATGACGATTGTCGCCCGCGCGATCGGCGTTCCCGTGATCGGTCGCCTCCATGACATCCGACACAGCGTCGAGGATGGAGAGACGATCCTCGTCGACGGCGATAATGGCAGCGTCATCGTCCGGCCGACCCGACCGCTCGTTACCGGCTTCGAACACCGCATGGCGATGAGCCAGAAGCGCCGCGCGGAGTTTGCCGCCATTCGCGGCCTTCCAGCAAAGACGCGCGACGGCGTCCATATCAGCGTGATGGTCAACGCTGGGCTTGCCGAGGACGCAGCGACCCTTGCGATGACGGGTGCCGACGGGATCGGCCTCTTTCGCACCGAGTTCCAGTTCCTCGTTTCGGCGACGCTGCCCGGGCGCGAACGCCAGCAGCGGCTCTATACGAAGGTCCTCGAGGCCGCCGGCGATCGTCCGGTCGTTTTCCGGACCGTCGACATCGGGGGAGACAAGGCCCTCCCCTATCTGAATGACGACGCCGAGGAACAGGCAGAGAACCCGGCGATGGGCTGGCGCGCGCTGCGCCTTTCGCTCGATCGCTCCACTCTCATGAAGGCGCAGGCACGTGCGCTGATCGAGGCATCGGGAGGCAAGGTGCTGCGGGTGATGTTCCCGATGGTGTCCGAGCCTTGGGAATATGAAGAAGCGCGTCAATTGTTCGAACAGCAGGTTAGCTGGAGCAAGAAAGCGAAGCGGCCGGTTCCGAGTCGGATTGAGTTTGGCGCGATGCTCGAGGTGCCGAGCCTAGCCGAGATGCTCGACCAGCTGCTGCCCCGCGTCGATTTCATTTCGATCGGCACTAACGACCTCACGCAATTTCTCTTTGCAGCCGACCGTTCCGATCCCCGGCTCGCGCAGCGCTACGACTGGCTTAGCCCCGCAATTCTGCGCTTCCTGAAGCGGATCCTCGAAGCTGCGCGCGCCGCTGGCGTCCCCGCGCGCGTCTGCGGCGAGATGGCTGGGCGTCCGCTCGAGGCAATGGCGCTGATTGGGATCGGCGCCGAGAATCTCTCGATCACGCCCGCCGGCGTAGGTCCGGTGAAGGCAATGGTTCGCTCGCTCGACGCCGCTCCTCTTCGCGCGCGGCTCGACCAGCTGCTGGCGCGGCCACCCAAGGACATGCGCAAGGCATTGAGCGAGTGGGCGCGGCGGCATTCCGTAACGATTGGTTGACAGTCGCGCGCTGCACCTAAAAGGTGACTTGCGAAGGGCCAATTTTCAGAGCGAGGCGATGGACGAAGAGCTGGTCGAGTCCGATGTTCCGACCGTTGGCGAGCGCCTGAGGGCTGCGCGCGAGCAGAGAAACCTTAGCCTGGAGGACATCGCCGCCCAGACTCGGATCCCTCAGCGGCATCTCGAGAGCATCGAAACGGCTGACTGGGAGAAGCTTCCGGCGCCGACCTACACCGTCGGATTCGCCAAGAGCTACGCGTCCGCAGTCGGTCTCGATCGTACGGAAATCGGCGACCAGCTGCGTGAGGAAATGGGCGGCCAGCGGTTCGCCAGCTCGCAATCGGAAGTCATCGAGGCCGCGGATCCGGCGCGAACCATGCCGAAGTGGCTGGTTCTTGCGGCCATTGTCGCGGTCATTCTCATCGTTGTTGTGATGAGCTGGCTCAACCGGCGCTCGCTTGAACAGCCGACCGTGGGCGCATCGAACCAGGTCGCAGCGACTGCACCGGCGGCGCCGCCCCCAGCTCCGCGCCAGCAAGCGGCTGCAGCCATGCCTGCGGCTTCGCCTCAGGGTCCGGTGGTGCTGACCGCGATTGCGCCCGCGTGGATCCAGGTGACCGACGCGGGGAAAACCCTGTTCGAGGGCGAGCTCCAGGCGGGGCAGAGCTACACTGTCCCACAAAATGCGACCGCGCCGTTGCTCAAGGCGGGCAAGCCCGAGGCACTCAAAGTCACGGTGGGCACCGCAGTTGCGCCGCCGGTGGGTCCCGCCGGCAAGGTCGCATCCAAGGTCAGCCTGAAGGGAGCGGACCTGATGCGCGGCCCGGCCCAGCCGAGCGCAACGCACCAATAAGGATTCATCCGCGGGCAAGGCGCCGCGAGTCACAACCGGGTCCAATTCGAAGCGTGGGGATAATCTCGTGAAATTATTGCGTTCGATCAGCGCCTTGACGGCCAGCGTGGCGATTGCGCTAGTCCCCGTCTCGAGCGTCGTTGCCCAGCGCCAGCAGCCCACGCCCGAACAGCGCATCGATCGACTCGAGCGGCAGGTGAATGAAATGCAGCGGCGCGTCTTTCCAAAGGGCAAGCCGGCGGACACCGCGGGCTTTGCCGACGATCCAGCGGCAACCCAGTCCTCGGTGCTCAGCCTCGACCAGCGCCTCGACGCGCTCGAGCATCAGATGGCCGACATGCTCCGCCAGTCCGAGGAGAATGGGAACCGTCTGCGCAGCCTCGAGGCGGGGATCGGGCAATTGCGGAGCGACGAGGACCAGCGGATCACGACGCTCGAGCAGCGCATCAACGCCGCAGCTGCTCCAACTCCGGCTGCACCCGTCGCGACCGAAGCGCTTCCTCAGACTTCACCGTCAAAGTCCAAGCCGAAGCCAAGTCCGCAACCGCCCAAGACAACGGAGGCGGTTCCTGCAAACAGCGATGCGCTTAGTGCGGAAACCACCCCTGCGACCGATCCAGGCGAAGACGCCTACACCCAGGGTTTCCACCTCTGGGAATCCGGACAATTTGACGAGGCGATCTCCACCCTCAAGACCTTCGTTGCCGCTTATCCCAAGCATCGGCGGGTAAGCTATGCGAACAATCTCATTGGACGCGCGCTACTCGACAAGGGCGATGCACGGGCAGCAGCAACCGCGCTGCTGGCCAATTATCGAAACAACCCAGGCGGAGACCGGGCGCCCGATAGCCTCTTCTACTTGGGGCAGGCGCTGATGAAACTCGGGCAGCCGAGCCAGGCGTGCAAGGCCTATTCGGAGCTTGATGCTGTTTACGGCGCCAAGATCCGACCGGACCTCAAGAAGCTGGAAAGCGATGCGAAGACCCAGGCGCAGTGCGCCTGACTGGCTAAGGGTCGTCGCTTGTCATCTCGTCGCAATCTTGCCGCCATGCTCTTGATGGCAGTTGCGCCGGCCGCTGGCGTTCTTTTCTGACGCCTCATCAGGAGGAGGCTCACGGTGGCCACTGCGAAGCCGGTCGATACAAAGACGCCGCTCGAACGATTCAAGCGTGAGCTCAACGCTCTGATCGAACCCCAGGAGACGATCGGGGTCGCCGTCTCGGGCGGCGCGGACAGCCTGGCCTTATTGCTCCTCGCCGCCGAAGCTCGCCCGCTCCAGGTCGAAGCCGCGACGGTCGATCATGGCCTTCGTCCCGAAAGCCGCGCCGAAGCGGAAATGGTCGGCCGCGTCTGCGAAAAATTGGGTGTACCGCACAAGATTCTCACCGCCAGCTGGACCAGCAAACCGACGAGCGCCATTCAGGAGCAGGCGCGGCTGATGCGCTATCGGCTGCTTGGAGAATGGGCCCGCGAGCGCGGCCTCACCGCATTGCTCACCGCGCATAATCTTGATGACCAGGCCGAAACATTGATGATGCGCCTCGCGCGCGGCGCGGGCGTCAAGGGGCTCGCCGGCATGCGCCGCGTCAGCGCATCGCCGGGTGGCCCGATCGCTGTCATCCGGCCGTTGCTCGGCTGGCGCCACTCGGAACTGGAGGCGATTTGCGCTGCGGCGGACATCGAGCCCGTGCAGGACCCCAGCAACGAAGACGAGCAGTTCGAGCGCGTTCGGATCCGCAAGGCGCTGAGTGAGGCCGATTGGCTCGATGCTGCAGCTCTGGCCCAGAGCGCTTCCAACCTCGCGGAGGCGGACGGCGGACTCCACTGGGCGACCGATCTCGAATGGAAGCGCGGCGTCCGGCAGGCGAACGGCCAGCTCGTCTATACGCCAAGCGACGCGCCGCGCGAGATCCGGCGACGGATCATCCGCCGCGCCATTCTGGCGCTGGCGACGGAAGGTGGCGGCGCCGAGCCGCGAGGGCGCGAGCTCGACCAGATTCTCGCCATTCTTCGGACCGGTCGCAGGGCGACGCTTCGCGGCGTCCTTTGCGTCGGCGGGCGCGAATGGCGCTTTACCCGAGCGCCAGCGCGGACGCCTGTGCGCGCCGGCGCCGCCCCTTCACCGGAGGTTGGCGCGGTAGAAGGGTAGGAGTTCGGACCAGGCTCGCTCCGCCTGCTGCTCATCGTAGGTTTGGCTGCCCGCGACGGTCCAGCCGTGGTTGGCCGGATAGACCTCGACCCTTGCCGGTCGGTGCGCTTTTGAAAAAGCGACGTCGAGCTCATCCTTTTCCTTGGGCATGTGCTCAGCGTCGTTCTTGGCAATCAGGACCAGGAACGAAGCTCGGGTCCTGGAAACGAGAAGGTGTGGGCTCGACGGTTGGTCGGTCACAAGGGCCCCGGGATGAAAGGTCGCAACCGCGCCGATGCGGTCCGGACGCACTGCAGCGGTCCGGAAAGCAATCGGACCGCTCATGCAATAGCCCTGGACGCCGGCCTTCCGGCGCTTGTCCGTTTGGGTCTGCGCGTCGAGGAAGGTCACGTAGGCGGCGGAGTCGCGATCGACCATCGCGTCGGTGAGCCCGTTCCTGAGCGCCATGATCCGATCCACATCGGTCTTGCTGTTGAAGTCGAACGGACCTTCGACGACGGGCGCCTTCTTCGCCCGATAATAGGGATTTGGGACCAGCACGACATAGCCCTGCGCGGCGAGCCTCCTGCCCATCTCGCGGAACACCGGCCTTAGGCCCAGGATATCCGGCCACATCAGGACGGCCGGCCAGCGGCCCTTGCCCGCGGGATAGAAGATTGCCGCATCAGCACTCCCGTCGGCGGTGGAAACCCGGACATCGCGCTCCATCACTTTTCGCGCGCCGGGGTCCTCGGCCAGTGCAGCGGCCGAAACTCCTCCGGCCGCAGTGACGGCAGTGAGTGTCAGAAGGAAACTCCGCCGCGTCACCGACGTATCGGGAACGAAGCCCTGGTTATTGCCGTCTCCGCACATTGCGCGCCTCCCCTCACAATCCTGTTTGAGCCGCGGATGCCACCAAATAGCTGCGCCGCGCAATGCGGGCCGAAGCGCATTGCCAAGCCCGGTTTGAGCGTTCGAACTGACGAGCATTTATAGCGTCCGAAATTGCACCCTTTCGTTGCCCACTGCCGGAGCCGTCCTCGAGAAACTCGGTGCTGCCACATGATGAAAATCACGATCCGGCCGAAGGCTGCGGCCACCGCTCATTCCTAGCGAGGGAGCAGACCTCCCAAGCACAGCGGCGGTCCAGGGGCGGGATCGGCAGCAGCCAAAAGGAAGGATTCGACCGTTCACCCGTTCCTAAGGTCGGATTGTTATTGGTCGCAATGAGCCTATTTTAGGGACAGGCGCGTTTTGGCGCTGGAAGGCGAGCGATGAACGACAAGGACAAGGACAAGAAACCCGGCAACCCCTGGACCAAGAGCCTGCTCATCTGGGTCGGCGTGCTGTTCGCCTTGGTGCTCCTAGTCCAGATGATCGATGGCGGTCGCGGCGCTGCGACCGGCCAGGCGATCCCCTATTCCGAGTTCGTCCGCCAGGTCGACGAAGGCAATGTCCGCTCGGTGACGATGGCCACGGGCAGCGGCAACAATAGCGCCATTACCGGCAAGCTCGATACGGGCGAGGTTTTCAACACCATTGCTCCAGGTGACGCCAATGTTTCGGACAAGCTGATTGCCAAGGGCGTCGCTGTCCAGGTCAAGGGCGAGGAAGGTTCGAGCATCTGGCTCTACATGCTCTACAATTCGCTGCCATTCCTCCTCATCCTTGGAATCAGCTTCTTCGTGATGCGGCAGATGCAAAAGAACGCCGGCTCCGGAGCCATGGGTTTCGGCAAGAGCCGCGCGCGAATGCTCACGGAGAAGCAGGGCCGGGTCACCTTCGCGGACGTCGCCGGCATCGACGAGGCCCGCGAGGAACTGCAGGAAATTGTCGAATATCTGAAAGATCCGGGCAAATTCGCGCGGCTCGGCGGCAAGATTCCGAAGGGAGCGTTGCTCGTAGGTCCTCCCGGCACCGGCAAAACCCTTCTCGCACGGGCGATCGCGGGCGAAGCAGGCGTTCCCTTCTTCACCATCTCCGGCTCGGATTTCGTCGAGATGTTTGTCGGCGTCGGCGCGAGCCGTGTCCGCGACATGTTCGATCAGGCGAAGAAGTCGGCGCCATGCATCGTTTTCATCGACGAGATTGACGCCGTTGGCCGCCACCGCGGTGCTGGCCTTGGCAACGGCAATGACGAGCGCGAGCAGACCCTTAACCAGCTTCTGGTCGAGATGGACGGTTTCGAGGCGAACGAAGGCATCATCATCATCGCCGCGACGAACCGTCCGGACGTGCTCGATCCGGCGCTGCTCCGTCCGGGGCGCTTCGATCGCCAGGTCGTCGTCCCGCGGCCCGATATCGACGGCCGCGAGCAGATCCTGACGGTGCATATGAAAAAGGTCCCGCTCGCGCCCGATGTCGATGCCCGGGTCATTGCCCGCGGCACGCCAGGCTTTTCGGGCGCGGACCTTGCCAATCTCGTCAACGAGGCTGCGCTGCTTGCCGCGCGCAAGGGCAAGCGTCTCGTTGCGATGCAGGAGTTCGAGGACGCCAAAGACAAGGTGCTGATGGGTACCGAGCGCAAGTCAATGGTGATGACCGAGGACGAGAAGCGGATGACCGCCTATCACGAAGCAGGTCACGCTATCGTTGCCCTCCACGAGCCGGCCTCCGACCCCATCCATAAGGCGACGATCATCCCGCGCGGGCGTGCGTTGGGCCTCGTCATGCGTCTTCCGGAGCGGGACAGCTACTCCTACCACCGCGACAAGATGTACGCGAACCTTGCGGTTTCGATGGGTGGCCGAGTCGCCGAGGAAATGATCTTCGGCTACGACAAGGTATCCTCGGGCGCCTCTTCCGACATCCAATATGCGACCCAGCTCGCGCGCGACATGGTGACCCGCTGGGGCATGTCGGACGCGCTTGGGCCACTCCAGTATGCGGAGCCGGAGGAGGAGGTTTTCCTTGGCTATTCGGTCAACCGCCAGCGGCAGATGTCGAACGAGACGGCACAGGCGATCGACGCCGAGATCCGTAAGATCGTCGAGGACGGCTACACCCGCGCAAAGACGCTTCTCACCGAGAATTCCGATCAGCTTGAATCGCTCGCCCAGGCGTTGCTCGAATATGAAACGCTCTCAGGCGACGAGATCAAGAAAGTGCTAGCGGGCGAGAGCATCGATCGCGGAAGCGCAAAAGGCGCGTCGATCCCCTCGGCAGGCTCGTCAATCCCGAAGGCGAAGCGTCCCAAGCCTGGCGCCATTGGCGGACCGGCGGCCGCGGGCGCTTGAGCCTTCGCTGCGTTTTCACTGCAGTCATGCTGGTCGGCGCCGCTGCAGGAGCGGCGTCGGCTCCTGGTACCGCGCAGAACTTCCTCGATCGCGCCGAGCGGCTGAAAGCCAAGGGGCCGCTGGCCTTCTTCGACAGCGACTACGGGCGGCTTAGGGACGAAGCGACCGCTGCGGGCAAGTCGCTCGAACAAGAACGCATTGCAGCAGAGCGCAGCGGCAAGCCGATCTATTACTGCTCGCCAAGCCCTCGCGCCGAGCTTGGAAGCCTCGAGTTCGTCAGTGGGCTCGAAACAATCCCGCCGCCCGAGCGCGCCCATCTGGACCTCAAGCAAGCGATGCTGAGGATCCTCCAGCGGAAATATCCCTGCCGCAGCTGAGCGCCGACACCCGATCAGCGAGCTTGCTGACGAGAGCTACATCGCTCCGATCGCCGCAGCGGTGACTGCGAACAGGGCGGCCGCGATGAACGCGAACGTCACGAGTGCCATCGTCCTCATCACCGCGCTGAAGCGTCCAAGCTCGTAGGTCTGCTTGAGATGCCGATACATGTGGAACGGGGGGACGAGAAACAGCAAGCCGGCAAGGCTCGAGAATCCGACGGCCACTAGGATGCTGCCAGTGACCACGAGCAGCATCATGAACGATAGCGAGTAAGTGACGAACACGGCGTGGTCATAGGTGTTGTAGCGACGGCGGAAGGGGAACAGCAGCCACATGAAGGGCAGGGAAATCGGGATCAGCAGCCAACTGAACTTCGAGGCCGCCTCCTGAACCTTCATCGAGACGAGCTCCGGATTGTTCTGCGCATTCCTGATGAAGGGCCTGATCCAGCTCGGCGTCTCGTCATTCCGGTCACCCGGAGAAAATGCCTGGCCGCTCAGCATTTTCTGGGTCTGCGTGATCTCCTCGGTGCGCTTTGCGATCTTGCGATCGAGGTCGGCGACGTTCGCGCCTGCGGCTGCAGCGGCAGTTCGCTGCGCTTCCAGCTTCGCGATCTTGCCCCGGTTCTCCGCGATTTGGGTCGTGAGGCCCTCGCGGAAGGTCTTGGTGTGGCCGGATCCCAGCGCCCCGCTGAAATTAAGCGCTGCAAACATTGCGAAAACGGTGAACAGGTACAGCGCCACCGGCGAGATGAACCGCGCCCGCTCTCCAGCGATGTAGCGGCGAGTCATCTCGCCCGGCCGTAACGCGAGCATCGGCAGGGTCCGCCAGATCTTACCTTCGAAGTTGAAGAGTCCCTGGACGAAGTCCTGGAAGAAAGCCCGTACCGATCGGTGGATATGAGCTTTCTGGCCACATTCGGCGCAGAACGGCCCGGTCAGCCTTGCGCGACAGTTAAGGCAGTTCTTCTCGTGCGTGTGGCCGTCTCGGTGCGCTTCGCCTGCGCCGGGTTCCATCGCGCGCGCAAGGAGGCCCCCGGTCACAGCGTCGCCAATCGCTTCGATATCGCCAATCATCAAACCCCCTTGTCCAAGAATAGTCGGCCATCGGCGGTCATGCTAGCTGCTCTGCATGGCGCGTATCGGTCTCCTCGGCGGCTCGTTCAACCCGGCACACAGCGGCCACAGGCATATCAGCCTGGAGGCGATGCGCGCGCTTGGACTGGACGAGGTGTGGTGGCTGGTTTCGCCAGGCAATCCGCTAAAAGAGGGCGCCAAGGACATGGCGCCGTTCGAAGCGCGCCTGGCATCTGCCCGCCGCATCGCGAGGGGGCGCATCCGCGTCAGTGATTTCGAGCAGCAAGAAGGAACGCGATTTACGATCGACACGGTGCGTCGGCTGAAGTTGCGACACAAACGGGACCGCTTTATCTGGTTGCTTGGAAGCGACACCCTGCCAAATTTTCACAAATGGCGTGATTGGAGAGGGTTAGCGCGCGAAGTGCCGATTGCGGTGATTCGCCGGCCCGGCTATGATTCGGTTGCCCACGCGGCGCGCGCGATGGGTTGGCTGCGATGGTTCGTCCACCCGCCCAGCCAGGCAAGTCACTGGACGGAATGGAGTGCACCGGCGATCATCTGTCTTCGCCTGCCCCCCGATCCGACCTCCGCGACCGCCATTCGAGCGCAACACCCCAGCTGGTATCGCCGATTCCCCAAGCTCGTGCTTCGGCCCGGGCGCTCGGCAGTGCCACGGTTCGCCAGGAGACCCCTTGACCGAACGTCCCGCTGAATCGGCCGACAAGACCGGGCGTCCCCCCGCGAACGTCGAAGATCTCCACAAGCTCGTGCTCCAGTCGCTCGACGACGACCAAGCGCAGGAGGTCGTCTCGATCCCGCTTGCGGGCAAGTCGAATATCGCGGATCATATGGTGATCGCGTCGGGACGATCGACCCGGCAGGTCGCGTCGATGGCCGTTAAGCTTGCCGACAAGATAAAAGAGCGATTTGGAAGGAGCGTCAGGGTGGAGGGGCTTCCGGCAGCGGACTGGGTTCTGATCGACGCTGACGATGTTATTGTTCACATTTTCCGTCCCGAAGTCAGAAATTTTTACAATTTGGAACGAATGTGGGCATTTGGTGACGATGCGAATGTAAGCGCGGTTCGCGGGTGAGGCAGATGCGATTCATTGCGATATTGCTGTCGCTGCTGGCGTTGGTTGCGGGACCCGCAACGGCTGCGTCTTCGCCCGACCTCGTTTCGGTCGAGCAGCGAATTAGTTCGCTGGTCTCGGGAAGCTCGGCGGATGTCGGGATCGCGGCGCTTGACCTCAACACCGGGGAGAGCCTCAGCATCAAGGGCGATACGCCGTTCCCGATGGCGAGCACAGTCAAGGTCGCAATCGCCGCGCTCTATCTCTCCCAGGTCGACCATGGCCAGAAGACCCTCGACGACACGATCCAGGGTCAGCCCGTGCGGATGCTCATGAATCGCATGCTGATCTACAGCGACAACCGGGCGGCGGACATCCTGTTCAAGGACGTCGGGGGCCCGCGCGCCGTCCATCACTTCCTTTCCCAGAATGGAATCGAGGGCGTGCATGTCGATCGCACGATTGCGCAGCTGCTCGCCGACAAGCGCGACCTTTGGGACACTCGCGATTCGAGCACGCCCAAGGCAATGGTCGAGCTTTTGCGCCGCATCTACCGCGGTGAGCTGATCTCCCAGCAGAGCCGCAATTACCTTTTGGGCGTGATGGCCAAGTGTGAGACCGGCAAGAACCGGATGAAGTCGATGCTTCCGGTCGGTACACCCGTCGAGCACAAGACCGGGACGCTCAATGGACTGGCGGACGATGTCGGCTTCATCACGATGCCCGACGGACATCGCATCGCGGTCGCGATCTTCGCGCGCGGCGGGTCTGATCGGCCGCGCACGATCGCGCAGGCCGCTCGCGCCATCTACGACGGCTTCAAGACGTTGTTCAGCTGGCCATATCGCCCGGCGCTCTCCACCCAGTAGGGTGCTTCTCCACATCATTGCGCGCGGAAAGATCGGCCGTTCACCGGAAGCCGATCTCGTCGATCGCTACCTCAGGCGGATCGCCTGGCCGACCAAGCTCACCGAGCTGCCGGAGCGTGGCGGGAAGATGCCGGATAGCGCGGGCGTGATCAAAGTCGCGCTCGACGAGCGCGGCGAGGCGCTCTCATCCACGGAGCTCGCCAAGCGGCTGGAGCGTTGGCGCGACGGCGGGAAGCGGGAGGTGCAGTTCCTGATTGGCGCAGCCGACGGGCACGGCGAGGAGCAGCGCGGGTCGTGCGACTTCCTCCTTTCCTTTGGTCCCGCGACCTGGCCGCACCTGCTGGTGAGGGCGATGCTTGCAGAACAGCTGTTTCGCGCGACCTCGATCCTTGCGGGGCACCCCTATCATCGCGAAGGATAGGCAAATGCGGACACTTGCGATCGCGCTGCTGTCAGTGCCCCTCGTTAGCGCGAGCGCGCCTGCCGAACCGCGGCGCCAGTCGCTCGGCGATGCGCTCAAAGCTGCGCAAGCGGAACAGGCGTCGGCGGACGCCGAAACCGGGCGACTTGAGAAGCTCGCCGCGTCCGGTCGCAACGAAGCTGAGCGGCTCGAGGCACAAGAGGCGGCTGCCGCTCAGGCGATCGAGGCCGCCGAAGCGCGAATCACTGCCGCCGATGCCCAGCTTCGCCTGGCCTCGGCCTATGTCGCCTGGCATCGGCAGCAGCTCGCGGCCCAGCAGCAGCCGATATCGTCGCTCCTTGCCGGCCTCGCGGTCATGGCTCGCCGGCCGCCGCTCCTCGCGCTTGCCGACGGGGGCGGAGTGAATGATCTGGTCAAGGTCAGCATCCTGATCGACAATACATTGCCTGTGATCCGCGCTCGAACGAGCGCGATTTCTGCAGATCTCGCCCAGGGCCAGCGATTGGAGGACGCAGCGCATTCTGCGCGCGCCGAGCTGGTTCGCAGCAGGGCGGAACTGGCAACGCGCCGCGAACAGTTCGCCAAGCTTGAGCATCGCGCCCTCGAGCAATCGCTCGCGGCAAGCAGCAGTGCTCTTGGCACCAGCGATGTTGCGATCGCCGCCGGGGAGCAGGTCGAGCAATTGCGGAGCGCCGAGGCGAGCAGCCAGTCAGCGCTCGCACTTGCGCAAAAGCTCGCGTCGGAGGGGGCGGCTCCGACGCGGCCAGTTCCCCCTGCTGGTTCATCGCCACGTCCGCCCTTCACTTATTCGCTGCCAGTGAGCGCGCCGGTCGTTGCGGGGCTGGGCGCGGTTAACCAAAGCGGCGTCCGCTCGCGCGGAATCAGCTTCGCGAGCAGTCGCGGCGCTGCGGTCAGAGCTCCAGCAACGGGCATCGTTCGCTTCTCGGGACCGTTCCGCGGCTATGACGGGATCGTGATCCTCGAGCATGAAGGCGGCTGGATGAGCCTGATCACCAACGTCTCGTCGCCTTTGAAGGAGGGAGACAGGGTCGAGCGTGGAGATCAGCTCGGCCGGGCGCTCGGCCGGATCGATGTGGAGCTGTCCTGCAATGGGCGCCGATTTTCCCCGGCTCTCATCGCAGGTTCATCTGAAAGCCTGTCAAAGGGTATCAAAGGCGGCTAGATGCGCACTTGCCGCCGAATTAGGACGCGACCCGAGATGAGATCCATTGCAAAGCTTCTTCCGCCGCTAGCGCTCGTCGGAGCACTCGCCCTCGTGCCAGTGACTGCAAGCTCCTTCGCTGCTGCCGACACGACGAATTACCAAGAGCTTGAGAAGTTCATGAGCGTCTATGAGCGCGTGAAGGCGAATTATGTCGATCCGGTCGATGATCATACCCTGATCAAGGGTGCGATCGACGGCATGCTTGCGGCCCTCGATCCGCACTCAAGCTATGCTGAAGGAGCCGATTTCGACCAGCTCAAGGCGACCACAGACGGTAATTACGGCGGGCTCGGGCTCACGGTTTCGCTCGAGGACGGTATCGTCAAGGTAATCGCTCCGACCGAGGATACTCCGGCTTGGCGCGCGGGGATCAAGTCTGGCGACTATATCACCCATATCAACGGCGAGTTCCTCAACGGGATTACCCTCGACCAGGCAGTCGAGAAGATGAAGGGCGAACCGGGAACGCCCGTCAAGCTCACGATCGTGCGTCCTGGCAAGGACAAGCCGTTCGACGTCACGGTCGTTCGCGAGCGGATCCAGCTTCGTCCCGTGAAATGGGAGATCAAGGAAGGCATCGGCTATATCAATATCGACACCTTCTCGGGCAATGTCGGCGAGCAGGTGAAGTCCGCACTCCTGTCGATCGACAAGGCCAGCGGCGGCCACCCGCTCGGCTACGTGGTCGACCTTCGCTCCAATCCCGGTGGTCTTCTCGACCAGGCCGTGGATGTTGCCGATGACTTCCTCGACAGCGGCGAGGTTGTTTCGCAGCGCGGACGCACCAAGGATGATATCGAGCGCTACTATGCGAGGCCCGGCGACATGGCGCATGGCTTGCCGGTGATCGTTCTTACCGATGCGGGTACAGCCTCGGCTTCCGAAATCGTCGCCGGCGCGCTGCAGGACCATCACCGTGCGCTGATCATGGGCGAGACGAGCTTCGGCAAAGGCTCAGTGCAAACGGTGGTCCAGACCGGTCCCGATGCCGCCCTTCGCCTGACGACGGCGCGTTATTACACACCCTCGGGCCGTTCGGTTCAGGCCGGCGGGATCCAGCCGGACATCGAGGTGCCGCAGCTGTCCGATCCTGACTACAAGGATCGCAAGTTCATCCGCGAGGCTGACCTTAGGAAGCACCTCCTTGCCCAGTCGACTGTCGACGACAAGCTACTGGAAAGCGACTCGACCCCGGATCCTCGTTTCACGGCCAAGGCCGAGGATCTGAAGAAGCAGGGGATCAAGGACTTCCAGCTTTATTATGCGCTGAATACGCTGAAGCGGCTTGGTGGGCCGGCTCCGGCGGCGGTCGCGGCGGGCGGAAGCGCGGCAAAGAAGTCGCGCTAGGAACTGCCATGAACCAGGCTGTCGCGGTTGGGACGGGGCGCTTGCTGGGCTGGTCGCCGGCGACCATGGCGCGGCTTCTCGCCTTCCTGCTGCCGGCGGCGCTCCTCGCCGGTGCCTTTGGATCGCAATATTTCGGCGGCCTCTACCCGTGCGAGATGTGCTGGTGGCAGCGCTATGCGCACATGGTTGCATTGTTCTTTGCCGGTCTTGCTTTCACGGGACCGGCCCAGTCGCCGCGCTGCCGAACCCTGGTGATGTTGGCGGCTGTTGCGATCGCGGTTTCGGGCGCGATCGGCGTCTATCATGCCGGTGTCGAGGCCAAGATCTTCGAAGGCTTCACGCGATGCACCGCGCTTTCGACCACGAGAGGCGAGAGCACTGCGGAGCTCCTGCACCAGATCTCGCATGCGCCGCTCATCCGATGCGATGACGTGCAGTTCCGCTTCCTTGGCATTTCGATGGCCGGTTGGAACGCAATCCTGTCCCTCGGCGGCGCCGCCCTCATCGCAACGCTCAGCCTGAAAGCGAAGCGCGCGTGACCCCCTGGCGTCCGGGTGACAGGCGGGCCGATGCCGCATCGATGCTCCGTGTCGACCACGCCGGGGAATATGGGGCGACGCGCATTTATGCCGGCCAACTCGCGGTTCTTCGTGCGAACAGCGCAAAAGCCAAGCTGATCTCGCGAATGGCAGCGCAGGAGCAGCGGCACCTGCAGCGCTTCGACCGGCTGATCGCGGAACGGCGAGTGCGCCCGACATTATTGCAGCCGCTCTGGAATGTGGCCGGCTTTGCCCTCGGCGCCGCTACGGCGTTGATGTCGGAAGAAGCTGCGCTTGCTTGCACTGATGCGATCGAAACAGAGATCGATCGTCATTACGCTGGCCAGCTGGCTGATCTCGGCGATAGCGATCCGGAGCTTTCCGCCGACATTCGCGAGTTTCAGGCCGAAGAGGTTGAGCATCGCGACGCAGCGCGCAGGGCTGGAGCGACGAACGCCGCGGGATATCCCCTATTGACCGCGACGATCCGAGCCGGTTGCAAGGTAGCGATCGAGCTTTCGAAGCGAATCTGACGGAACTGAAGGGAAAGATCGGCCGCTGTAGCCGCTGGAAGGACGATTATGAGGAAGTTCACAATCCTGATGAGCGCGACCACGATGATCGTCGCGGGTGCCGTTTCGGCATTAGCCACTCCCGCGTGGGCGCAAGCCGCGCCCAATGTCGCGGAAATCATCGTTTACGGCAGCGATCCGTGCCCACGCTCTACCGACGACCAGGTGGTCGTCTGCGCTCGACGGCCGGAGGCCGAGCGGTACCGGATTCCGCCGAAAATGCGGACAAGCGGGACACCGCAACAGATGGAATCCTGGGCGCGCAAGGCGGAGTCGCTCCAGACGGTCGGCCAAACTGGGATCAACAGCTGCTCGCCGGTCGGGCCGGCAGGCTATACCGGCTGCCTGACGCGCGTCATCCAGGAAGCGAAGGGACAGCGCAAGCAACAGGCCGACGAAGAAACTGCGCCGCAGCAGTAGGCAGCTTGCAAGATCAGCTGCGCTTCTCTGCGAGCTTCGAGCCTGTTACGCGGTCGTGACCAGTTCTGGAGCGGCTGATTGACGAGCGCACAAGCTTTATCCCTGCCGCGCGAGCCAGGCCGAACTGGCTTCTTCGGGCATCCCACCGGCCTTGCCTATCTCGCATTCACCGAGATGTGGGAGCGCTTCTCCTATTACGGGATGACGGCGCTCCTCGTGCTTTACATGACGAAGCAGCTGCTGACGCCTGGCCATGCCGAGCATGTCGCGGGGCTTGCGGCCCTCCGACACCTGTTCGAGCTGCGCGGCCCGATGTCGGATGTGGCCTTCGCCTCGCTCATTTACGGCTGGTATGGAGGTCTCGTCTATTTCACCCCCATCCTTGGCGGACTGGTCGCTGACCGCTGGCTGGGGACTCGAAGCACGGTCGTGCTTGGCGCATTGCTGATGTGCGCCGGCCATCTCGCAATGTCATTCGACCAGAGCTTTCTCCTGGCCCTGCTTCTGCTGATCGCCGGTTCTGGATGCCTCAAAGGCAATATCTCGGCCCAGGTCGGGCAGCTCTATCCCCCTCACGACGAGACGAGAAGGACCGGCGGCTTCACCATATTCTCGGCCGGGATCAACATCGGGGCCGTGCTTGGTCCGCTCGGCTGCGGAACTGTCGCCGCACTCTACGGCTGGCACGCCGGCTTCGCGCTTGCCGCAGGGCTGATGATGCTCGCGCTTGTGATCTACCTGCTCGGGCAGCGGCACCTT
>DATIQO010000043.1:0-19468 GCA_035470745.1 Sphingomicrobium sp. | reverse complement strand
TTCTCGCGGATCGTCTGCTCGATGACGCGCTGACCGGCAAAGCCGATGAGCGCGCCGGGCTCGGCGATCTGGACGTCGCCCAGCATTGCATAGGAAGCCGTGACGCCGCCGGTCGTCGGGTCGGTGAGCACGACGATATAGGGAAGACCCGCTTCCTTCAGCTCCTGCAGCATGACCGTGGTTCGCGGCATCTGCATGAGGCTGAGGATCCCCTCCTGCATGCGCGCGCCCCCTGCTGCGGTAAACAGGACATATGGGCATTGGTCCGCGATTGCCGTCCGAACCCCGGCAACGAACGCTGCGCCGACCGCAACGCCCATCGAGCCTGCCATGAAGGAAAAGTCCTGAACGCCGATGACGACCTTGCGCCCGTCGATCCTGCCGCGCGCGTTGACCAGCGCGTCGCGCTCGCCGTTCGCCGTTCGCGCCGCCTTCAGTCGATCGGTGTAGCGCTTGGTGTCCTTGAACCGCAGCGGGTCTTCGCGAACCTCGGGCGCGGGAAGGATTTCATATTCGGCGGCGTCGAACAGCTGGTGGAAGCGCTTGCTCGGGCCGATGCGGTCGTGGAAATTGCAGCGCGGACAGACGCAGTAATTTTCCTCCCATTCCTTGACGAAAACCATCGTCCCGCACTTCTGGCACTTGTGCCAGAGGTTCTCGGCGGTTTGCCGCTTGGGCAGGAAGGGAATGCCGCTGCGAACCCTGCTAAGCCAACTCATCTCTCAAGTCCTCGCATCGGCGGGCGTCTGCGCCAGCGACGCTGCAATGTCCACGATTGCCCGCTGCGGATTTAGGGCGGCCGTGATCGGGCGGCCGATCACGAGCACCGATGCTCCGTCCAAAAGCGCCTGGGCAGGCGTGACGACCCGCTTCTGGTCGCCGAGATCCGCGCCCACGGGACGCACCCCCGGAACCACGAAGAAGCCGCTTGGCCATGCCGCCCGCGCGGCGGCGACTTCGGCGCCAGAGCAGACGATCCCGTCGAGCCCAGCCTCGCGGGCGAGATCGGCGAGGCGCTTCACCTGGTCGGCGGGCGAGGCGTCAACGCCAATGCTCGCGAGGTCGTGCTGGTCGAGGCTGGTGAGCACCGTGACGCCGACGACCTTGGTTTCTGCCGGCGCGGCCGCCTTTGCGGCCGCCATCATTGCCCGCCCTCCCGCGACATGGACCGTGAGGATTGCCGGTTCGAGCGGGCTCAGTGCCTCGACCGCCTTTTCGACGGTGTTCGGGATGTCGTGCAGCTTAAGATCGAGGAACACGGGTGTTTCATGCTCCGCCATCCGAAGCACGCCCTCGTGCCCGTTGGCGCAGAAAAATTCGAGACCGAGCTTCACGCCGGCTGCGACACCGCTGACTTCGCGGGCGATCGCGGCGGCGCGGTGAACGTCCTGCGTGTCCATGGCGACGAAGATCGGGCTTTTCACGGAACAGTTTCTCCATTTTCATCGGCCGGCGGAACGCTCGCCGCATGGCTTTTTTCAAGGGCGGCGATCCGCCGCCGGTGCGACCACAGGCGCGTTCGCATGAGCGACCATGTCGGCAGGAAGCCGAGCAGGAAGAAGATCAGCAGAAGGACCGGGATTTTAACGTCGGCCTGAATGTCGCCCCACAGGTTGAGCGTGACCGACGTCCAGTTACGACTCGCGAAGAGAGCGACGACGACCGCAACCAGCACCCAGAACAAGGTCTTGAGGAACTTCATCCAGTCGGGCTCCCGGGGGGTGCATCAAGCGCGTGGGCGCGTTCTTAGCCATCTGCCCGTTCGTCGCAAGACAGAGTCGCTTCATCGCATGCGCCTTCAAAGCGCGTTGAGAGCGCGGCGCGTCGCCGCCAGAGCTGTGTCGAGGGCGGGAGAGAAGTGCGTTGAAGACTGCAACCAAGGTCGGCCTGGGTGCACTCGTGCTGGCGATGGGCGCTTCGCTGCTGGCGATGCGGCCGCACATCGAGGAACACCGACGGGCAGCGATTGCCGCTGCTCATCTGAAGCTTGCGACAGTGTCGCCGGCATCGCGTCGCGACATCGACTATCGGCTGCTCGACGCGCGTCTTCAGCAATTGATGCACAAGCCGTCGATGGTCGGCCTCGCCGTTGGCGTGGTCGAGAATGGACGCATCACCTTCCTCAAGGGATATGGCGAAACGCTCGCGGGCTCGAGCGATCCGGTTACGCCGGAGACCGTGTTCCGCTGGGCGTCGTGCTCGAAGGGCGTCGCGGCGACGATGGTCGCGAAGCTTGCCGAACAACGCAAGATCAACCTCAGTGCGCCGGTCGCCGATTATGCGCCGGACCTCAAGCTTCCCAACGGCAACGAGCGCCTGGCGACGGTCGGCGACCTCCTCTCCCACCGGCTCGGCCTCTATCGTGACGCTTATGCCAACAAGCTCGAGGAGGGCGAGGACCCGAGCGCCTTGAGGACGCAGCTTCAGACCCTCAACGCCGTGTGCGCGCCGGGCACGTGCTGGGACTATCAGAATGTCGCCTATGACGCGTCGAGCGAAATGGTCTCGCGCATCACCCATTTGCCTTATGAGCAGGCGGTCAAGCGGTACCTTTTCAATCCGATCGGAATGACGAGCGGCAGCGTGTCCATGGAGGGCCTGGAATCGAACCGCAGCTGGGCTCGCCCGCATAGCGCTGGCAGGCGCCCCTGGCCGATGGTGGACACTTATTACAAGGTTCCGGGCGCGGCCGGGATCAACAGCAACATCAAGGACATGGCGCTGTGGATGGAAGCGCAGATGGGCGAGATGCCGGATGTCGTCGACGCGAAGGTGCTGAACACGATCCACGCGCCTTACGTGGTGACGCCAGGTGAGCGCGGCAGGCTACGCAAGTTCCTCGAACGCCTCGGTACCGCCTGGTACGGCTACGGCTGGCGGAGCTATGATTATGCCGGGCACCATATCATCGGGCACCGGGGCGGAATCAGGGGCTATCGCTCACTGATCCTCTTCGATCCGCAGAAGAAGAGCGGCGTCGTTGCACTGTGGAACAGCGACACCTGGCAACCGGGCGGCGTCGAGTTTGAAGTGATGGACATGATCTACCACCTGCCATTCCGCGACTGGCTGGAGCTCAATTCATCGCCGGCACAATCGATTGCAGCCGCCGATAATGACGCGTCCGACAGCGGCGACGGCGACCACTAGCTCTTGCGTTCGGCCTTGCGCCTGGTTTCCTCGATCTCGCGCTTTTCCTTGAGGTGCGCGACGTAACGAACGCCAAAGCCGATGATGGTTGTGGCAACGCCAAGCGCAAGCGTCGGGAGATACCAGGCGGGCGGATGGGGAGCAGAGCAGGCGACGGCGCCGAGCGCGAGCGCTCCTGCGATCGAGAAAAGATAGCCGATGCCTTTCCAGTCGATGCCGCGACCAACGGGGATTGTTACGGTTTCACGACGCATTTGAAGCAGGAACATCCAAGCCGCCGCGTTGGTTTCCTTGGCAAGACAACAGGAGACAATGACATGGCTAGCAAGGACGCGATCGCGCTTCTCAAGGAAGATCACCGCGAGGTGGAAAAGCTGTTCGAGGAATTTAAGGATGCCAAGGGCGAAGGCCGAAAGCAGAAGCTCGCGCGCAAGATTTGCCTGGAGCTCATCGTCCATTCCGAAATCGAGGAAACGATTTTCTACCCTGCCTGCGAGGGAACGGTCGAGGAGGACGAGCTTAAGGAAGGCTATGTCGAGCACGACGCAGCCAAGCTCCTCATCGCCGAGATCGAAGCGAATGAGAGCGGCGACGACGAGTTCTTCGATACGAAGGTGCACGTGCTGCAGGAAGAAATCGAACACCACATCAAGGAAGAAGAAGGCTCCGGCGGCATTTTCAGCCAGGCGCGCAATGGCAAGCTCGACCTCGACGAGCTCGGCGAGCAGCTGGCGCAGCGCAAGAAGGAGCTGACCGAGCGCTACGAAGCCGACGGACTGCCCCAGCCCAAGCTCAAGACCATGGATGAAGTGACGGTCTGACGGTTCGATTCGCCCCCGTCAC
This sequence comes from Sphingomicrobium sp., assembly GCA_035470745.1. Taxonomy (GTDB): domain Bacteria; phylum Pseudomonadota; class Alphaproteobacteria; order Sphingomonadales; family Sphingomonadaceae; genus Sphingomicrobium. Next base: position 15,475 of record DATIQO010000043.1, on the reverse strand, counting down.
GTCGGACATAAGGTGAACCGCGATGGGGTCCGTCGCGGTTTTCCGCGAGATTCGGGCGAAGCAGTAACTTTTGGTATATATCCGCACGGGGTCGCCGAGGTTTTCGACAGGCACTGCGGCCCTGACAGCCCCCCAAACGGGGGTCCGCCTGCAGGTGGGTCCCAATGGCTGCCGCTTGTGAACAAGCCAGGGGCTAGGAATGAGCCAAGACGACCATCTCTACCATCGCAACCGGGAGCGACATTGCCGCTCCATGGCGCAACTTGCCTCCGATCCGGAGGTCCGGCGCCGACACGAGGAGCTGGCAAGCCTTCATGCGAGCCGTGCGGCGCAATCCGTCGGCATCGCCCGCGCGGCCCCTCAGCTCAGCCTCTAGCCTGCTGCAAGCTCCTGCGCGCGCAGCTTATTTGAGCGCCGCGAGGCTCATCGCCTCGCCGTCGCGACCATAGATGTCATCGACATAGCTCAGCTGCCCGTCGTGCGCCTGCGCCGTCAGGTAGGTCACGTAGATCGGCACCGGGGTCGGAAGCGGAACGTTCTGCTCGGGAGCCGTCGAGGCGGTTTCGGGATTTCGGCCGAGCATCCAGCGTGCAAGCCGCTCGGCGTCCTGCAGCCGGATGCAGCCGTGGCTGAGCCCGCGGTCGTCCTGCGCAAACAATTCCTTCACCGGGGTATCGTGGAGGTAGATGTCATAGGCGTTGGGAAAGCCGAACTTCACGCGCCCCATCGAATTGGCAGGACCCGGGAGCTCGCGCACGCGAACCTCCAGCGAACCATTGGCAACGGCGTGCCAGTCGATCTTCGCGGGATCGAGGATCGTGTCGTCGCTCTTGTCGGCAGGCATGACCTGGTAGCCGTGCGTCTTGAGATAGCCGAGCCCTTGCTCGAGCACGTTCTTGGCGATCAGCGAGCGAACGAGTTCACCATCGACATGCCAATAGGGATTGAGCGTCGCATAATAGATGGTGCTCGCCATCATTGGCGTCTGCGTGTGAGGTCCGGCCTTGCCGACGACGACCTTCATCGAATCGACGATCTGGCCGTTCTCGATCATGTAGAGCCGGGCAGCGGCAGCATCGACCATGACATATTTGTCCTGGAACGGCATCTCGCGCGCTCGGTCGAGGCTGGTGAGCACGCGCGGGTCGACTTGGCCGCCGCTCGAGCGCATCTGTTGCCATGCCGCATCGCGCAGCTGCGCATAGAGCGGGTTCACGTCCGATACTGAGCGCACGTAGGCGGCAAGCGAAGGCGCGGCCGCGGCACGGCCGAGGATCTGGATCGGGCTGTCGCGGCGCGGCGTCACCCAGGAATCGGCAAAGATCATTCCGCTTGGCGGGCGCTGGAGCGTCTCGACATAATTGATCCAGGCCGCCGAAAGCAGGCGGTCGGCGGCCGCTACGGCTGCGGGATCGCCGGATTGGGCACGCGCCAGCATCGCCTGGGCCTGTTCGGCGAGCGCCGGGCCGCTCTCGAGCCCGTCAAGCGGCGCGCGCTGGAGGATCCCGATAAGCGACCGCGCGGCGCTGCTGTCGGCACCGGTCCGAAGCCACAGCGGCGCGCCGTTGCGGCTCGCATAAAAGGCGCTGACCGCCTGCGCGGCCGAGGGTGACAGGGATATTGCCGCACCCGGAAGTTCCGGGCTCGTCGCGGCGTAAACGGGCACAGCAAGGCCCAGCAGCGCCGCACCCGCGGCGCCGGCAAACAACCGGGTTATCACCTTCAGAAACCTTCCAAAAACTCTATTTGCCGACACAACGCGGCAAAGTGCTCAGAGGTTCAAATTAAGTGTTGACAATCGATCGTGCATCGCACGGCAGCACTATTGCTGTTTGGTTCCAGCCCGCTTTCCCGAGTCGTTACCGGTTGCCCGCCTTGCTGTATTGACACTATAATACACCACCTTTATGATGGCCCGGTTTCTCAAGAGGAGAGGGCATGTACAGCCAACAGGAAATCGACGATGCCGTTGCCTCGGGCGTGATCAGCGCCGAAGCTGCGGACGCGCTTCGCGCCCACATTGCGCGGCAGCGATCCACCGCAATCCCGGACGAAGAGCAGTTCCGGCTGATTACCGGGTTCAACGATATCTTCGTTTCGATCGCCGCCGCTATCCTCCTGTTCGCTGTCGGCTGGATCGGCCAGAGCATCGGCCAGTCCGCTGGCCTATTCATCTCCGATCATGGCGAGACCGGCCCGAGCTTCCTTGCTCCGCTCGCGGTCGGCGCAACGGCCTGGGGCCTTGCACTCTTCTTCACCGCCCGGAGGCGCATGGCGCTTCCCTCGATCCTGCTCCTGCTCGCCTTCGTCGGCGGCGTGCTTGGAACATCCGCGTTCATCCTCGTCCAGCTCATCGGGCCCGATCGCTTCAACAACCACGGAGATCTTCTCGGAGCGACCGTCGGTGGCATCAGCGCCGCGCTCGCCGCAGCAGCGGCCTGGCTGCACTGGCGCCGCTTTAACGTCCCGATCACCATCGCCGCCGGCGCGGCCGCGGTCGCGGGGCTCTTCCTCGCGATCGTCGTCGGGATCGTCCAGCCGGGCGACAGCCAAAGCGCGAAGAACCTGATCCTCGGCTTCGTCCTGCTGCTTGGTATCGGCGTCTTCCTCTTCGCGATGTGGTGGGACGCATCGGACCGGGCGCGCATCACGCGCCGTTCGGACGTTGCCTTCTGGCTGCATCTCCTGGCAGCGCCGATGATCGCGCACCCGGTCTTTGCGCTGCTCGGTCTGAGCCAGGGCAATGTCACGACCGGCGAGGGCATGCTCGTGGTCGGGCTCTACATCCTCTTCGGATTGACCGCGCTTGCCGTCGACCGCCGCGCGCTGCTCGTGTCAGCCCTCGCCTACGTGCTCTATGCGCTTACCGAGCTCTTCAAGCAGTTCGGAGCAGTCGAGCTCAACATTGCCCTCACCGCACTGGTGATCGGTTCGGCTCTTCTGCTTCTCTCGGCCTACTGGCACCAGGCTCGCAGGCTCATCGTCACCCGGCTGCCGCTCAATCTTCAGGCAAGGCTGCCTGAACTGGACCGTCCGGCGCTGGCGATCAGCCAACCAGCCGCATAAGCCTCCGCTCGATCGGGGCCAGTACGGGCGCAAGCTCATGGCCCCGTTTGAGAACGACGCCATGCTCGCCGATCAACGCGAACGCCCCCTGCTTCAGCCGAAGCGCGGGGCGTTTCTCGATACGGATTTCCGGACGCTCGCTGTGGCGGCGATAGGCGGCGAAGACTGCGACGTCGGGATCGATCCGAAGCGCGTAATCGCGCCAGTGTCCGGCGGCGACCATGCGGCCGTAGAGATCGAGGATCCGCGATAGCTCCCTGCGGTCGAAAGTGGCGATGGGGTGCCGATTCCAGGAACGCGGGAACGGCGCAATGACGCTCAAGCGCTCTTGACCTCCGGCTGCCGCTGGCGCGGAGCCTTCAAGGCCCTAAGCTCGGAGCGAAGCTCCTCCAGCTCCTTTTCAAGTTCGCCGATGCGCGCCCTTACCGGGTCACAATCCTCGCCGCATGGCGTGCCGTAGGGCATGAAGCCAGGGCTATAATGGACAGCTTCGATCGGCACGGGCTTGGCGGGGATGCCGACGACCGTCGAACCAGGAGGAACGTCCTTGGTGACGACTGAATTGGCGCCGATCTTCGCCCCCTCCCCGATCTCGATCGGGCCGAGCACCTGCGCGCCGGAGCCGATCACCACTCCTGAATGGATGGTCGGATGCCGCTTGCCGCCGATCCCTGTCGAGGGATTCGTGCCTCCGAGCGTCACATTCTGATAAATGGTGACGTCGTCCCTGATGTCGGCAGTCTCGCCGATGACGCTAAATCCATGATCGAGGAAGAAGCGCTCGCCGATCTTGGCACCAGGGTGGATGTCGATCGCGGTCAGAAAGCGCGAGAAATTGTTCACCAGCCGGGCGAGGAAGAAAAGCTTCCCCTCCCACAGCCAGTGGGCGAAACGATGGAGGCCGAGCGCCCAGACGCCGGGATAGAAAAGCACGTCCCAGCGCGACCGGGCGGCAGGATCCCGCGATTTGACGGAATCGAGATAGCCGATAAGCCCTGACTGCAAGCGGCACCTTCCTTCGCTGTTGCACCGACAATTTAAGACGCGGACCCCGCAGCGGCAATGCCCTCGATCGCCGGCCGCGTTCCGGCTCGATTTGAACTCGAGTTAGCCAATAGACATTGGCTTGCCCTTGCTTATGCTTGGCGCTTGGGCAAAGCAGCGCCCTCCAGAAGGGGCCAAAAGGCAGTAATTTCATGCCGTTTGATCGTGTGATCTAAGGGGGCAGCGATCTTTTCCGACTATAATCCGCTCTACTCCGTCGCGGGCTTCCTGGTTGGTGCACTGGTCGGCCTCACGGGCGTTGGTGGCGGGTCGCTGATGACCCCGCTGCTGGTGCTTTTGTTCGGCTTCCACCCGGCGACCGCAGTCGGAACGGACCTTCTCTACGCGTCGGTCACGAAGACGGTCGGTACCTTCGTCCACCACAAGGGCCAGACGGTCGACTGGACGATCGTCGGCGCGCTCGCCTGCGGGAGCGTTCCAGCAGCGATCGTCACGCTCAGCCTCATGGCCTATTTCGGCGTGAGCGGCGCCCACAGCGCCTTCGTGCTCAATGTGCTCCTCGGCTGTGCCTTGCTCGTCACGAGCTTTGCCGTTTTCTTCCGTCCCTGGATCTTGCGCTTTGCGGGCCATCACATCGACGCGATGGAAACACGGCGGGTGACGCACTGGACCGTCCTTCTCGGCGCTACCCTTGGAATACTCGTTTCAATTACGTCGGTCGGGGCAGGCGCCTTGGGAACCACGGCGCTGCTCATCCTCTATCCCAAGCTCCCGGTCGCGCGCATTGCCGGCAGCGATATCGCCCATGCGGTGCCGCTGACCCTGATCGCGGGCATCGGCCACTGGCTGATGGGCTCGGTCGACTTCACGCTCATGTTCGCGCTGCTTGCCGGATCCATCCCGGGAATCATCGTCGGCAGCATGCTTGCGACGCGCTCGTCGGACGCGGTCCTAAGACCGATCCTTGCAGCAACCCTCCTGCTCTCCTCGGTGAAGCTCCTCACCGCTTGAGCTCAAAGCGTCGCGTGGACCGCCGCGAGCGCCTTGATGACAGCCGCGACCCGCACCGCAGCCTGGATTGCATCCGGCTTGACGCCATGCTCGAGAAGCACGCGTTCGTGGCTGTCGATGCACATGCCGCATCCGTTCATTGCCGAGACCGCAAGGCTCATCAGCTCGAACTCCTCCTTCGGAACGCCGTGCGAGCCGATGAAATTCATCCGAAGCCTTGCCGGCATCTTGCCATATTCGGGGTTCGCGACGAGGTGGACGAAGCGATAATAGACATTGTTCATGGCCATGACCGCCGCTGCGCCCCGCGCGGCATTCGCCATCTCGATCGAAATCTTGCCGTCAACCTCGGCCTCGGCGGCGTCGACGAGCGGCTTATATGCCGACCCGTGGGCGCAGGCGAGAAGAAGGGCATTCTTGCGCTCGGCCGCGATCAGCTGGTCGGAAAGGATCGAGCCGAGGTTGAGGCGAATGTCCTTGGCATATTCGGGAAGCGCCTCGGCGAATTGCTTGAGCGACATGGTTTCTCCTTGCGAGGAAATAGCAAGAGGGGCGGGCCTGGGGAGACCCGCCCCTCGGTCGCGGCCGGCTAGGGGAGCGCCGGCGCGAAGCTCCGCCCCGTTGGGGGCAGGAGGATGATCAGGCGGCGGGCTTCAGCACCTCTTCGCCCGGCGTCCAGTTGCACGGGCAGAGCTCGTCGGTCTGGAGAGCGTCGAGCACGCGGAGCGCTTCCGCCGGATTGCGGCCGACGTTGAGCCCGTTCACCGTGACATGCTGGATGACATTGTCTGGATCGACGATGAACGTCGCACGAAGCGCAACGCCCTCGTCCTTGTCGAGGATCCCAAGAGCCTCGGCGAGCTCCCGCTTGTTGTCGGCGATCCATGGGAAATCGGCGCCGGCAAGCTGCTCGTCCGAACGCCGCCAGGCGAAGTGGACATGGGCAGTGTCGGTCGACGCGCCGATGAGGTCGGCATCGCGGTCCTTGAAATCCGCCTTCAGCTCGCCGTAGCCGACGATCTCGGTCGGGCAGACGAACGTGAAGTCCTTCGGCCAGTAGAAGAGGACCTTCCACTTGCCGTTGGTCTGGCCAAGATCGATCGTCTCACCGGCTGGCAGCGCCGAAGTGCCCTGCTGGACCGGCAGTTTGAGAGCGGGAAGCTTGTCCCCAACGGTAAGCATTCAGGTTTCCTCCTTGTTGTTGCAATGCAGCGAATTCGTGCCGCAACGCGGCATCTAGGGCGCTGGTATCAATCGTTCAAGTCCATTATACGGCCGCCTGTGATTGGATTTATCGATTAATGTCGGTCCACCTCCCCAGCCTCAAACAGCTCCAATATCTGGTGGCACTTCGCCGCTATGGGCATTTCGGCAAGGCTGCCGATGCGTGCTTCGTCACCCAGTCGACGCTCTCGGCGGGCCTTCGCGAACTCGAGACACTGCTTGGAGTTACCCTAGTCGAACGCACGCGGCGGCTGGTGCGTTTCACCGCGCTTGGCGAAAGGATCGCAGACAAGGCGATCCGAGTGCTTCGCGAGGCAGAAGAGCTTGGCGAGATGGCGCGCGCGGAAGGCCAGCCGCTGCACGGCGAGCTGAGGATGGGAGTGATCCCGACCATTGCCCCTTTCCTCCTCCCAGCAATGCTGCCGCGGCTGCGCAGCGAATGGCCCGACCTCAAGCTTTACCTGCGCGAGGAGACCAGCGCCGCGGCATGCGAAGCCTTGCATCGCGGGCAGCTCGACTGCGTGCTTCTGGCGCTCCCCTACAATTGTGGTGAAGTCGATTCGGCGCTGCTGTTCGCCGACCCTCTCTATGTCGCCTTTCCGCCGGGCGAAGCGCCGCTCGGTCGCACCGTCGATCCCGCCACGATCGACGAGAACCGCCTGTTGCTGCTGGAAGATGGCCACTGCCTCAAGGACCACGCGCTCTCGGCGTGCAACCGCCCCGAGATCAGGGCCCAGGCTTCGATGATGGGAACCTCGCTGCATACGCTCGTCCAGATGGTCGACAACGGGCTGGGGCTGACCTTCATCCCGGCGATGGCGATCGAGACCGGCATCCTTCACGGCACTCACGTCGAGGCGAAGCGTCTCAAATCGGACTTTGGCTTTCGGCGCATCGCCCTGATGTGGCGCCGCTCGAGCCCGCGCGAAAGCGAGTTCCAGATGCTTGCAGCAACGCTGCGAAGGATTGCCCGCGACCTCATCCCGGAGCTCGAGCCGGTTGCCCAGGCGGACAAGGCGAAGGCCTCGCTCGAGGGAGCGATCGGCTGATCGCCTCTCCGCCCCTCGAGCTTTCCTGTTTTCCTTATTTGACCATTTCCGGCTGACGAGCGCTGGTCGTGGATGCTCCACGTGGCCGTCGCAGGTCGAACCGGTCGGCATTCATCACCTTGACCCAGGCCTTGATGAAATCCTCGACGAACTTCTCGCCAGCGTCCCTCGATGCGTAGACCTCCGAGAGTGCACGCAGCTGCGAGTTTGAACCGAACACAAGATCCGTCCGCGTCGCCGTCCAACGCTGCTGGTTGCTTGCGCGATCGGAGCCGACGAACGTCTCGTCACCGCTGTCGTCGACCTGCTTCCAGGCTGTTCCCATGTCGAGGAGGTTGACGAAGAAGTCATTGGTGAGCTGCCCGACGCGGTGGGTGAACACGCCATTCCTGGACCCTCCCGCGTTGGCGCCAAGGACGCGAAGGCCGCCGACGAGAACCGTCATCTCCGGCGCGGTAAGGCCAAGCAGCTGCGAGCGATCGATCAGCAGCTCCTCGGTCGGCACGTTGTAGCGGACGCTGAGATAGTTGCGAAAACCGTCCGCCTTGGGCTCGAGGACCTCGAAGCTTTCGAAGTCGGTCTGCTCCTTGGTGGCATCGGCGCGGCCACCGCTGAACGGGACGACGACATCGTGACCGGCATCTTTGGCAGCCTTCTCAACGGCCGCGCTACCGCCGAGCACGATGGCGTCGGCGAGCGAGACGTCGCCGCGCAGCTCGTCGAGCTTCGACAAGACCTTCGCAAGCTCGTCGGGATCGTTGACCTTCCAGTTCAAGATCGGATCGAAGCGGATGCGCGCGCCATTGGCGCCCCCGCGATGATCGGATTGGCGGTAGGTCGATGCCGAAGCCCAGGCCGCCTTCACGAGCTCGCTCACCGATAGTCCGCTGGCAAGGATCTTGCGCTTGAGCTCGGCAACCTCGCTCTCACCCGGCGTGCGTCCTTCGGGAACCGGGTCCTGCCAGATGAGGTCCTCGTTCGGTACCTCGGGACCAAGGTAGCGGGATTTGGGGCCCATGTCGCGGTGGGTCAGCTTGAACCAGGCGCGGGCGAAAGCATCGGCGAATGCGTCCGGATTGGCGCGGAAGCGCTCGGCGATCTTGCGGAACTCCGGGTCCTCGCGGAACGCCATGTCGGCAGTGGTCATCATCGTCGGGACCTTCTTGCCCGGCGTATGCGCGGCCGGAGCCAGGTCCTCGGGCTTCTGGTTGATGGGCTGCCACTGCTTGGCGCCAGCCGGGCTTCTTACCAGCTCATATTCATAGTCGAGCAGCATGTGCAGATAGTTCATGCTCCACTTGATCGGCGTCGGCGTCCACGGCCCTTCAAGACCGCTGGTGATCGTGTCGTCGCCCATTCCGCAGCCATGCCCGCTCTGCCAGCCGAGGCCCTGCTGGGCGATATCCGCGCCTTCGGGCTCGGCGCCGACCTTCGACGCATCGCCCGCGCCGTGGCACTTGCCGAACGTATGACCGCCTGCCGTAAGGGCGAGCGTTTCTTCATCGTTCATCGCCATGCGCGAGAAGGTCATCCGGATCTCTCGGGCCGAGGCCAGGGGATCAGGATTGCCGCCGGGACCTTCCGGATTCACGTAGATGAGGCCCATCTGGACCGCGGCAAGCGGGTTTTCCATCGCCTTGCCCGCATCGTCCCCCATGCGGGGCGTCGCACCCTTGCCGACCCAATTCTCCTCGGTGCCCCAATAAGTGTCGTGCTCGGGCTCATAGACGTCCTTGCGTCCGCCGCCGAAGCCGAACACCGGGCCGCCCATCGACTCGATCGCGACATTGCCGGCGAGGATGAGCAGGTCTGCCCAACTTAGGTTGCGACCATATTTCTGCTTGATCGGCCACAACAGCCGCCGCGCCTTGTCGAGGTTGGCATTGTCGGGCCAGGAGTTGAGCGGTGCAAAGCGCTGCTGGCCCGAACTGGCGCCGCCGCGGCCGTCACCGATGCGATAGGTCCCCGCAGCATGCCAGGCCATGCGGATGAAGAAAGGCCCATAATGTCCGTAATCGGCCGGCCACCATGGCTGGCTGTCGGTCATCAGCGCGGTCAGGTCCTTCTTCAGGGCATCATAATCGAGCTTCAGGAATGCTTCGGCATAATCGAAATCGTCCCCACAGGGGTCGCCGCTGGCGCCGTGCCGGGGAAGGATTTCGAGGCTGAGCTGGTTGGGCCACCAATCGCGGTTGGTGCGTCCAAGCAGGGTCCGCAGCGCCGCTCCTTCTTCCATCGGGGAGCCATGCAGCGGGTCACCGGTCTTCGCGTCCATCAAATCCCTCCAACGTCCGTTTGCAGACGGGACGACTAGGCCCCCGCGCGGACCGACGGAAACGACGAATCTTCGTCAGTGAGACGGGGAAAATCGATCAATCGGCCGCGGCGGGCCGGCGGGCGCCTCACTTTTTCGCACTGGGCTTCGCAAGATGGTGCCCCCTTGGGAGCGTCCGGCCGACGTGCCTTGCCTCAGTCCATGTGGCGAAGGCCGAGGCGCAGATAGTCGTAGCCGGTGACGAGGGTGAGAACGGCTGCCGTCCACAGGCTCGCAAGACCCGCAAGGTGGATCCAGGGCTGGGTCGGGAATGCCCCGCCAAGAATGAGCGCGCCCAACGCAACCAGCTGGAACGTCGTCTTCCATTTCGCGAGCGCGCTCACCGGCACGAGCACCTTCAATTCGGCGAGGAACTCGCGAAGGCCCGAGACCATGATCTCGCGAAGGAGGATGATGAGCGCGGGGATGACGCTCCAGTCCTGGATGATCGGCACGTCGCCATCGGCCTTCCTGCTCGCCATCAGCATGACCAGCACCGCCGCGACCATGATCTTGTCCGCGATCGGGTCGAGGAATTGGCCAAGCCGCGAGATGCTGCCCCAGGCGCGCGCCAGATAACCGTCGAAATAATCGGTGATGCCGACGATGCAGTAGAGGACGAAAGTCACTGCATAGTCCCACGGCGCCGGCTTCCACAGGAGGAACACCAGGATCGGCACCGCAAGGATGCGCGAAAGGGTCAAAAGGTTGGGCAGCGACAACATCGTTCGGTCACAAGCGTTATAAGGTTTGGCGGCATCGTCAAAGCTGGCTATGCCTCGCCCGTCCATGCAACCCCGCATTTCCCGGCTTTGATCCAGAACGTTGCCCACCTGCTGCGTGCCCGGCGGTTCCTCCCGCTGTTCAGCACCCAATTCCTCGGCGCGTTCAACGACAGCCTGTTCAAGCAGGCGGTCGTCCTCTTCGTCACCTACCAGCTCTATTCGAACCCGGCGAAGGAGTTCCAGTTCAGCGCGATCGCGCAGGCCTTGTTCATCCTCCCCTTCTTCCTCCTGTCGGCGCTTTCCGGCCAGCTCGCGGACGATCACGACAAGGCCAAGCTGATCCGCATCATCAAGTTCGCGGAGATCGGGATCATGATAATCGGGGGCGCCGGCATCATGCTCGCGAACATCCCGCTCATGCTTGCGGCGGTCTTTGCGATGGGGATCCATTCGACCTTCTTCGGCCCGATCAAATATGCGATCCTGCCGCAGCATCTTCGCCGTGACGAAGTCCTTGGCGGAACCGGCCTGGTCGAGGCCGGCACCTATATCGCGATCCTCCTTGGGACGATCCTTGCCGGAATGCTTGCGTCGCGCCCGCAGTTTGCAGCAGCGGCGGTCGTCGGCTTCGCGTTGCTCGGTTTCCTTGCCGGACGCCAGGTCCCCCCTGCCCCGCCCGCGGCGGAGCGCCTGCCGATCACCTGGCATATCGTCCACGCCTCGATCCAGCTCGTCAGCGCGACCATGCACATCCGCCGGCTGTTCCTCGCGATCCTTGCGATCAGCTTCTTCTGGACGATCGGGGCGGTGCTCATCATCATCTTTCCGCCGCTGGTGAAGAATGTCCTTGGCGCCAACGAGCAGGTCGCGAGCCTCTTCATCGCGATCTTCTCGATCGGAATTGCGATCGGCTCGGTCGCCATCAACCGCCTGCTCAAGAGCAAGGTGTCGGCGCGATTCGCACCGGCCTCGGTGATCGCGATGGGCGTTTTCGTCCTTCTCCTCCACTTCGTCGCACTGACCTGGAGCAAGCATGGGCCGGAGCTGACGACGCTCGAGAATTTTCTCTTCAATCCAATGGCGTGGCCGATGATCCTGTGCTTGCTCGGCGTCGCCATCACGGGCGGCATGTTCGTCGTCCCGCTCTATGCCTTCCTCACGACCACGGTGCCCAAGACGGAGACGGCGCGGACGGTCGCGGCGAACAATATCGTCAATTCAGGCGCGATGGTGGTCGGGGCACTACTCGCGTTCGCGCTTTCAAGCCTCGGCTTTGGCCCGATCGCGCAGCTGCTCCTTGTCGCGGCGATGTGCCTCGTCGCGGCTTGGCTTGGCTGGAAGCTTCACCTCGCGTGCGACTGACGCCCGCTTCGGGCGAGATCAGCCGATCAGGATCGAGACAAAGAGGAAACCCGCAACGAACGTCGTTGCGAACAGCTTAAGGTCGGAGCTGATCCCGCCCGCCGGCAGCGGCGGGGGCGGCTGCACGCGCGCGCGCCCTCGTCCAAAGAGCTTCGGGTCGAGCGCAACCACGGGTCGAGCAAGCTGCATGGCAAATCCTTAACGCGATTTTTACCATGTTCAAACTCGCATGACGAAGGCGCGGGTCCGCGCGTCCCAGGTCGGGACAAAAGATCCAATCAATGGGCTTAAATGGTGGAGCTTAGCCGACCGCGGCAGCAGCAGCCGGATCTTTTCCCCGCTGCCGGGCCTCGAGCAGCTCGCGTGTCTGCTCGGCCGTCATCGGCTTTCCGAAATACCAGCCCTGCCCGATCGTTCCGCCGAGCCTGACCACGGCGTTGAACGAGTTCTCGTTCTCGATCCCTTCGACGCAGACGGGCACCGCAAGCGCTGCGGCAAGCGTCGTCACCGCGCGAATGATCGCAGCGCTCTCGCGCTTCTCGCCGATGTTGATCACGAAGCTGCGATCGATCTTGATGATGTCGAACGGCAGGGACCGGATATGGGCGAGGGAAGAAAAACCGGTGCCGAAGTCATCGAGCGCAAGCCTCACGCCCTGGTTCTTGAGGCTGGTGACGATCGTTTGCGCAAGATCGATATCGGCGAAGAGCGAGCTTTCGGTGATCTCGATCACGAGGCGTTCCGCAGGAAAGCCGGTTTCCGAGAGGATGCGAACGATGCGCTGCGCCAGCCAGCCGTCCGCCAACTGTGTCGGCGAGATGTTGACCGAGATCCTGATCGAGGGGTCCCATTCGGCTGCCTCGGTCAATGCTGCCGAGATGACCTGCTCGGAAAGGCGCCCGATCAGCCCGATTTCCTCGGCGACGGGAATGAAGACGTTGGGGCCGATCACGCCCGACAGCGGGTGCTTCCAGCGGGCGAGCACCTCGAAGCCGATGATCTCGCCCGTCGCAAGGTCCACTTGCGGTTCGAAATAGGGAAGGAACTGGCCGTGATCGAGACCGAAGCGGATTCCCTGCTCGATCTCGCCCTGGGCGATCAGCGCTCGTTCCATTCCGGCATCGAACCATACCGGACGCGCCACCCTGCCGCTTCGCGCGCGGTCCAGGGCGATATCCGCTCGGCGAAGGACATCGGGAATGCGCGCTTCGCCTGCCGGCGCCGTCGCAATGCCGGCGAATGCTCCAACCTGGATGATCCGGTCATTGAGCAGAAGCGGGCGCGTGACGGTGCGAAGGACGACATCGGCGATCTCTTCGGCGCGGGCCTGTTCGGGAGCTCCAAGGGCTGTAGCGATCGCGAATTCATCGCCGCTGAGGCGAGCGATCACCGCTTCTTCGCCGAGCTCGCGCCGGAGCGCCTCCGCAATCGATCGCAAAAGCCATTCTCCGGCCTCGTAGCCATGCTGGTCGTTTACGGCCTTGAAGCGGTGGATCCGAAAGGAAACGATGACGAGATTGTCCCCGCGGGGAGCAGCTTCCGCGCAAAGCTCCGCCGCCCGGTCGGCGAAGCCCTTGCGGTTATAGAGCCCGGTCGCGGGGTCGGTGCTGGCAAGGACGGCTGCCCGCCGTTCCTGCTCGACGCGGACCTCCGCCTCATGCTGCAGATCGATGTAACGCCGCCATCCAAAGAGGATCAAGGCGACGTTGAGCGTGAGCGCCGTGCTCGCGATGCGAACGTCGGCGCCGAAATCCTTGCCGTCGATACGCAGGTGGTTGAAGAACGCGCTGCCGTTCCAGATGAGCAGCATGACCGCAGTGATCAGGATCGCCAGCACGACCGCATCGCGACGCGCACTGAGCAGCCCCGAGGTTCCGGGCTTCGATCCGCTGCTGGACATGCATTCCCGACTAACCCAGGAACGCTTAATAAATTGCTGTCCGAAATGGATTAATCAGGTTGCTTGCGGCCGAGGCGCACAGCGCCGTTCGGCGTTCCTCGCGGCAGGCCGGTGGTGCGGACGGCGGGATTTGAACCCGCACTCCCTTACGGGAAGAGGATTTTAAGTCCCCAGCGTCTACCGTTCCGCCACGTCCGCCTCGCGAGCCCCGGCACGGTAGAAAGAGCCTGGGACTATTCCGCGGTAACTTCCTTGAGATTTAAGCGCTCGCGCATTTCCTTGCCCGGCTTGAAATAGGGCACGCGCTTGGCGTCGACCGAAACTGATTCGCCCGTGCGCGGGTTGCGACCGACACGGCCATCGCGCTGGCGCGTCGAGAAAGCGCCGAAACCGCGCAGCTCGACGCGACCGCCCTTGGCGAGCTGATCGGTGATTGAATCAAAGATTGCGCTGACAACGCCTTCGACCTCGCGCTGCGTGAGGTCGGGGAAATCGGTGCAAAGCATTTGCACCAGCTCGGAACGGATCATCGGCACCCCGCTACGGATTGTCGGCCCCGCCCCCTTTGGGGCCGCTTCCGGACACGAGTGTCAGGAAACAGCCCCACTTGCAAGATGGTTTCACGCGGCATCTCGCAAAGAAACGCCACGTTTACCGTTACTTCTTGGACTTCTTGGCCTTCGATTCCTGCGCTTCCTTGAGCGCCTGGCCGAGAATATCGCCAAGCGACGCGCCAGAGTCGGAGCTGCCGTATTGTGCAACGGCCTGCTTCTCTTCGGCGATCTGAAGCGCCTTGACCGAGAAGTTGGGCTTCTTCGAGCGATCGAAGCCAATGACCATCGCGTCGAACTTCTGTCCGACCTGGAAACGCTCCGCACGCTGCTCGTCGCGGTCGCGGCCGAGATCGCCGCGCTTGACGAAGCCGATCGCTCCGTCGTCGCCGACCTGCACGTCGAGACCGGCATCCTGGACCGCGCGAACGACGATGGTGACGATTTCGCCCTTCTTGACGCCGCCGGCTCCGGAAGTCCCGCCGGAAGCGGCGCCGGCACCCGTGCCGCCACCCTCGAGCTGCTTCATGCCGAGCGAGATGCGCTCCTTCTCGACATCGACATCGAGCACCTGCGCCTTCACGACCTCGCCCTTGCGGTGAAGCTGAAGCGCTTCCTCGCCCGAGACGCCCCAGGCGATATCCGACATGTGGACCATGCCGTCGACGTCGCCCTCGAGGCCGATGAACAGGCCGAACTCGGTCGCGTTCTTGACCTCGCCCTCGACGACGGAGCCGACCGGGTGCTTCTCGGCGAAGCTTTCCCAGGGGTTAGCCTGAGCCTGCTTCAGACCGAGCGAAATCCGGCGCTTCTCCTCGTCGACCTCGAGCACCTTCACGTCGACTTCCTGGCTGGTGCTGACGATCTTGCCCGGGTGCACGTTCTTCTTGGTCCAGCTCATCTCGGAGACGTGCACCAGACCCTCGATGCCCGGCTCCAGTTCGACGAAGGCGCCATATTCGGTGATGTTGGTGACCCGGCCGCGGAACACGCCGCCAACCGGATATTTGGCCGCCGCGCCCTCCCACGGATCGCTTTCGAGCTGCTTCATGCCGAGCGAGATGCGCTGCGTCTCGCGGTTGATGCGGATGATCTGCACCTTCACCGTGTCGCCGATGTTGAGCACTTCGGACGGATGATTGACGCGCTTGTAGGAAATATCGGTGACGTGGAGCAGGCCGTCGATCCCGCCAAGGTCGACGAAGGCGCCATAGTCGGTGATGTTCTTGACGACGCCCTCGATCACCTGTCCCTCGTGGAGCGACTGG
>DATIQO010000042.1:0-5859 GCA_035470745.1 Sphingomicrobium sp. | reverse complement strand
TGGGCTTTGCGCTCAGTACCGTGAACAGTCTGAGGGGGAAGAAGGGAAGTTTCACAGGTTCCGCGCTTGTCGCGCTCGAAGTCACCGGCGGCAGGAAGGACGAGCTGCTCGTTGCTGCAGTGCGCCGACGCGCACCCGATGCGCTCGATATCCCGGCAACCCTGTCGATGACGGACACGATGAACGCGGTTTCGCGCGACTTTGGACGCGAGCTGCGCGATCGCCTGCTCGCGTCTGGGGTCATTGGCGGTCGTTGACTCCAACATTCCGGCTCTCGGCGGCGGACCCGATACTGGTCAACCAGGCGCAAATCGTGGATTTCGTCGAGCCGGGATCGACGAGAACGCACCTAGCTCGCGCCTGCACTGCTCCCCCGCACAAATCGATCGGCTCTATTCGGGAAAATACCGATGTCCGGCGCAACCGGACTTTGCAATGGGTTGGCTGGTTCGGTCGTTCGCGGCCGAGCTGAGCATGCTTGCGCAATTGCCATTGCTTGAAACCCAAGGGGGTATCGTGACACACTGCAGCAATTCGGCGTGCTTACCTTCTTGGCCGCCAACGGGGGCTCGTTAGATGGCCGGTCCAATCAAACGAGTGATGATCGTCGACGATCACGATGCGCTTCGCCGCGGCATCCGCGCACTCGTCGAGACACGTCCGAACTTCACGGTCGTCGCCGAGTCAGCAAGCGGCCATGAAGCCATAGAGGAGGCGCGGCGCACCACCCCCGACATCGCGATCATCGACTATTCCCTTCCAGGTCTGAACGGACTTGACCTGACGTTCGCACTCAAGCGCGAGCTGCCGCGCATCGAGATCCTCATCTACACCATGCATGGACAGGACGAGATCATATCCGGCATCTTGAAGGCCGGTGCGCGTGCCTATGTGATGAAATCCGATTCAGAGGATCATTTGCTCGCGGCGCTCGATGCATTGTCGCTAAGGCGACCTTATTTCTCAGGCACTGTTTCGGAGGCACTCCTCGAGCAGTTCCTTCACTCGAACCAGACCATGAGCGTCGGACTGCTCACTCATCGCGAGCGCGAGGTCGTCCAGCTGATCGCCGAGGGCAAGATCAACAAGCAGATCGCGACGACGCTCGAGATCAGCATCAAGACGGTCGAGACGCACCGCGCGAGCGCCATGCACAAGCTCAAGCTCAAGACGACCGCCGACCTCGTGCGCTACGCAATCCGCAACAGCCTGGTCGAGCCATAGACGGCAAAATATTCAACGATCGAACTGATCAGGGGGCGTTCAGGCCGCGAGTACGTCGAGCTTGATCTTCGCCTCGACCAGCGCGCCTCGCTTGCGGTTGTGAATCGCGAGGCTCCCGCCGATTTCCTCGAGGCGGCTTTTCATGTTGGCTATTCCACAGCCGCCGAAGTCCATCATCTGCGACTTTGGAAACCCAATGCCATTATCGGCGACGCGAAGCGTGACGAAACGGGGGGTCGCCTTCAAGCGCAGCGATACCTTGCTCGCCCTGGCATGTCTCGAAGCATTGGCAAGGGCCTCCTGCGCCACGCGATAGATGGTTTCCGCAATCTTGGGCGGAACGCTTGCCGGAAGGTTGCCGATTTGCGAGTCGATGCTGAGGCCGGTGCGGCTTGCGAACTTCTCCACCATCACCTTCAACGTGCCAGCCAGGGCGCCAGCATTGAATCGGTCGCGCTCGCCAACCGAGCGCACACCGTCATGGAGTTCGTCGAGTGTCGTGCTCAATTCGCTCATGACCTCGTCGACCACGCTCGATGCAGGAGCGAACGACAATTGCCGAAGCCGCATCAGCTGAAGCCCGAGCACAACAAGAAGTTGCGACGTCGAGTCGTGCAACTCGCGGGCAATCTGGTCGCGCTCGTCCTGTCGGATGAGCTGCTCCGTGGCGGTCCACGCTTGAATGCTGATCACATCTGTCCCGTGTTGTGCAAACCTTGCGTAAGCTGGGTCTGGAACAGCTGCGAAAGTCCCGAAAAGCGACGTCTGCGTGCTTTGGCCGCTCCGTCCTAGCCTTGCGGTTTGAATCCCTGTTCCAGCGCTCATGGGCCGCAACTTTCTTTTTCAGCCCAGTCAGGGCTGAAGCTGTGCGAAGCCTTCCGTGACGCTCACTCAATCCCCCTAAGGGTTATCGGGAGAGCTATATCACTTTAATCCATGTTACGTTACGGAAAACCACTTAGGTTGTTTTACGGACATCCACGACGCGAAGCCGTCCTCCTCCTGCTCAGTGCTCCACGCACCTTGAGGACGGGGTTTTCCCCGATAGGAACGTTCGGAAAATAGGCTGATAGGTCGTGGCGGGAGACCGGTCGTCCCTTTTTCCCGGCTCTTGTCGGTTGCACTTGGCTTCCAGGTGCAATCAGCCGCCCGGCCTGGTCATCCTCGGGCCGGGCGGCCCTTTTTGCAACAGTCGGTCAAAATCGACCAATTCAGGGGCTTTCGAGCTCTAAATCCGGTCAAACCCCGATGTGATCGCCTCTCGAGCGAGACGACCAGAAACATCAGCAGGGATGCGGGTCGCGGCCCGGACAGACTCTGCTGCAAGTCGCGACCGACCACGGTCGGACCAACCATGGGACGAGGAATCCGATGCGAAAGTATCTCATTGCAACTGCAGCAACTGCGGCCTGCCTGGTCGTCGCTTCACCGGCGGGAGCAAAAGACAATAGCGGCTATGTTGGCATCGACGTTGGCGCAGTGTGGCCAAACAGCCAGCACGTTCGCGCGGCGATCGATTATACGAACCCGCTCATTGCCGATATTCCGTTCACCGACATCGGTTCGATCAGCTACAAGACCGGTATCGATGCCGATCTGATCGGCGGCTACGACTTCGGCATGTTCCGCCTCGAGGGCGAACTTGGATACAAGCACGGCAATATGAAGAGTCCGCGCTTTGACCAGGCGTTCATTGGCGAGATCAACAATGTCGCGGGCACAAACTTCACCAGCAGCGACTTCGGGATCGACGACAAGACCCATTCTTATTCGGCAATGGTCAACGGCTGGCTCGACCTTGGCGGCGAGAACGAGATTGGCGGCGGCGTTGGTGCTGGTGCCGGCTATGCAAGCGTAAGCCAGTTCGGCAACAGTCACGGTGCGTTTGCCTGGCAGCTTCTGGCCCAGGTCTACTACCCCATCACTCCCGAGCTCGATATCGGTCTGAAATACCGGTACTTCCATGCCGGAAAGAACAACAGCAGTCACAGTTTCGTGTTCAACGGGCCTGTGGTGTGCGCCGGGCCCAATCCATGCTCCGGCGGGACCGTAACCTTCGACGACAGCTCGCGCTTCGTTTCGAACAGTGTGCTCGCGAGCCTCGTCTATAATTTCGGTGCGGCGCCGCCGCCTCCGCCGCCGCCGCCGCCGCCGCCACCTCCACCTCCGCCGCCGCCTCCGCCGCCAACGACGCAGACGTGCCCGGACGGCTCGGTGATCCTGGCTACGAGCGTTTGCCCGCCGCCTCCGCCGCCTCCGCCGCCGCCGAAGGGTGAACGTGGAAACTGAAGCTTGGCGTCGGTCGCACGCGTTCGTGTGATCTAAGCAAGGCGATTAAACTCTCCCCGCGGAATGCACTCCGCGGGGAGAGCTTTATGGAGAGTTGGCGTCGAGCTCTGCAGCGAGATCCCGCATCGGGCGCTGCGAAACGGTGATCGCGCCTTTCATCGAGCCATCGATGTCAAGGATCAGCACGAACGAGATCGCATAAAGCGCGAGCAGCAGGATGGAGCCAGCGTGGAAGCGCTGCTTAGTATCGGAAAGTGCAAAGCCGAGTGCCGCTGACGCTGCGGCAATACAGATCAGCAACATGCTCAGCACCCGCGTCGGGATGAATGCACGGCTCGCGATGTCGCGGCGCCTCGCGGCATTGAGCACGTCGTTCATCCCAGTCGTCACATTGGTACCCAGCGTGTTCGTTCGTAGCGTGACGAGCGAATTGCGCGTCGTCGTCCACAGTTGCGCGCCGAGCGATCGGCACTTGCGCGCACGCGATGTGAGTTCGGCAGGAGTGACGACGTCAGGCACGATCCGGCAATGGGCAAAGGCGCGCAGCTCGGCGCGCAGCTGCGAGGCGGCAGGATCGTCGAGCATGCTCGCCCTTTGATATTCGGTGCTGATCGCGTTGACTTCATCGGTCATCGCAGCCCGCCGTGCATCGAAGCGGGAAAGCCCCATCGAAAAGGTGCTCGCAAGCATGAACGCGAGCAGCGCGAAGATGGGCGTGACGATGTAGCTCCTTGAACCCTTATCGATCTTGATCGCGGACCTTTTGTCGAAACGATGCAAGATCGCGACCGTCAGAGCGCAAATGCCCGTCCCGACAGCAATGATGACGATGGCGATAAGCCAGAGCGGGGTGTTTCGCAGCGCAATATCGATCATTTCGCGCATGTGGCGCCTCCCTCGGCTCGACGCACGGCGTTCTTCGCGCCGGCGACACCGAGCGCTACGAACCCGAGACCCGGCCAGCTATCGGGAAAAGTCCTGACGATTATTCCTGCGTTGCCTCGGAAAGATGGTTGGTCAGTTCGCCGTCTTTGCGCCCCCGAACTCAGCGTCAGAGCCCTGCAGACCTAGGGAATTGCCCGATACCGGCGCAGTCCCGGCCCCCTTACTCGTATCGTTGGTCGCCGCTCCAAAAGCGGCGCGCGCGAGGAGTGCTGCGCATGACAATGGCTGGATCGGTGTTCCCACGGTTGGCAGCCGCCAGCCTCGCGGTAGCCCTCTTATCTTCCTGTCATCAGGGCAAAGGTCCGGCGCCCGGCGAGGCGCAAGGCAATGCCATGCAGGCCCAATATCCGGACTGGGCAGGCGGAACACCGCCGCCGGTACCCGCCGGGGTCGTGGATCCGCGCGCGGTGGAAGCGCTCAAAGGCATGAGCCGCTACCTGATGTCGCTGAACGGCTTCAAGCTCGACACAAACGGCAGCCTCGACGTCGTGACTGCCGATGGTCAGCGCGTTCAGCTCGATGGACAGGCCAACTACAAGGTGAAGCGTCCTGGGTTGGCGATCCACTATGTCAGCGACCTCAAGAATCGCGACTTCTACTATGACGGCAAGCAGTTCACCGTCTATTCGCCCGCGCTTGGCTTTTACGCGACCGTGCCCGCGCCAGCGACCAATCGCGAGCTTCTCGACCTGCTGTACAACAAGTACGGCATCAAATTGCCGCTCGAGGATCTGTTCCGCTGGAACGACACAGGCCAAGCCCGGATCGATGATTTCAAGAGCGCTGCCGATCTCGGCCCTTCATTGCAGGACGGCGTTCAGACGACGCATTATGCGTTTCGCGAACCGGAGGTCGACTGGGAAGTCTGGATCAAGGACGGGGCCCAGCCGCTCCCTGTGAAGCTCTCGATCGTCGACCGGACGGACCCGGCGAGGCCCGCGTTCACGACGCGATTGAAGTGGACGGTCAATCCGCCGCTCAGCGCTGCCGATTTCAAATTCACCCCCGGCTCGGATGCGAAACGGATCCAGCTGGCCCAGTTCGAGAGGCAGTGATCATGGCCGAGCGCACCTGGTTCAAGATCGCCCGTGCGGGCGCGTTGGTTGCCCTCCTGATGTTCTCCGCCGATGAAGGCCTTTCCCGAGGCGGTGGCGGCGGACGCGGCGGTGGCGGCGGGGGACGCGGCGGCGGTGGCGGCGGATTCAGCCGTGGCGGCGGCGGCGGCGGATTCAGTCGCGGCGGCGGCGGCTTCGGGGGAGGCGCTCGCGGCGGCGGGTCGATGAGCATGGGCCGCGGCGGCTCGGGCGGGTTCAGCCATGGCGGCGGAGGCGGCGGGTTCAGCGGCGGACGCGGCGGCGATTACAGCCGCGGCGGCTCGTTCAGCCGCAGCGGCGTCTACAG
>DATIQO010000041.1:0-15957 GCA_035470745.1 Sphingomicrobium sp. | reverse complement strand
GGGCGTCTCGCCCGCATCGATACGGGCATTTCCCGCGCCTATGGCGGCCCGCTTAGCTGGCTCGAGATCATCGGCGGGTCCATGATTCCACACACAGTCGTGAGGTCGGCACAATGATGAAATCTCTCGCCATCGCTGCTGCATGGTCGCTCACGCTCGCTGCACCCGCCGACGCGGCAAAGCCAAGGCCCCTGTTCGATTCGTCGGATCCCATCCACATCGCGATCCAGGCGCCGCTTTCCGGACTCATCCGCAACCGCTCGAACGCAGTCATCCAGGGCACGCTGACCGAACCCAGCGGTCAGGTCCTACCGGTCGCCTTGAGCGTCCGGGGCATAACGCGCCGAGCCTCGGACGTCTGCGATTTCCCGCCCCTCCGGGTGCAGTTCACTTCCCCGCCTCCGGCCACTTCCCTCTTCGCTGGCCAGAAGAAACTGAAGTTCGTCACCCATTGCCGGAACAAGCCATCGTTCCAGCAATATGTGCTGCTCGAATATGCGGCATATCGCATGTACAACGTCCTGACGCCGCACAGCTTTCGTGTTCGTCTCGCGAATGTCGATTATCGCGGCGCCGACGGCTCGCCCATCATCTCGCGCATCGGCTATTTCCTCGAGGACTTGTCCGAGCTCGCCAAGCGCAATGGCCTGAAGGAAACTCATGCGCCCAAGCTGATTCCGGTTCAGGACCTCAGTTCTCCGGACGCGGCGCGCTACGCGCTCTTCGAGCACATGATCTCAAATCACGACTGGTCGATGCGCGCTGGGCCAGCGGGCAAGGACTGCTGCCACAATGCTGAACTGATCGGGCCGCTGGCGCCCGGCTCGACGATCCCGGTGCCATACGACTTCGATTTCTCGGGCTTCGTCAATGCGCCCTATGCGACGCCGCCCGACGCTCTTCACATCAACTCGGTTACCCAGCGCGTCTACCGCGGTTATTGTATCAACAATAACGACGTGTATGTCGCAGCGCGCCAGATGCGTGACGCCCGGCCGCAGATGATGGCGGCGATCACGTCCACCCCGGGTCTCGACCCGAGCAGCCAGAGCCGAGCGATGAATTTTCTAAACGGCTTCTTCGCCGACATTGCGTCGGACAGCCTGGTGGGTGCGAAGGTGCTGACGCACTGCGTCAGCTAGGGGAATTTTCTTCCTCGACGACGACCACGGTTTCGCTGACCCTGTAATCGGCGAGGAAGCGCTTCATCTCGTCGCGCTCGCCATATTCGGTGACCCACAGGATGGCGAAGCAATAGTTGAACGCCATGCTGATAACCGCCGCAAGTTCGATGGCGCCGATGCCAGCGCTAAGCCCGATCCCGACGGCGAGCAGGATGAACAAGGCATCGCCTGAGCTCTTGAGCGAATTCCTGAACCGTACCGCCCCTGCAATACCGGCAAGCGAGAAAGCAAGGGCAAGACTATTCTGGACGATAATGACGATGCCAGTCACGACCATCGGCAGGACAATGATCGTATTGACGAGCGACTGGTCATATTCGTCGCCGCCCCGGACAGCCATATAGACCCAGCTGACCGGGAGCGAGACGACGATCGCGGCGATAATCGCGACGACCAGCCAGAAGACGCTTTGACCGAAATTCGCGACATGGGCCGCGCGGACAGCCTCGCTCGCTGCAAGCGGGTTCTTCGTCGGTTGGGTGATCAGCTGTTCGACCCCTCCGATCGGAAGATAATTGCGAAGTTCCGGCCACAACTTGAGCGCAATGAAAACGGCTAATCCGATAACCAGATAATAGGCCGTGACTTCCAGCAGCAGCTTTGATGCACGCATATGTCCCCCCGTGCAGGCTTAGACCAACTTATCCGTCCTGATGCTTGTGCTTATGTCCGTGGTGCCGGTGCACCCGATAGGTCGCGATCGGCTCAAGCACGCCGTAGCGCTCCTTCGACGGCGGGTGATCGAGCTTGGGCCATGGAATGTCCGCAAGCGGCAGTTCGGTGTCGGGTACCCGGTCGAGGAAGTCTCGCAGGAGCGTTAGCCTGCCGAGCGGCTGGTCATTGAAATCGACAAGCGTCCACGGCGCGAAGTCCGTGTGGGTCGCCGAAAGCATCATTTCGCGTGCCTCGGTGTAATCGTCGTAATGCTCTCGCGCCTTAAGATCGATCGGTGACAGCTTCCAGCGCTTCATCGGGTTCTTGAGCCGGTTCTCGAAGCGCTCCTCTTGGACCTGCTGGTCGCAGCAGAGCCAATATTTGAAGAGCAGAATGCCATCGTCGACCAGATGCCTCTCGAACTCGGGCGCGGCGTTGAGAAAATCCTGCGCCTGCTCAGTGGTGCAAAATCCCATGACCCGCTCGACGCCGGCGCGGTTGTACCAGCTGCGATCGAACAGCACGATCTCGCCCGCGGCGGGCAGGTGTTCGATATAGCGCTGAAAATACCACTGCGTGCGCTCGCGCTCGTTCGGTGCAGGCAGCGCGACGATGCGGCACTGGCGGGGATTGAGAAGCCGCGCGATCATGTCGATCGATCCGCCCTTGCCGGCGGTGTCGCGGCCTTCGAAAACAACGACCATGCGCTGGTCGGTTTCGGACACCCATCGGGCCATGGCGCCGAGCTCGAGCGCCAGCGGCTTGAGCAGCTCCTCATATTCGTCGTTGCTGAGCCTGCTTTTCCCGCTCATCAGCGCCCCCTGCTGAAGTGCGAGTTCTTGCACGCCCGCGCGATGATTGGAACCACCCTCGCTCACGGGCTAGTGATGGGTCATGGCCTGGTTCGACCGTCCGCTCCGCCTGATGCTTACCGGAGCGCATAAGCTGCTCAAGGTGAAATGGCTCATTCGCAGGCCCCGCACCTTCGGCGCGCATGCGCTTGCGCTGACGCCGGAGCGTAAGCTCGTCCTTGTGAAGCTCCGCTACGCTCCAGGCTGGCGCCTGCCTGGCGGCGGTCGCCGGGAGGATGAATATGCACAGGCCGCAGTCATTCGCGAACTTCGCGAAGAGATCGGCATGAGCGCATATGGCCGCATCCGTTTTGCCTGCGAGCTTGAAGAAGCAGTAGACTTCAAGCGCGACCTCGCCGCGCTCTTGATCGTCGAAGATGTCCGTTACCGCCCTCGCCGATGGTCGATGGAGGTCGAGCAGGTCGGCGAATTCGAACTGGGCAGGCTACCGCGCGATACCGCCCCCCTCACGCTGCGCTGGATCGACGCGCTCAGGGATCGGATCTAGCCGGGATGCACCGACTTTTCCTGGCCATTCGACCGCCCGAGCCGATCCGTGACCTGCTGATCGACGCGATGGACGACAGTGCAGACTTCCGCTGGCAAGACGATGAGCAACTGCATCTCACGCTGCGGTTCGTCGGCGAAGTAGAAAGGCCGATGGCAGACGACCTTGCCGGCGCCCTCAGCCGCATCACCGCACCTTCGCTCGAACTGCGCATTGCTGGCATCGGTCGTTTCGAGCAACGAAATTCAGGATCGCTATGGGCCGGCGTCGAACCGAAGCCAGCGCTCGCGTCCCTCGCAGCCAAGCTAGAACGCGTTTGCCAATCCGTCGGCCTGGAGCCCGAACGCCGCGCCTTTCACCCACACATCACGCTCGCGCGCTGGAAGGGACGCCGTACTCGCGAAGTGCAGGATTATCTCGAGCGCAAGCGCGGCCTTTGTTCCGAGCCTTTCGCGATCGATGAATTCATCCTCTTCGAAAGCCGCCTCTCGCGCCACGGTGCGCATTATGAGGAAGTCGCAACCTACTGTCTTTCTTGAGGTTGCATCTCGTCCAAACGTCCGTAGACTTTTCATTTGCGGCGGGGGCCATAACCGTGAACAAACCGGTGGTACTGTCCAGGGACGAAGGACTGAAGGACCGCCTGGTCTTTGTCAGCTACGCAAGCGCGGACCGCAAGGAAGCTTTGGCGGTCTGCAAGGCAATCGAACGTCGTGGGACCAAGTGCTGGATCTCGTCGCGCGACGTCGCGCCGGGCGACAATTACCAGGAGGCGATCGTTCGGGCGATCCGCGGCGCACGAGCAATGGTTCTCGTCTTCTCGGAAGCTGCCAACAACTCCGACGAGATCAAGAAGGAGCTGTCGCTCGCCAGCAAGCACCACGTTCCATTGATGGCGCTGCGCATCGAGGACGTCGAGCCGAGCGACGCCTTTGCCTACGAGCTCTCCACCCGGCAGTGGATCGACGCCTTCGAGAGCTGGGATCGTTCGATCGACTCCCTTGTCAGGCACATCAAGCAGGTGGCGACAACAGAGCCAGAGCCGTCCGACCTTGTCTCGGCACCTCGTCGGCGCACGAGCGTGCCAAGCAGTCACGGCGCGTTGATTGCAGTGGCATCCGTCGTCCTGCTCGGCGTGCTGGCCGCTGCCGCCTGGTGGTTCATGCGTCCACCGTCCGCAACAGCCCATAGCATGATGGTTCGGCTGACCGGCTTCTCAGCTCTTTCCGGCGATCTTCCCCCCGGAATCCCGGTTGCAATGCGTGACGAGATCATTGCCGCCTTCAATGACGATGGCGTCGTTGGCGTCTCGACCGCCGCTGCACCGGCGCCGGGCAACGCACCGGCTTACGCGCTCGGCGGCACGATCCGGCGAGACGGCGATGAAATAAAGGTCAATGTCCGCCTCACAAACGAGCGCTCGGGCGCAACCTTATGGTCGAACATGTTCAGCTACGACGCCGATCAGCTTGCGCGCGTTCCGCGGCGCATAGCGGTGGACGCCGGAAATATGATGCGCTGCGGACTGTTCGGCGCTTCCACCTATCGCAAGGCGCTCTCCGACGCCGTGCTCGCCGATTATATGCAGGTCTGCCACAATGCGGGGTTCGTCGACTCCCAGCCCGGGAAGGAGTTCGATTTCGCGCGCAAGGTGGTTGCCGCCGCTCCCGACTTCTCCTGGGGTTGGTCCGCTGTTGCTGACGGCGCGGCCGGCCTCGCCTTTCAGGATCCCGATAGCCCGAGCGCTGCCGATTATCGAAGGCAGGCAATTGATGCGGCGGACAAGGCCATTGCGCTCGACAGGTCGAACAGCGAGGCACTCGACCTCAAGGGCGCATTGCAGGATCCGCGAGATCTGCTGGCGCGCGAGAGCCTGTTCAAGCAGGCTCTCGGCGCACGGCCGCTCGCCTGCGGCTGCGAACACCACACCTACGGGCTCTTCCTGCAGTCCGTTGGCCGAAACCGCGAAGCCATCGATGAATTCCGCCGGTCCACCGATGTTCTGGCACTGGATTTCGATTCGCAGCTTGCGCTTGGAGATTCACTCCTGATCGCGGGCAGGAGCGATGAAGCAAAAACGCACTTCGATGCAGCCGCAGACCTTGCTCCGGACGCAGCTGCAGTTGATCAGATTGCAATCTTCGAAGCGCCCGTCTCGCGTGACTATGCGGGTGCCTCGAAGGCTTTGTCGAACCCGAAGCTCAAACTGGCGGCGTCCGTCAAAGCGGCCTTGCAAGCCGGCATTGCCGCGCTCGCATCAAGCGACCCTGCACCGAAGGCCCGAGCGATCGGGATGCTGACGGCACTTCCCGTTGAACTGAAAGGACGGAGCGTCACAACGATGCTCGCGGCACTGGGCGCCAACCGGGAGGCAATGCAAGTCGTGGCCGATCAGACTTCGCGTTACCGCCTCGCGCCGGCAAGCTGGCTGTTCTTGCCGGTGGCGCGAGGCGTGCTGAACGAGCCGGCATTTCCCGGCTTCGCGCAGCAGATCGGGCTCATGCGATATTGGAAGGCGACGCATACGAAGCCCGATGTCTGTTCGGACAAGGACGCGCCGGCTTTCTGCCGAATGATCTGAAATTCCCGCCGCTATATCCGATCGGTTCCGAGAATCTGCGATGCAATCGCGGCGTCGACCGCCGTGTCGTTTGCTTCCGGCATATGTTCAAGCGAGGGCGCTCGAAGATCATTCCGCTGCTGCCAATTGTCGGTTTCGTCGGGCTCACGCGTTCGGGCCGGCCAGAAGAACTTGGCCAAAAGGACGATTGTCGCGAGACAAAGGCAAGCGACGATCGCAAGAGCGGGCAATGCATGCGACATCAGCCTTGGATCCTCTTCTCGCAGCTAGCTACCGCTCTATTACAAGGATTGCACAATCGTTCCCAGACGAAGGGATCGAATGGCAGCGCGGCACCGCCGTCAATCGACGTTCGCGGCCGTGTCGGGCGCTGCTCGAAACTACGAGATCGTCGTTCGGAACGGCCCGCTTGAGAGGATCGCTTGGGGCGCCAAGGCGCGCCGACGATTGACTGACCGCGCCAGCATGGAAATTTCGGCAGCCGCGGGAGCGGCAATGAATGGCGGCAACGCGATGAGGTACATCATGTCCTCCGCCCTTAAGCTCTTGCTCAAAAGGGACTTTGACAAGAAACAAGTGCCAATCAACTGCTGGCAATCCGAAGCAACAATCCCCATCTGACCGACTGCCGCGTTGACCATCGGTGGCGGCTGCAATAACCTAGAACAAAGCTGGAACAGAGCCGCCTATGCTCACTCATATCTCGGTTCGCGGCGCACGCGAGCACAACCTCAAGGGTGTCGATATCGACATCCCTCGCGAGAGCCTGACGGTCATCACCGGGCTGTCGGGATCGGGGAAGTCGAGCCTCGCCTTCGATACGATCTACGCTGAAGGCCAGCGCCGATATGTCGAGAGTCTCAGCGCCTATGCCCGCCAGTTCCTGGAGATGATGCAGAAGCCGGACGTCGAGCACATCGACGGCCTCTCGCCTGCAATCTCTATCGAGCAGAAGACGACGAGCCGAAACCCACGTTCGACGGTCGCGACCGTCACCGAGATTTACGACTATATGCGGCTCCTCTGGGCGCGCGTCGGGGTCCCCTATTCGCCGGCGACGGGACTGCCGATCGAAGCACAACAGGTCAGCCAGATGGTCGACCGCGTCATGGCGCTCGCCGAAGGGAGCCGCCATTATCTCCTCGCCCCCGTCGTTCGCGGCCGGAAGGGCGAGTACCGCAAGGAGCTTGCTGAATGGCAGAAGGCAGGATTCACCCGCGTTCGTATCGACGGCGAATTCCACGCCATCGAAGACGTCCCCGCGCTCGACAAGAAGTACAAGCACGACATTGAGGTGGTCGTCGATCGCATCGTCGTTCGCGATGGAATCGAAGCACGCCTCGCTGACAGTTTCGAGACCGCTCTCAAGCTTGCCGAGGGACTGGCTTTCCTCGATCCGGCCGATCCCGAGAATCAATCGGAAGCGACCGCTGGCGGAATGAAGCTCGATTACGCGCCTGCTGGCCGGATCATCTTCAGCGAGAAGTTCGCCTGCCCAGTCTCCGGCTTCACCATCGCCGAGATCGAGCCGAGACTCTTCTCCTTCAACGCTCCCCAGGGTGCCTGTCCCGCCTGCGACGGGCTCGGTGAGAAGCTGGTGTTTGACGAAGACCTCGTCGTACCCAACCACAGCATCTCGATCGCCAAGGGCGCCGTGGTTCCCTGGGCAAAGTCGAACCCGCCCTCCCCTTACTATATGCAGGTTCTGAGCTCGCTCGCCCGGGCATACGGCTTTTCGC
Organism: Sphingomicrobium sp.; assembly: GCA_035470745.1. Taxonomy (GTDB): domain Bacteria; phylum Pseudomonadota; class Alphaproteobacteria; order Sphingomonadales; family Sphingomonadaceae; genus Sphingomicrobium. The sequence continues at coordinate 8,440 of DATIQO010000041.1, read as the reverse complement.
TCGACGTCGCTTGGAAGGACCTGCCGCAGGAGGCGCGCGATGTGATCCTCCACGGCACGGAGGGCCGCCCAGTCACGCTCCGCTTCATCGACGGCAGGCGCAGCTACGAGGTGAAGAAGCCGTTCGAAGGCGTCATTGGCAACCTCAACCGTCGCATGCTCCAGACTGAAAGCGCATGGATGCGCGAGGAGCTGTCGCGATACCAGGCGAGCCGACCGTGCGAGGTATGCAACGGCGCGCGGCTAAAACCCGAGGCACTAGCCGTGAAGATAGCAGGCGAGGACATCTCGATGTCGACCCGCCGCAGCGTCGCCGACGCGCTTGGCTGGTTTGCTTCGCTCCACGAGAAACTGACCGCGACCCAGAACGAGATCGCCAAGGCGATCCTCAAGGAAATCAACGAGCGCCTCGGCTTTCTTCACAACGTTGGACTCGATTATCTCCATCTCGACCGGACCAGCGGCACACTTTCAGGGGGCGAAAGCCAGCGGATTCGTCTTGCCTCGCAAATCGGTTCGGGGCTGTCGGGAGTTCTCTACGTCCTCGACGAACCCTCGATAGGCCTGCATCAAAAGGATAATGACCGCCTGCTTGAAACGCTCAAGCGGCTTCGCGGCCTTGGTAATACCGTGCTCGTCGTCGAGCATGACGAGGACGCCATCCGCTCAGCTGACCATATCATCGACATGGGGCCGGGAGCGGGAGTCCATGGCGGCGAAGTGGTCTGCTCGGGGAGTCTGGACGAGCTTCTCTCCTGCAAAGGTTCGATCACTGCCGATTACCTGGCCGGACGCCGCGAAATCCCGCTTCCTCCGCAGCGCCGCCGCGGCAACGGCAAGCACCTGACGGTTCACGGAGCAACTGCAAACAACCTGCGGTCGGTCACCGCCCCCTTCCCCCTTGGGACCTTTACCTGCGTCACTGGCGTCAGCGGATCGGGCAAGTCGTCGCTCACCATCGACACGCTCTACGCCGGCGCTGCCCGGGCCCTTAACGGTGCGCGCATCCCGTGCGGCCCGTGCAGCAAGATCACGGGCCTTGAGCAACTCGACAAGGTCATCGACATCGACCAGTCGCCGATCGGCCGCACGCCGCGCTCGAATCCCGCGACCTATACCGGCGCCTTCACCCAGATCCGCGACTGGTTCGCCGGACTGCCCGAGGCGAAGGCGCGCGGCTACAAGCCGGGCCGCTTCAGCTTCAACGTCAAGGGCGGCCGCTGCGAAGCATGCCAGGGCGACGGTCTCATCAAGATCGAAATGCACTTCCTGCCCGACGTCTATGTGACATGCGACGTCTGCCACGGCGCACGCTACAATCGCGAGACGCTGGAGGTGAAGTTCAAGGGCAAGTCGATTGCTGACGTTCTCGACATGACGGTCGAGGACGCCGCCGAATTCTTCAAGGCGGTTCCCGGAATCCGCGACAAGATGGAGATGCTGAAGGAAGTGGGGCTTGGCTACGTCAAGGTTGGCCAGCCAGCGACCACGCTCAGCGGAGGCGAAGCGCAGCGCGTCAAGCTTTCGAAGGAGCTGTCACGTCGCGCAACCGGCAAGACGCTCTACATCCTCGACGAGCCCACGACGGGCTTGCACTTCGAAGATGTCCGCAAGCTGCTCGAAGTCCTGCATCGCCTCGCCGACCATGGCAATACGGTCGTGGTGATCGAGCATAACCTCGATGTCATCAAGACTGCGGACTGGGTGATCGATCTCGGGCCAGGCGGCGGGGTCAACGGCGGGATGATCATCGCCGAAGGGCCACCCGAGCTTATCGTCCAACAGCCTCGATCAGCGACCGGCCAGTACCTCAAGCCGCTCCTTGATCGTGCATCGGTCAGGCCCGCCGTTGTCGACGTCAAGCCGAAGCGACCAAGGCGCTCGCGCAAGCTCGAGGTTGAGGAGCCCGATCTTATCGAGGCAAAGTAGCGGCGAGGATGCTCGCGCCTTGCCCGGGGCAGTTCAGGCGGGGGTCGGCGTGGTCGCGCTTGGACCCTTCAGCCGTGCAACAGCCTCTTCAAGCGTGGTCCGGACGTTGCCGTGTTCCTTGATGAGCGCGATGACCTCGTCGTCGGTAAGCCCGTGCTTCTTCCCAAAGTAGCGGACTTCGCTTGGGTCGCTCGCAGCGACGCGACTGCGATCGCTTGACGTATTGCCCATCTCGATTCTCCTCCGATTGGGACGCTGATGCGGGCGCGACTCCGGCTCGAGGCCCAAGCTCGCAAAAGGGCCTTACGCCTGTAGGTGATCGATGCACAGGCACTGTTGTTCGAGCGGGTCGACGCTCGAATTTTCTACTTCAGCTCCAGCACGACCGGGCCGGAAACCGGATCCGTTACCCCAAGCTCGCCGCCCTGATACTCAAGCAAGTCGCGGAAGCTGTCGAGCGTTGCAATCATATGCGGCCGAGCCGCTGCCAACGCAGCCATATCCTCCCACTCCCCGATGATGCAGTAGTCCTGATCCCCGGTCTGGATGATATTGACGTGTCGAAGACCGGGCCAGTCCCGATCGATCCGTTCATGAGCATCGAGGAAGTCTCGGTTGCGACGGGGCTTCACCTTGAAGCGCACAGCGTTGAATGCGGTCATTGCGCTCCTCCTTCAGCTGGATAGCGGATCTCCTGATAGCACCGCTTCGCTGCTTGAGGATATGTGGGTTCAATGGCCTTGCTAGGCCGACCGGCACGCGTCCTCGAGCTGCGCGACCATTCGCTTTCCTTCCCAGATTTCGCACTTGGATCCAAAGCCAGCAGCCAAGGCCTTTGCGATTGCCTCCTCATCGTTCGTCGCTTCGATCCACTCGGCGGTCACGATCTTATGCGCGCCGTCGTAGCAATAGACGCGATAATTCTTATCGGGGGTGGACACAGGGAAGGGCTCCTCGAAACAGCGGGAGCACGGCAAGCGTCTCTCAGTCGCCGTACGCTGGAGCTGAAGGCGGCGATGACTATGCCCTACAGTGAATTGCCCTTTTCCCAGATAACCTGGGTTACAAAGCGTTGCGCTGGCGCATCGACCACAAACCAGCTGCAGTCGCTACCCTGAGATCCCCGCGGGCGGTCTTTCGGCCGTGCTGTGAGGTACATGCGGCCCAGAGGGTGCTCGCGCAGCGAGGAGATAGTCGACCGTGCGCGTCTGCCACGGCTGTTTCGCCCCAATGATGCGTGGTAAAAGCGAACTTCCTCGCAAAGGAGAGTCCCCATGGCGCGTTTTGCGAACTCCTTGGTTGCGGCCGCTCTTGCCGTTTCGGCCTCCGCTCCTGCAGCTTCTCAGTATGAGCAATACCCGCAGCAGCAGTATCCGCAGCAGCAGTACCCCCAGCAGGAGCAATATCCGCAGCAACAAAATCCTGCCGAGCAATATCCGCAGCAGCAATATCCCCAATATCCTCAGCCCTACACGCAGCAGGGCTATGGATACGACCAAGGCTACGGCTCGGGTCAAAATGCCATCGGGGCAATTATCGATAGCCTAATCGGCAATCGCTACAATGTGACGGACCGGCAGGCGATCCACCAATGCGCCTATGCCGCGATCCAACGCGCGCAGGGTCAATATGGAGGCGCATACGGCCAGCCTTACCGCGGCTACAACAACTCCCTTCGCGTAACCTCGGTCACCGATGTCCAGCGCCGCTCGAACGGCGTTCGCGTTCGTGGGACCCTCGGATACGGCGGTTACGGCAACCAGTCCTATGATCCGCGCTACGGCTACGGCGGTGGCTACGGGCGCGGGTACATGAGCTTCCGCTGCGACGTCGATTATCGCGGTTATGTTCGCAATGTCCGCCTGGAGCCCGTCTACCGCGGCTACTGACCTGCTCCGCCGCTGCGCAATATCCACCCTTGAAACCTTCCGGCCCGAATATCGTTTCGGGGGCGAAAACGGCCGTACTTGCGGCTGAGGAATTTAGGGATTCAAGGCGTGCCGTCATACAGGCTTTACGGCCTCGATGGCGTGCGAAAGGTCGCGTCCGCAGAATGGATAGAGGCGGACGACGATTTCGCCGCGATCGAGTTTGCGAGGGAAAAGTTCGGGAATCGCCGCTGCGAGCTGTGGCAGGGCCCGCGCCTCGTCGCGCGGCTCGACAAGCTGTAGGGCTGGGCTGCGTTGAGCCTTTTTGGCCGGCACTCGATCCAGCTGCGCTCGCCAACAAGCCGACGTCGGACAAGGCCCCTTCCCGCACGTTGCTCGGCGGCACATCGTTAAAATACCGGCGAAACTCAGCTTGGGGCCGAGGCGCGCTACCGCGAAACCGGCCTTCCTAGGCCCCAGCCAATCGAAGGCGCCGGAGGATCAGGTCGAACACCGCCGGGTGGATTGCTCGTTTGAATCGGAGCCCAGCGACATATCCCTCCACCCAGCAAACCTCGGCTTCCAGCACTTCCAGTCCGTCCAGCTTGACGAGCACACGCTCCTCGACTCGCGGGCGCTCGACGAGATCGACCTTGCAGCCCTCGAGCGAGAGATCTGAAACGCGAACGCGGTAGTTGCTTTGGCCGACGCGTCTAAGTGACAAATCGGCGCTGAGGCTTACCCGCTCGCTGCGCCGCGGCCAGTGCTTCTTCTCCACCTTGGTTTCGGCTGCAAAAACCAGCCCGGCCTTGCCGTTGCTGTACCAGCGTACGACCGCGTCGATGCCGCCACGGCGCAGGACCGAGAGTTTGATCGCCTCTCCGGGCGCCAACTGCACCGGCGTGTCGATGCCGCAACCTTCATAGGACAGGTCGAGCAGCTGGACGTCGCAGGTCGCGCCGTCCGCGCGCATGATGAGTGCCGGCAAGCTCACCGGTCGCCGCTCACGCCGTTCAACAACGTTGGCGCCGTCGACTTTCATCGACGCTGCACTGGGTTCAGCGCTCATTCCGGTCCCTTAGAAATGCGGGAACGCCACTGGCCAGTTGCAGCTCAAGGTTCCACGCTCGCGCTGTCGGCGCGGACGAGTTTAGGACCAAGAGAGTAAAAGGATATTTAACGGGAATGCCCTTTATCTTTCACTGAAAGCTAGCAATGCGTCGATCGAGCCCGCGGGGCGCGATCGACCGCCCGAAGTTCAAGCCGGAGCTGGAACGGTCGGAGCTACAAAACAGATCGGCATGTCGAACCAGGCAGCCGCATCGGCGTACGCGAGGTTCCGGTACGATCTGTCTCGCGAGATGCAGGTAGGCATCGGCCGGTATTCGCCCGCTTAAGATTTAAACCGGCGCGGAGCGAGTTGAGCGAACCTCGGCGCTCGGCTGGATGCGCACAGGCAATCCCAGCGCCGCTTACGCCGGCCGGGTCGCGGCCGATCCGAGGAGAGAGCAAGCGCCAAGGGGCCAGGGGGCAAGGACGATCAAGCCTAGGCGCATGACACGTCTCCTACGCTTGGGTCGGCTCAACTTTCGCGAGCAACTGGCCCTCTGTGACCTGGGCGCCTTGAGCCGTAGCAAGCTCAGCGACCGTGCCGTCAAATGGAGCAGTCAGAGCGTGCTCCATTTTCATTGCTTCAAGCGTGAGCAAACGTTGTCCTTTGGCAACTTTTTCCCCAAGCACGATTTCGACCGCCGTCACCCGACCTGGCATCGGCGCCTCGATCTCTCCGTCGTGAACCCCGTGCGCGCCGCCCGTGCCGCGCGAGGTGAGGGCGAATTCAAATGCCTGGCCCTCGGTAAAGACCACGACGCGCTCGTCATCCCTGAAACCGGAGACCTCCGCGATGGGGCCATCCTCGGTCGACACGACGCGGATTTCCGGACCCCTACGAAGTGCCACATCAGCCCGGCGACTGGCGTTCAGGCGAAAGCCGCTTAGTGCGCGCAGCGGTTCTTCCTCGTCGTCATCCGCAAGCGCGACAGCCGCTGCGCCGCGCCAGAGGGCTTCGTCGGGATCCGGATCTGGAACGAGATCCCCGAGGTGACGCTCAATGAAGCCCGTATCGATTTCGCCCGAACCAAATCGAGGGTGAAGAACGGCGTTGAAGAGGAACCCGGCGTTGGTCCTGACCGGCCAGACTTCCACGTTATCGAGCATCAAGGCGAGCTCGCCGATTGCTTCCTCGCGATCGTCTCCGCGTCCGATCAGCTTGGCGATCATCGGGTCATAGAAGGTCGAGATGTCGTCTCCTTCCTCGACGCCCGTTTCAACACGACCCTCGCCGCCAAGATCAAAATGGTCGAGCTTGCCGACGCTCGGCAGAAATCCTCGCGCGGGATCTTCCGCATAAAGACGCGCCTCGATCGCATGCCCTTCGATCGCAAGCTCGCCTTGCGTCTTCGGAAGGGGCTCGCCCGACGCGACGCGAAGCTGCCATTCGACGAGGTCCTGGCCGGTAATTTCTTCCGTCACGGGGTGCTCGACCTGGAGACGCGTATTCATTTCCATGAACCAGATGCGCTCGGGACGAAGGCCTTCGGATGCATCGGCGATGAATTCGATCGTGCCGGCACCTTCATAGTTCACCGCCCTTGCGGCACGCACGGCAGCCTCGCACACCGCGGCACGCGTCGCCGGGCTCATGCCAGGAGCGGGTGCTTCCTCGATCACCTTCTGGTGGCGCCGCTGCAGCGAGCAATCGCGTTCGAACAGGTGGACAGTGTTGCCATGACTGTCGCCGAACACCTGGACTTCGATGTGGCGAGGCGAAAGGATATATTTCTCGATCAGCACCCGGTCGTCGCCAAATGCGCTCGCCGCCTCGCGCTTTGCGCTGCCCAGCGCATCTTCAAACTGGCCAGGCTCATCGACGCGGCGCATGCCCTTCCCGCCTCCGCCAGCGACCGCCTTTATCAATACGGGGTATCCGATCGCATCAGCTTCCGCTTTGAGTCGAGTCGGGTCCTGATCATCTCCAAGGTAGCCGGGCGTAACCGGTACGCCGGCTTCCTCCATCAGTTTCTTCGCCGCGTCCTTGAGGCCCATGGCGCGGATACTCTGAGGCTTGGGCCCGACCCAGGTCAGTCCGGCATCGATCACGGCCTGGGCGAAATCGGCATTTTCGGAAAGAAAGCCGTAGCCAGGGTGTATGGCCTGGGCCCCAGTCGACTTCGCCGCTTCGATGATGCGCTCGCCGAGCAGGTAGGATTCGCGTGCTGGGCTCGGACCGATCCGCACCGCCTCGTCGGCCAAACGCACGTGCAGTGCCTCGGCGTCGGCATCGGAATAAACGGCTACCGTGTGAACGCCGAGCCGACGAGCGGTTCGGATTACCCGGCAGGCGATTTCGCCGCGGTTGGCAATGAGAAGCGACTTCATCATATGCGGCTACATCCTGAACACGCCGAAGTGCGGCCGGTCCGGGATCGGCGCGTTCAACGTCGCGGCGAACGCGAGCCCCAGCACGTCGCGCGTCTGAATTGGATCAATGATTCCGTCGTCCCACAGCCGTGCGGTTGCATGCCATGGGTTTCCTTCGTCCTCGTAGCGCTGCCGGATCGGCTCTTTGAATGCCTCCGCTTCCTGCGGGGTCCATTTGTCAGCATCGCGGTGGACAGTTGCAAGCACGCTTGCCGCCTGCTCGCCGCCCATGACGCTGATGCGCGAGTTGGGCCACGTGAATAGAAATCGCGGCGAATAGGCACGCCCCGCCATTCCATAATTACCTGCGCCGAAGCTACCGCCGATCAACACCGTGATCTTGGGTACGCTTGCGGTAGCGACCGCGGCTACGAGCTTGGCGCCGTGTTTGGCGATGCCTTCGGCTTCATACTTCCCGCCGACCATGAACCCGGAGATATTCTGGAGAAACAGTAGCGGGGTGCGCCGATGGCAGGCGAGTTCGATGAAGTGCGCGCCCTTGAGCGCGCTTTCGCTGAATAGAACTCCATTGTTCGCGAGGATCGCGACCGGAATGCCCCAGATGTGCGCAAAGCCGCACACCAAGGTCGAGCCATATTGCGGCTTGAACTCGTGAAACTCGGACCCGTCGATGATCCGGGCGATAATCTCGTGAACATCGTAGGGCGCGCGCACGTCGTCCGGGATAATGCCGTACAACTCTTCGGTGTCGAACAGCGGCGGACGGGGTTCGCGAAGCGCGATGCCTGCGCCGGACTCGAGCTGAAAGGTCGACACGATATCGCGGACGATCGTCAGCGCGTGCTCATCATTTTCGGCCAGATGGTCGACGACGCCGCTCTTCTTCGCGTGCAGGTCGCCGCCTCCAAGGTCCTCGGCGCTGATTTCTTCGCCGGTCGCCGCTTTCACGAGCGGCGGACCGCCAAGGAAGATCGTGCCCTGGTTGCGGACGATGACGCTCTCGTCGCTCATCGCGGGCACGTAAGCACCGCCAGCAGTACAGCTCCCCATCACGCAGGCGATCTGCGGAATGCCCTTTGAACTCATCTGCGCCTGGTTGAAGAAGATGCGGCCGAAATGATCGCGATCCGGAAAGACCTCGGCCTGGTGCGGCAGGTTCGCTCCGCCACTGTCGACGAGATAGATGCATCCGAGACGATTCTG
>DATIQO010000040.1:0-16161 GCA_035470745.1 Sphingomicrobium sp. | reverse complement strand
TGTCCCTACCGACCGTCCGCCGCGCCCTTGCCGAAGCAAGGTTGATCGGGGAAGCGGCCTAGCCGCACCTGATCTGGGTGATCTTGTGCGCCGGGTCGACCCAGACGGTAACCCGGTCCTCGCGATAATCCATCGTTAGCATCACGCCGGGCGGAGCCCAGCGCAGGACCGCCGCGTGGCTTGCGCGCTTGATTGCCCCGCCGGCCCTCTCGCTGCGGGTCATGCCGATGAACTGGCTGGTGCCGTCGATCCGGCATTTGTGACCGGGCGTTACGCCGTGGATCGGCGTCTGCGCGGGCGCCGTCGAACAGGCCGCGAGCAGGAAAGGGGCGAGAATCAGCGCCTTATGCATCGACCGGCTCCTCATGCTTGACGCGGCTCATCTTGAGCTTCCCATTCTCGATGGCGAACGCGAGCCGGCCCTCGACGAGATCGACCGCGTCCTTGCCGAACTGCTCATAGCGCCATCCATGAAGGATATTGAGGTTCTTGCGAACACCCGCGGCAAGCGCTTCGAGGTCGTCGGAGCGGGCGATGAGCCGAGCTGCAACGCCGCTTTCCTTGGCCCGGATCTTCAGCAGGAGCTTGAGGAGATCGCTGACCAGCGCAGCATCCTTGGTGAGCCCCGGGCGCTTGGGTTCCCGGTCCGGCATCTCGCTTTGATCGAGCGGCTTGGCGCCATTGAGCGCTGCCATCAGTCGGCCTCCGATGTCATTGGTCTTCCATCCCGCGGACAGGCCGCGAACGCGGCCGAGATCGTCCTGCCCCTTGGGCGGGTGAAGGACGATTTCGTTGAGCGTATCGTCCTTGATGATCCGCCCGCGCGGCAGGTTCTTGGAGCGCGCTTCGGTCTCCCGCCAGGCGGCGAGCGCCTTCAGCCGGCCAAGGACCGCCGGGTTGCGACTCGGCAGCTTGAGCCGCTTCCAGGCGTCCGACGGCGGGAAGGCGAAGCTCGACGGATCGGCCAGGCGCTCCATTTCCTCGTCGAGCCAGTCGCCGCGGCCGGTCTTGCGCAGCTTGTCGACCATTCGCGGAAAAACCGCGGCGAGGTGGGTCACGTCGGCGATCGCATAGTCGATCTGGCGCTTGTCGAGAGGCCGGCGACTCCAGTCGGTGAACCGGGCCCCCTTGTCGAGACTATGGCCAAGCAGGCTCTCGATGAGGTTCGAATATCCAATCTGCTCGCCGTGCCCGAGCGCCATGGCGGCAATCTGGGTGTCGAACAGCGGGTGGGGGACCTTTCCCGTGAGATTGTGGATGATCTCGAGATCCTGCCCGCCGGCGTGGAAGACCTTCAGCACCTCCTCGTTGCTCACGAACAGGTCGAGGAGCGGCTTGAGGTCGATGCCGTCGGCCTTGGGGTCGATCGCAGCAGCTTCTTCGCTGCTTGCGACCTGGATGAGGCAAAGGTCCGGCCAATAGGTGTTCTCGCGCATGAACTCCGTGTCCACGGCGACGAACGGGTGGTCGGAAAGCCGGTCGACGAAAGCCTTTAGGTCTTCGGACTTGGTAATCAGTGGATGGATACGCATGAGTCTAGGCGGCCCATAGCCCCGCCCTCGCGGGTTGACAAAAAGTGAGTGGGACGTGAAGCGCGGCTCGCACTTCTCCAGTCATCTTCGCAGCAGAAAGCCGACGTTCCGCATGCACGCCTATCGCACCCACACCTGCGCCGAACTGCGCGCCAGCGACGTCGGCACGACGGTCCGACTTTCAGGTTGGGTCCATCGCAAGCGCGACCACGGCCACCTGCTCTTCGTCGACCTTCGCGATCATTACGGTCTTACCCAGATCGTCGCCGACACGGAGTCGCCGGCGTTCAAGGTGCTCGACCGGGTTCGGCTCGAGTCGGTGGTGACCGTCGAGGGGGAAGTCGTCGCGCGCTCGCCCGAAACCGTGAACCCCAACCTTGCAACCGGCGAGATCGAGGTCCGGGCAAAGGAAGTGACGGTCCAGTCAGCTGCTGCCGAGCTACCGATGCCGGTCGCCGGCGAACAGGATTATCCCGAGGAAATCCGGCTCAAGTACCGCTATCTCGATCTGCGGCGCGAGAATGTGCACGCGAACATCATGCTGCGCTCGGCCGTGATCGCCTCGATCCGCCGGCGGATGATCGGCCAGGGCTTTACCGAGTTCCAGACCCCGATCCTCACGGCCAGTTCGCCCGAGGGCGCCCGCGATTATCTCGTGCCGAGCCGAGTCCACCCGGGCAAGTTCTACGCGCTCCCGCAGGCGCCGCAGATGTTCAAGCAGCTGATCATGGTTGCGGGCTTCGACCGTTATTTCCAGATCGCGCCCTGCTTTCGCGACGAGGACGCGCGGGCCGACCGCTCGCCAGGTGAATTCTACCAGCTCGACTTCGAGATGAGCTTCGTCACCCAGGACGACGTGTTCGCGGCAATCGAGCCGGTGCTGTCGGGCGTGTTCGAGGAGTTCGCGGACGGACGGACGGTAACGCCCGCCGGCGAATATCCCCGTATCCCCTACAAGGAAGCGCTGCTCAAATATGGATCGGACAAGCCCGATCTTCGCAACCCGCTCCTGATCACGGACGTTTCGGAGGAGTTCAGGGGCTCGGGCTTTGGCCTCTTCGCGGGCCTCGTCGAGAAGGGGGCGGTCGTTCGCGCCGTCCCCGCGCCGGCGACCGCGGAGAAGAGCCGCAAGTTCTTCGACGATATGAACGAATGGGCGCGCGGCGAAGGTTTTGCCGGCCTTGGCTATGCGACGCGCAAGGCGGGAGAATGGGGCGGTCCGATTGCCAAGAACCATGGCGAAGAGGGCATGAACCGCATTGCTGAGGCGATGGGCCTTGGGCCTAATGACGGGATCTTCTTTGCCGCCGGCAAGGAAGAGGATGCGGCCAGGCTCGCCGGGCTTGCGCGCACGCGCGTCGCCGAGCAGCTCGACCTCATCGAAAAAGGCTCGTTCCGCTTCTGCTGGATCGTCGATTTCCCGATGTTCGAGTTCAACGAGGAACGGCAGAAGATCGACTTCAGTCACAATCCGTTCTCGATGCCGCAGGGCGGGATGGAAGCGCTGGAATCGAAGGACCCGCTCGACATTCTCGCCTGGCAATATGACATCGTGTGCAACGGCGTTGAGCTCAGTTCCGGAGCAATCCGGAACCATCGCCCCGACATCATGTACAAGGCCTTCGCGATTGCCGGCTATTCGCGCGAGGAGGTCGACACGAACTTCTCGGGCATGATCAACGCCTTCAAGTTCGGCGCTCCGCCGCACGGCGGGTCGGCGCCGGGCATTGACCGCATCGTCATGCTCCTCGCCGACGAGCCCAATATCCGTGAGGTGATCCTCTTCCCGATGAACCAGAAAGCCGAGGACCTCATGATGAATGCGCCCTCGGAGGTGACCCCGAAGCAGCTCAAAGAGCTGCATATCCGCATCGTCGGCGATGCCGCGCCTGGCGCCAAGGCGAACCCCGCCAAGGTCGTCGCGGAGGACTAAGGGGCGCTATTCCGGATAGCGGATCGCGACGATTTCGTAATTCTTCTCGCCTGCGGGAAGCCGAACGGTCCGCTCGTCGCCGACGCGCGCACCGATCAGCGCGCGTGCGATAGGAGCGCTCCAGCCGATGCGCCCGGCCGACGCTTCTGCCTCGTCATCGCCGACGATGGTCAGGACGCGCCGGCGATCATCGTCGTCGGCAAGCTCGACAATGGCTCCGAAGCGGACCTGGTCGCGTACCTCCTGCCGCGAAGGATCGACGACCTTGGCCTCCTTCATGATGCGGGCGAGATAGCCGAGACGCCGGTCGATCTCGCGCAAGCGCCGCTTGCCGTAGATGTAGTCCGCATTTTCGGAGCGATCGCCGAGCGATGCCGCCCAGGATACCGTCTCGACGATCTTTGGCCGCTCAACGCCGAACAGTTCGTCATATTCGGCGCGGATCCTGGCGAGGCCCGCAGGAGTGATAAATCGGTCAGTCACCGCGGCTGATTATCAGCCCGGCTGGTCCTTCCCAAGATAGCGCGAGACATGAAGTGCGGTTTGCTGGGGCTGGGCCGAGCGCAGCGAATCATAGACGACGCTGTTCTCGATCACCCGCTGCACATAGCCGCGTGTCTCGTCATAAGGGATTGCCTCGATCCAGGCGACGACATCGACCCGGCCGCGGGGATCGCCGTACTGGCGTACCCATTTGCCGGCATTGCCGGATCCGGCATTATAGCTCGCGACCGCGAGCGGCACGTTGCCGCCCCAGATGTCGAGCATGTGCTGGAAGTAAGCCGAGCCGATCCTGACGTTGTAATCGGGGTCGGTCAGCAGACGATAGCTGTCGAAGCCAAGGCCCATCTTGCCGGCCTGGTCGCGCGCTGTCCCCGTCATGAGCTGCATCATGCCGCGCGCCCCGGCCCCGCTGATGGCGTAGGGATCGAACGAGCTTTCCTGCCGGGCGATGCCGTGCGCGAGCGACCACAGGCTGCTCGACACCGACGTCGCAAGCATTGGATAGGCCTGGCGAACGTAGAAGCTCGTTCCCTTGATGCGCGCCGTCCGCGCCACCCATACGGGAAGGTCCTGCCGGCGAAGCTCCTCGGCGAGTTGCAGCGCGAGGTTGCGGTCGACGTCGTTGTCGAGCGATCGGGCAAGCGCCTGGACGAACAGCGTCTGCTCGCTCGAGCGTCCCTGCTGGCCAAGGATCCGAAGGGCCTGGACGAGCCGGCGGTTATTGAACGAGGCGCGCTGGAGCGACGTGGTCGTATATTGCGGAAGCGCAGCCGGGGGCGCCGGCACGGCGCGCCCGAGCCGCTCGAGCGCGAGCTGCCCGTAAAACAGGTCGGGATAGGCCGCAGCGCGCTGGAAATAGGCACTTGCCGTCTGGAACTGGCCTGCGCCGAGCGCCGCGCGGCCGGCCCAGTAATCGCCCTTGGTCTGGACCTGGAGCGAACGGCCGGCATGGGCGTACCGGTCGAACATCGCCAGTGCGCTCGCCGGCTGGCGCATCCGCTCGAGCGCGACGCTGCCGCCGAGCCAGGCGAGGCTCGTATAATCGTCCCGAACGCCAAGCGGTTGATCGGCGACCGCGGCGCCGGTTGGAAGGACGTCGTCGATCTGGCGGGTGATGTTGTAGACATCCTGCCAGTTGGCATCGCCCGCCGCATCGTCCGCGACCAGCAGAAGCATGTCGTAAAAGCGTTTCGGGTCTGCCGGCTTCAACGTGAAGTGATGCGTGCGCGCAGCAAGGTCCTGGGCTGCATTGCCGTAGCGATGTTCCCTGAGGTAGCGCACGCGGTCCATCATCAGGCCAGCATCGCTCGTCACGTCCGCGGTGACGGCGCGGTAACGGGTCTCGGCATCGGCAGCGTCTTCCTGCATCGCGATCCGCGCCCCAAACGCGGCCTGCCGCTCGGGGCTCGCGAGGGAAAGGAAGCGCGCCGCACTGTCGGCCTTCCTGTCGAAAAGGAGCGAATCGATCCTGCGATCATGGTCCTCGCGCGTGAAGCTGCGTCCGTAGCGCGCCCAGATCGACTGCTCGTCGTCGGCGCTGAGGTCGGACGACGCCCACGCCTCGCGCGCAGCGTTCAGCGCATCGGCGGACCGGCCGGTCGCGGCTTCGGCTTCGGCCAGCCGCGCCCAGCCGTTGCCGGTTTGAGGCTTGTCCTTGGCAAAGAAAGCGATGACGCTCGACGCATTCTCACCGGGGCCCATTGCCTTTTCTGCCCAGGCGCGCATTCGAGTCGCATCGGGCCAGTCAGGGTTGGCGATGAGGAAGGAGGCATAATCGGCGAAGCTGTATCCGTTGCTCTGCCGCAGCCGCCGCCACTGGTCGAGCGAGTAGGCAACGCTTGGCGCGTAGGCATTCTGAGCGACGCCGTTCATGGGCGCGGCATATTGGGCCGAACTCAGCGGCGCCGTCGCCAGCAGCACTGGCACCAAAGCAGCGATACGCCACATGCTGGACATTGTGCAGCCCCGCTCCTTATCAGGCCGTGAACGCGGCCCCATCCTATCGCGCAAACTCCTCAACACGGAGGCAAGTTCATGTTTTTCGGCTCGATTCCTGCGCTGGTGACACCCTTTTCCGGCGGTCGTGTCGCTGAGGACACATTCCGGGAATTCGTCGGATGGCAAATCGACCAGGGCTCCAACGCCCTCGTCCCTTGCGGCACGACCGGCGAGAGCGCGACCCTGACCCGCGACGAGCACCGCGAGGTCATCGCCCATACCGTCCAGATCGCAGCGGGGAGGGTGCCCGTCATTGCCGGCTGCGGCAGCTATTCGACCGAGGTCGCGATCGAAATGGTTCGGGCAGCCGCCGACGTCGGTGCTGATGCAGCACTGGTTGTCGTTCCTTATTACAATAAGCCGAGCCAGGCGGGACTTGCTGCGCATTTCACGGCGATCGCCGAAGCGTCTCCTCTTCCGATCATTGTTTACAATGTACCATCGCGCACCGTCGCGGATATCTCCGTTGAAACACTTAAGGAAATTGCCGGGCATCAACGGATCGTCGGGATCAAGGACGCGACCGGAAACCTCGGCCGGGTGGCTGCGCAGCGCCTCGCGTGCGGCGAAAGCTTCTGCCAGCTGTCCGGCAATGACGACATGGCGCTCGGCTTCAGCGCCATGGGCGGAGTTGGCTGCATCTCGGTGACTGCAAATGTCGCGCCGAAGCTCTGCTCCGAGTTCCAAAAAGCGATCCGCGAAGGCCGAAGCGAGGACGCGCTGACGCTCCAGGACCGTCTCTATCCACTTCACTCCGCACTCTTCAGCGACGCATCGCCGGCGCCCGCCAAATATGCGCTTTCGCGCGTCAAGCCAGGTTTTCCGACCGAGCTCCGCTTGCCGCTCGTCGAGGCGTCGATTTCGTCAAAACATGCGGTAGATGCTGCATTGGAGCATGCAGGTCTTATCTAAGCTCCATGGCCAAGCCGCTCCCGCATCCGTTCGACAAGCAAAAGATCGTCGCCGAGAACCGGCGCGCGCGTTACGATTATTTCGTCGAGGAGCGCTTCGAGAGCGGAATCCAGCTCACCGGAACCGAGGTGAAATCTCTGCGCGGCGGCGAGGGGTCGATCGCGGAGAGCTACGCGACCGTCGACGGCGACGAGGTCTGGCTGATCAACAGCCACATCCCCGAATATAGCCATGGCAACCGTCTCAACCACGAGCCGCGACGAGCGCGCAAACTGTTGCTGAAAAACCGCGAAATCGCCAAGCTCCAGGGCGCGGTGACCCGCCAGGGACTAACGCTCGTCCCGCTTTCCATCTATTTCAACGCAAGTGGGCGGGCCAAGGTCGAATTGGCGCTCGCCCGCGGCAAGAAAGTGCACGATAAACGTGAGACGATGAAAGAGCGGGATTGGAAGCGCGAGCAGCAACGATTGCTTCGGCATAATGGCTGAGGCGGGCGCCGGCACCGGACGCATGCGCTGGCTGACGCGTCATATCCCGACACGCGAAACCGTCCACGAGCACCGGCTGCTGCGGCCTTTTGCGCCGCACCTTGGCCATCCCTACCTGTGGCGCATGACGCGCCGGTCGGTTCCGCGCGGCGTTGCCCTTGGACTTTTCGTCGCCATGATCATTCCGTTCATGCACACGGTCGTTGCGGCGATCCTCGCGATCCCCACGCGCGCCAATGTCGTGGTCGCCGCAATCTGCACGCTCGTCGTGAACCCGCTGACGATCCCGCCAATGTATTATGCGGCATACCGGATCGGCTCGTGGGAGCTGCACTATGACTCAACGCTGGTTAATCCCGCGGTTGCAGCCCAGTTTTCGAGCGAACTCAGCCGCGCGCTGTTCTGGCTGCACCACGCCTCGGGTCCGATCGCCGTTGGCATCCTGACGATGGCCACCGTCTGCGCGGCGGTGGGCTATTTTCTCGGCTCCCTGCTTTGGGGGTTTTGGTCCCGCAGCCGGTGGCGGCAGCGGCGACGCGTGCAAAAAGCGCTCTAGGCGCAAGCCCGCCACAGGCGTTGCTCCGCCGCGAGTTTGCGCCATTCTGCGTTCCGCCGTCCTGCTTCTGCGAGCGGCTTTGACGAATTTTGCCCCATCACCCTATAGGCGCACAGCTAGTTGTGGGGAGAAACCAGTGATGCGTCGCCTGCTTGCCGTCCTTGCCGCCGGAACCGCCCTTGGCGCCTGCGCCACCCAGGCGCCAGCACCTCCGCCGCCGCCGCCCCCGGCCGCTGCGGCCGCCGCGCTCCCACCCGCGGCGGCGCCGAAGCCGCAATATGGGACGTTCGGGTTCGACACCGCCGGCATGGACCCAAGCGTTGCGCCGGGCGACGATTTCTTTGGCTATGCGAACGGGACCTGGGCGAAGAACACGCCGATCCCGCCCGACAAGGCGCGCTATGGCATGTTCAATGTCCTTGATGACCTGTCGAAGGAACGCACCCGGACGATCATCGATGAGCAGGCGAAGGATCCGAGCAGCAAGATCGGCAACGCCTATCAGAGCTTCATGGACGAGGCTGCGATCGAAGCGAAGGGCCTTGGCCCGTTCGAGCCATGGCTCAACGAGGTCCGCGCCACAAAATCCAAGAAGGACCTCGCCAAGCTCTACTCGGATGCCGATCATCTTGGCATCGGCATCCCGTTCCGGATGTTCGTCGGACAGGATCGCAAGGCGTCCGACCATTATGCGCTGAATGTCATCCAGGGCGGCCTCGGCATGCCCGATCGCGACTATTACCTCTCAAGCGACCCGAAGCTCGTCGAGACGAAGGCCAAATATCTCCAGCATCTCACGAACATGCTGACGCTCGCCGGCGAAGCAAATCCCGCCGCAAGGGCCAAGGCCATTGTCGACTTCGAGACCAAGGTCGCGCAGGTCCATTGGGCCCGGGCCGACAGCCGCGACGCCACCAAGACCTACAACAAGATGACGCTGGCCGAGGTCCGCAAGGCCGCGCCGGGCTTCGATTTTCCCGAGCTCATCAAGGACGACGGCGCCAGTGTCGACTATGTGATCGTCTCGCAGCCGAGCGCGTTCAAGGGCATTTCCGAGCTCATCGGGCGAACGCCGCTGCCGGTCCTTCGCGACCAGCTGCTCGTCCGCTCGCTCGACAGCTATTCCGACTATCTGCCGAAGCGGTTCGACCAGGAGAGTTTCTCCTTCTACGGGACCGTTCTTTCCGGGACGCCCGAGCAGGAGCCGCGGTGGAAGCGCGCCGTCAACTTCACGGTCGATGCGCTTGGGGACGACGTCAGCAAGCTCTACGTCGCAAAATATTTTCCGCCCGAGACCAAGGCCGCGGCCGACCAGCTCGTCCATAATCTCATCGCTGCCATGGGACGGCGGATCGACCAGCTCGACTGGATGAGCGCCGAGACCAAGGCCAAGGCCCACGCCAAGCTCGCCGCTTTCTCGCCCAAGATCGGTTACCCCTCGCAGTGGCGCGACATGAGCGGCCTCGTCATCGATCGCGGCGATCTTCTTGGCAACGCAATGCGCTCGAACCGCTTCGAATATGATTATGAGATCGGCAAGCTCGGCGGCCCGATCCGGCGCTGGGAGTGGGGCATGACCCCGATGGAGATCAACGCCTACTCGAATTCGACGATGGTCGAGATCGTGTTCCCGGCGGCGATCCTCCAGCCGCCCTTCTTCGATCCGAACGCCGATCCGGCGGTCAATTATGGCGGTATCGGCGCTGTCATCGGCCACGAGATGAGCCACCAGTTCGACGACCAGGGCGCCAAATATGACCTTCACGGCAATCTCGTCGACTGGTGGACGCCGGTGGATGCGCAGAATTTCAAGGCCCGCCTCGACAAGTACGAGCAGCAGATCAATGCCTACGAACCGCTCCCGGGCATGCACGTCAACGGCAAGCTGACAATGGGCGAGAATGTCGCCGATCTTGCCGGCCTCAGCATCGCGCACGATGCCTATCTCGCCTCGCTCAATGGCGCAGCTCCGCCCGTCATCGATGGAATGACCGCCGACCAGCGCTTTTACCTCGGCTGGGCGCAGGTATGGCGCTGCAACGATCGCGAGGCGGCGCTTCGCCAGCAGCTGCTCACCAACCCGCACTCACCGTGCCGGGTCCGCACCGACGTCGTTCGCAACATGGACCCCTGGTATTCCGCCTTCGGAGTCCAGCCCGGCCAAAAGCTCTACCTCTCGCCCGCCGATCGCGTCCGCATCTGGTAGGATGGTGCGCTTCTGGTAGCATGGGTGCGAACGCCCATGCTCTACCAGGAACTGCCCAGCATCGAATCATCGTCCCTCGAGGGGTGGGGGCGCTGGCTTGCGCCGGCGCTGATCGCCGGGGCGGCGCTTACGGGCTCGCTCCTCCTGCTCGTCATCGGCGAACCCCTATTTGCAACGATCGTGATGATCGCCGGGATCGTGCTCGCGGTTGTCACTTACCTCCTGACGAAAGGTGCGACGGCGCCAGAGGAGAAGTTGGCGGTCGGACCCGACTTTGCTTTGCTGGGCTCGGCGCTCGGTCTTAGCGGCGATCCGGTCGCGCTGACGAGCGATGAGGGGTCGCTGCTCCTCGTCAATCCTTCCTACAGCGAGCGCTTCGGCGCGGGGCGGCCGCCGCTCGAACTCGCGGCGAACGAGGAAGCGCTCCAGGGGCTCAAACTCGCCCAGGCGATGGCGGAGCGCGACGGCGCCGGCTGCGTTGCCGGGATCGAGACCGCGGCGGGCTCGATGCCGGTCGAGGTCGAACGCGTCGGTACCCAGAACGACATGCTGCTGTGGCGCTTCGTCAAGGCCACGGCTCCCGACCCATTGACCGCCAGCGCCAACCGCCTGCGCGGCCAGTCCGGCGATCTCCTGGGCAGGGCAGGAGTCATGGCCGCGCTGATCGATCCCAACGGCAAGGTGATCGCCCACAACCGGCTGTTCGGCGAGCGGGCGGTTGCAAGCGCTTCAAGGACCGGCCCCTTGCGGCTCAGCGACCTTGTCGAGGAGGCCGAGGGCGAAGGGAATTTCCAGCTGACCGCAGAAGGGGACACCGGCCGCCCGCTGCGTGCGGTCCTGGTCCCGCTCGATCCGCCTGGCCCAAGCGACTATGGCAATTTCTACCTCTTCGACAGTCCCGACACGCTGCCGGTATCGAGTTCTACGCAGCTCCAGGCCCTCCTCGACATGCTTCCGATCGGGCTCGCGCTGGTCAACGGCGACGGACGCTTCCTGACCATGAACCAGGCATTTTGCCAGGCAGCCGGCATCGAGGGGGCGAGGATGCCGGTCTATCCCGGCGACCTCGTGGTCAAGGAGGACAAGGCGCCGGTCGCCGACGCCGTTCGGCGCAACGCCCGCGGACCGGCGATGTCGGGGGATCTTGCGGTTCGCCTCGTCCGCCAGCCCGCCGAGCCCGTCGCGCTCACCATCGCGGGCCTGCGCGGACTTGGCGAAGCTGCGGTGCTGCTGCTCCTCAAGGACAATAGCGAGGAGGCAAAGCTCAAGCGCCAGGTCGCCCAGGCAACCAAGATGCAGGTCGTCGGCCAGCTCGCGGGCGGCGTCGCCCACGATTTCAACAATATCCTGACCGCCATCATCGGTCATTGCGATCTCATGCTGATGCGACACACGCCGGGCGACATCGACTATGACGATATCCAGCAGATCAAGTCGAACTCCAATCGCGCCGCAGGCCTTACCCGCCAGCTGCTCGCTTTTTCTCGCCAGCAGACCCTGCGGCCGCAGGTGCTGCAGCTGCCCGACGCCGTTTCCGAGGTCTCGCACCTATTGAAGCGCCTGCTTGGCGAGACAGTCGAGCTGGTGGTGAAGCACGGGCGCAACCTTGGCCCCATTCGCGCCGATCCGGGCCAGCTCGAACAGGTCATCATCAACCTTGCGGTCAATGCGCGGGACGCGATGGCCCCCAAGGGCGGCGGAACGCTCACCATCCAGACCTATTCGGTGAAATCGGACCAGGTCGCGGAGCTCGGGTCCGATATCCTGCCGGTGGCCGACTATAGCGCGCTCTCGGTGACCGACACCGGCACCGGGATCCCTGCGAACGTGCTTGGCAAGATATTCGAGCCCTTCTTCACGACCAAGGAGGTCGGCAAGGGCACCGGCCTTGGCCTCTCGACCGTCTACGGCATCGTCAAGCAGTCGGGCGGGTTCATCTTCGCCGACTCAAAGGTCGGCGAAGGCACGAGGTTCGTGATCTATCTTCCCGTCCACCGCGAAGAAGCGCGGGCGCGGCGAACGCCCGCCGTCGACAAGGGCAAGAAGGACGAGCTCTGGGGAAGCGGCACCGTGCTCCTCGTCGAGGACGAGCCGATGGTGCGAAGCGTCGCCGAGCGCGCGCTCACCCGCCATGGCTACAAGGTCGTGACGGCCGACAATGGCGAGGACGCGCTCGAGTTTCTTGAGCGCGGCGAACCGATCGAGCTGCTCATCAGCGACGTCGTCATGCCGGGGATGGACGGGCCAACCATGGTGCGCGAAGCCCGGCAAAGCAGGCCCGATCTCAAGATCCTCTTCATGTCTGGCTATGCCGAGGAGCAGCTGCGCAAGTCGATCGACATCGAGAATGTGAATTTCCTGCCCAAGCCCTTCTCCGTCACCGACCTTGCAGCCGCGGCGCGGCGGGCGATCGGCACGAAATAAAGGCCTTTGACCTTTCACACGCGCACTCTATGCGAACGGCAATGGCTAATGTGCGTTCCATCCTGATCGTCGAAGACGAGCCACTCATCGCGATGATGCTCGAGGACTTCCTGGATTCGCTTGGCCACAAGGTTCGTGGCACCTGCGAAACCGTCCAGTGTGCGCTCGAGGAAGTGGAAAAAGGCGGGTTCGACCTCGCCATTCTCGACGTCAACCTCAAGGGCGAGAACGTGTGGCCGGTGGCGACCAAGCTTCGCGAGAAGAATGTCCCCTTCGTCATTGCAACCGGCGGGCACGTCGATCCGCCGCCGCCGGAGTTCAACGACGCGCCGGTCATCGAAAAGCCCTATACGGTCGACCGCGTGACCCCCGCGATCGAGGCAGCCTTTGGCCATTAAGCGCCCGGCGCCTTTCTTTTGATTGCAATGTTCGATTTCCAGTCCCAGCTGATCTTTCCAACTCATGCTGTTGCCGCGGCAGGGCCGTGGCCCAGAGGCGCCGAGCGCCTCGCCCTGAGCAGCGAGGGATTTGAGCTCTCAGGGATCCGCATTCCCCCCGACGAGCCGCGAGACGGCCCGATCCTGATCCTCGGCTTCGGCGGCAATGCCTGGAATGCGCAGGATGTCGCGGAATATGTGCACGAGCTGTTCCCCGACGAGGAGGTCGTCAGCTTCCACTATCGCGGATATCCGCCGTCACAGGGGTCTGCGTCAGCCGAAGCGCTGATCGCCGACGCTCCGCTCGTCTATGACCTTGCCGTCGAGAAGGTCCGGCCAAGCCGCGTCGTCGCGCTCGGCTTCAGCATCGGCAGCGGCATCGCCGCGAGCCTTGCATCGACGCGCGATCTCGCCGGGCTGATCCTCGTCACCCCGTTCGATTCGCTCAAGGCCGTCGCCCAGTCGATGTACCCCTGGCTGCCGATCGGTCCGTTCTTCGCGCACGAGATCGACGCGGCATCGGCACTGGAGACGCTCGATGTTCCTGTCGCGATCATCGCAGCGGCGCGCGACGAAATCGTCCCTCGCGAGCGCACGAACGCGCTTCGCAAGCGCCTTGGCAACGTCGTCTTCGATCGCACGATCGAGCGCGCAGGACACAATGATATTTATGCGCGATCCGACTTCCACGAGGCGATGCGCGAGGGGTTCCAGCGTCTCAAAGTGTGACAGGGTGCCCCTTGCCTGACGCAGGCGCTCCATCCATATTCCTGAAATAAAACAGCAATCGGGCGGCGCGGCAACATTAACGATCCCGCAGAGTTGATTGTGTAATAAAGCGGGCTAGCATGCCCACCAGAGGACGGTCGTTCGCGGCCGATATGCAAGGACGGGAATGACCAAGCTTTCAGGCGGCGACAGCAAAAGCACCCTCTACTGCTCGTTCTGCGGTAAATCGCAGCACGAGGTGAGGAAGCTGATCGCCGGGCCGACGGTCTTCATCTGCGATGAATGCGTCGAACTCTGCAACGACATCATTCGCGAGGAGAGCAAGTCAGCCCTCGTGAAGACTCGCGACGGCGTTCCGACGCCCTCGGAAATCTGCAAGGTCCTCGACGACTACGTGATCGGGCAGGACCGCGCCAAGCGCGTGCTCTCGGTCGCCGTCCACAACCATTACAAGCGCCTCTCGCACGGCGCCAAGTCCGGCAACGAGGTCGAGCTTGCGAAATCGAACATCCTGCTCATCGGTCCGACGGGCTGCGGCAAGACGCTGCTTGCCCAGACCCTCGCGCGGATCCTCGATGTTCCGTTCACGATGGCGGACGCAACGACGCTGACCGAAGCCGGCTATGTCGGCGAGGACGTCGAGAACATCATCCTCAAGCTGCTCCAGGCCTCCGACTATAATGTCGAAAAGGCGCAGCGGGGGATCGTCTATATCGACGAGATCGACAAGATCAGCCGCAAGTCGGACAATCCCTCGATCACCCGCGACGTCTCGGGCGAAGGCGTCCAGCAGGCGCTCCTCAAGCTGATGGAAGGAACGACCGCGAGCGTTCCGCCGCAGGGCGGTCGCAAGCACCCGCAGCAGGAGTTCCTCCAGGTCGATACGACCAACATCCTGTTCATCTGCGGCGGCGCCTTTGCCGGTCTCGAGAAGATCATCTCCGACCGCATGCAGGGCAAGTCGATGGGCTTTGGCGCTCACGTCGCTGCTCCTGACGAGCGCAAGACCGGCGAAATCCTCAAGCATTGCGAGCCCGAGGACCTCCTGAAGTTCGGGCTCATTCCCGAGTTCGTGGGACGTCTGCCGGTCATTGCGACGCTGCTCGACCTCGACGAATCGGCCCTGGTGAAGATCCTCGTCGAGCCGAAGAACGCGCTCGTGAAGCAATATGCCAAGCTCTTCGACATGGAAGGGGTGACGCTCGAGTTCACGGACGATGCGCTTCACTCGGTCGCCAAGAGGGCAATCGACCGCAAGACCGGTGCTCGCGGCCTGCGCTCCATCCTTGAAGGCATATTGCTCGACACGATGTTCGACCTGCCCTCGATGGACGGAGTGGACGAGGTCCATGTCGACAAGGACGTGGTCGACGGCCGCAAGGAGCCGGTGCGCGTCTACGCCGCCAAGGACAAGGCCGGCGACGCGGCCTAGCCGCCCAGCGTCAGCCAATCAGCGGAATAAGGGCAGGGACCTCGCGAACGTAGCGTTCGTGCGCTGCCCCGAATCGTGACCGCAGCAGCGCTTCCTCCTGCCTGATCCTGGCCGCGGTCCCGGCAAGGTAGAGCGGCATCGCGAACAGCAGCTGCTGCCAGTGGCCAAGCGCGGCCGCGATGCTCAGCAGATAGAGAAGAAGCGCGAGGTAGATGGGGTGGCGCACCATCGCAAACGGTCCAGAGCGCACGAGCTCATGGTCCTCGCCGGTCCGCGCGACCAGGCTCCAGTTCCTTCCCATCGTCGAGGCAGCCCAGAGGAAGAGGAGGATGGCGGTGCCGCCGAGTAACAGCACGAGGAGCGAGGAGACCAGCGAGTAGGGCGCCCACCAGGGGAGCGACGGCTTGACGAAGCCGACGGCGGCCGCGGCGAAGCCGATCGACTGGAGGGCGATGCCGGCGAGCGATCCAAGCCGCCGCTCGCCCGACCTCGGGCCGACATTGCGCAGCGCGATCCAGGCGAGCGCGATCACCATCAGCGCCGTCGCGATCCAGAAGGCACCGAGCTGGACAAAGCTGACTGCATGCGCGCGGAACATCCGCGCCAAACTAGTCCAACTGTGTTACATCGTCAATACAGTTGCCGGCTATTGGCCGTGCGCTGCTTCCAGGAGCTGCGGGCCGTAACGTTCCATGAGGTGCGCGTCGCGCCCGTAATGGTCTTCGAGGAACTGCACGCCGTCGGCTGTGGGCTGGACCGTCAGATAGGTCATGTAGACCGGGATGGGCTGCGGCAGGTTCACTTCCTTCTCGACCTTGGGATCGTCGCCCTGGGGGATACGGCCGTCGAAGAGGAAGCGTGCCACGCGTTTGTAATCCTCGAGCCTCACGCAGCCGTTGCTGATCCAGAGCTCGTTCTTGGTGAAATGCTCTTTTTCCGGAGAATCATGGAGATAGATGCCAAAGTAATTAGGCAGCATGAACTTCATCATGCCCATCGAATTGGCGGGA
>DATIQO010000039.1:0-34179 GCA_035470745.1 Sphingomicrobium sp. | reverse complement strand
GGCATGAAGGACGCGGCGCAGTCGCGCGATGCCGATGCGCTGAACGCTTACATCGACTACCCCGCCCTTCGGCAAAGTCTAAAGGCCGAACTTATGGCTCGGATGATGGCCGAGGCTCAGAAGGACAAGTCCGGTTTGGGCGCCATTGGAATGGTTGTTGGCTCGGCAATGATGGGGCCGGTGATCGACGGATTGGTTTCCCCCGCGGGGATGCGCGCCGCCCTGCTCGCGAACAGGCAGGAGAACACGGGTCCGGCGGCTTCGGCGCTCCATGTTCCCGGGCAACCCGTCATCGTGCGGCGCAGCTTCTCCGAGTTTCTCGTGACCGCAAGGGACAAGCCGAACAGTGGCCTGGTGTTCAAGCGGCATGGACTTTCCTGGATGCTCAGCGGCGTCGAATTGCCGCCGGACTCCTCAACGTAAGTGCGCTGCGTCGCGGCAGGATCGGAGCGCTGAGGTCCGCTTAGCCAACGTCCGGTTTCCACCCACTTCCGCAAATCGGCAAATGGCCGTTACGGCATTGGCCCGGGCGTTACTCCGTTTGCGCTTATCACCTCGATTATCTTTGGCACATCGAGAGGTCCGGGTGGAATCTCGCGGTCAAGTGCTGCAAAGACTTCCGAAGCTCCTTTACGAGAAGTCACCGAAAGCATCAGCGCTCCCTCGCGACCGCAGCGAAACCAATGCACAGTGCCGGCAGGCAGATGTACCAAAGTGCCCGTCGCCGCGAGCTGGGCTTCCCCGCCGATCGAAAACTCGACGTCGCCCTTCATGACATAGAATGTCTCGTCCCAAGGGTGGCTGTGCGGCGGCGGACCACTTTCTGGAGGCCCCTCCTGCAGGAAGACTTCATAGCCATCGGTCTGATCCCCCGACGCGAGAACCGTGACCTTCTCTCCAACGACGTTGAGCGGCCGTGGTGAATTCATGGGTGTGACAACGAACGGCTTGGGCATGACGACCTCCCGCTTTCATTGTCTTGCAAGAATAGCACGCCGCAACAGGAGTCGCAGCAGGGTTTGGGCCGTGGAGTTACGGCTAGGGAGCGAGTAAGAATTGCTCGATATGGATGACTGTCGGGGGGGCGCCCGTGACTTTGTCGGACCTGGCCAGCATAGGCACATTGATCAGCAGTTTCGCCGTGCTGATCTCGCTGATCTACCTCGCGCTCCAGGTGAAGGTGACCGAGAAGAACCAGCGGGCACTCATCAACCAGGGCGTGCTGACCCGCACGGTTGAGATGGTGAAATGGAATGCCGAACCGCACATCAGCGAGCTGGTGACCCGTGTCTTCTCCGGCGACACGAATTTCACCGCGGAAGAGATCAATCGCCTTCGATTGATCATGCGGGTGCGTCTTAGCAATTTCCAGGATGCATACCTGCAGCGGCATTTGCGCCTGAGTGACGAGATTACCTATGAGAACGCCTTCATTGGCATCAAGCTGCTGATGGCGCAGCCGGTCTTTCGAAGCATGTGGAAGCGCCACCGCGACACCTATGCGTCCGAACTGATCCAGATTGTCGACGAGATGATCAAAGATACGCGGCTTACTGATCCGGCTGACAGCGTTGCTCAATTCCAAAGAGATCTAGCGGCCGTGCGCTCAGAGTGACCTGCACGGCAATTAAGAAACGCCAGCCACGGCCGTTCAGTCGTTTGCCCGACTTTGTCGCGGACACAATTGCCCGATGATGCTATGTTCGGGAGCGGGAAGTCGGGGGAGCACAGGCAATGCCCTATCCGCGCGCGCCTTTTTACATGCTGGGGGTCATCGCGACGATCGTCGTCGGCTTCTGGCCAAGCTATTTTGCCGTCGCACCGACCGTGCCCTGGCAGTTCCACGCGCACGGCGTCGCAGCGAGCCTGTGGGTTTTGATGGTCACGGCGCAAAGCTGGACCGCGCAGCACAAGAACCAGCTGCAGCTCCACCGCGCGGTCGGCAAGGCGAGCCTTTTCCTGTTCCCGTTCCTGATCGGCGGTCTTGCGGCGATCATCAGCCGTCAGTCCCAGGAATTCGTCGCGGGCGACCCGGTCCGGCTGCTCTACGGCCCTGGCTTCCTGATCGGAACGATGGTCGCGATGGCGGCTTATGTGACGGTCTATTATCGTGCGCTGAAGTATCGCCGAAAGGTGTGGATCCACGCCGGCTACATGCTGTCGACGCCGCTGATCCTCTTCGAATCTCCGTTCAGCCGGATCATGGGATTGTACATCCCTCGCTTCCAGGTGCACGGGCCTGCCGATTTTCCGCACATCATGGAAACGATCCTTTGGTCGATGGCGCTGTCGCTGGTGATCAGCGTCGTGATCTGGTGGCGCGTTCGCGAGCGCGCCAAGCCGTTCCTCGTCACCGCCGGGTTTATCGCTGTCGAGCTTCTGGCGACTGGATTTGCGAGCGATTTTCCTGTGCTGAGACAGCTCGACACGTTCATCGGTCACGCGCCGGTCGCACCGATCTGGCTCATGGGCTTCACCATCGGCGCGCTGACGAGTTGGGCGGGATGGCAGGCGGGCAAGCGACCGACCGTCACGGTCGCAGCGGCGGCAGTTCCGGCCTAGGCCTCATAAACGACACCGGAAAAATGGTCGGGGAGACAGGATTCGAACCTGCGACCCTCTGCTCCCAAAGCAGATGCGCTACCAGACTGCGCTACTCCCCGCCTTCGCCTTGCGGCTGCGGCGGCCCATCTCCGCCGCGGCGCTGTGCCCAATGGCGACTTCGCTGAAACTCCGCAAGGAGCAATGGGGGTGGGCCCGGCAGGATTCGAACCTGCAACCTAGCCGTTATGAGCGGCCGGCTCTACCGTTGAGCTACAGGCCCTCCCCGGCCGCGTCGAAATAGACGGGCTCACGGCCCGCGCCAAGTCAGCCTCGGGGAAATAGTAAGGCGAGCATGTTCTGCGGGGCCGCAAGATCGGCGCCCGAAATGCGCGCAAGGCCGCTCACCAGCCGCAGCGAAAAGCCCTGTCCCGCGTCTGTCTGGCCGCCGAGCAATTGCTCTTCCGGGATCTCGGCGAGCTTTGCCGGGCGCGTCATCGCGACACGCCAACAATCGCCCGCTTTGTCGACGCTAAGGCGCAGCCGCTCGCCCGCCTCGGCCTGATCTATGAGCGCGCTGCACATGCGAAAGACGAGGCGGTCGGCAAGTTCTGGCTCGGTCGCCGCCATTGCGTCCCGAACCGCACGCGGCCCCTCGATCTCGACCCGGCGGCTCTCGGCCATCTCGCGAAGCGCCGGCGCAAGACCCTCGACGAGGTCGGAAAGGTTGACGCGACGATGCGCGCCGGCTGCCGAAGAATGCACCTTTGCTGCAAAGTCGAGGTCATCGATCGCCGTCACGAGCAGCTTCGCCTGGCGGACGATCTCCTGCGCGCGCTCCCTGTAGCGGCGATCCGCAGGTCCCAGATATTGGCCTTCGATGATCTCGGCAAAGCCGATGATCGCATTCAGCGGCGTCTTGATCTCGTGAACAAGCTCGCGCAGCGAATCGGGATCAGCGAGCGCATGGGCCGCATCGTCGATCGTTGCGGCTTCCTCCCGCTCGCGCAGCGCAACGCCGCGGTAGCCGCGAAACCGCCCGTCGGCAGGGTCGAAGGCCGGCACTCCGCTGATCTTCCATTCGCCCGAAACGAGCCCGTCTCCGGCGACCTTCAGCGCCGCGTCGCGAAACGGCGCGCGAACCATGAAGGCGCGCACGATGTCGGCGTCGACCTGGTCTCCCTCGCCATTTTGCGAACGAGCGATCGAGCGGCCGATAAGCGCTCCTCGCGGCGCTCCGTCGACCCAGGCGATCTCGCCGCCCGGACCGCATTCCCAGCGGAACAGCGCTGGCGAAGTTTGGGAAGCCTGGGCAAGGCCGCCGCGCCTCATCATTGCCCGGCTGCGGCGACGCCGCTCGATGCGCTGCACGACCTCGTGCAGCGATGGACCTTCGGGTTCGGGCGTCGGCCCTTCCGCAGGACTTTCGACAAGCTTGTCCGTCAGCTCTGCGGTGGCTTCCGAGTGGATCTCGGGATGAAGTGTCTCGATGAAGCGGCGCGTTTCCTCGTCGGCAGAGCCCAGGATCGCCTGCCATTGGGCAGGATCGAGCGTGGCCGCGGCGAGCACGGGAGCGGCAACGGCGAGGCGGTCAGAAGCGAAATATTCGAGCAGACCAAGCGGAAGCGGCAGCGCGGCGACGGCGCGCGCGGCGGCCGCGCGCAAATTTTCATCGACCCTCGGCGCATCCGCGCGGATGGAATCGAGGGCCTGCGAAACGGTCGGGCTCGGCGCATTCGATCCGGCACGGGCGACAAGATCGACGAGCTGCCGCCAGCGGACGGCCACGTCGTGACGGTCGCCGGCCGGCTGGTTGAGGACGGTCAGCAGACGATCGTCGAAACGCACCGGAGATCCATGTCCTTAAGAAGGCATTTGCAGGAGGCGTGTAAGCGAGCCTTCATTTAACGCTAAGAAGGCAGCTCTTAACCATCCCGAAACGGGACAGGTCAAAGAGGACGCTGGCTCGCCGCAAATAGAAAAGGCGCCGGCAACGCCGACGCCTTTCCTTAAGGCCGGTTGGGCAGCGTCAATCAGCCATGCTGCTGCGCGTAAAGTAGCCAGTATTTCGCAAGCTCGGCACGGCTTCCCGAAACCGCGTTCAAGGCTGCCGCAGCGCCTGCCTTGTCCCCCGCCCGCGCGAGCGCCATGCCAAGGTGGAGGTTGGCAACATCCTTGTCCGCGCCCGGCTTGCCGATCACCTGGCGATAGATGTCCGCGGCCTTGGCATAGTTGCCCATCGCATAATAGCGATCGCCGATGCGCAGGAGATTGGTCGGGTTGGGGCCCAACTTAACCGCCGCCTCAAGATCGGCTGCAGTAGCTTTCGGCTTGCCCTTGAGGCCGGCGAGAATGTCCCGGAACTGCGGCGTCGAAGGGTCGACCACATGCGCGGCGATCCCAGCGTCGATCGCGGCCTGGGCTTCGTTGTAGTTCGACTGGTCGGCGGCAGCTTCGGCATAGAGCGCATATTCGCCAGGGGTCTTGAGCGCGCCAAGGGCATTCTCGAGGCGCATGAGATCAAGTGTCGCCTCGACGTCGGACTGGTTGAGGTTACGGTAGATCGCGATCGCGTCCCGCCAGTTCGCCGGCGTCGGATAAGCGGCTACCCACTGCCGCGACATGTCGAGAGCCGCCGGAAGCCGAGCTTCGTAAGCAACGCTCGTTGCCCGCTTGTACCAGGCTTCGGGGGCCTTCTGACCGCCGGCCTGCTGCACCTTGATGCCTTGCTGGAGAAGCGGAAGGGCAGCTGCGCCCTGGCCCGCAGCGATCTGCGCCTCGGCCAGGCCGGCGATCGCATCAACATTGTTGGGGTCCAGCTGAACTACATGCTGGAAGGCCTCGGTCGCCTGCTGGTTCTGCTTGAGGGCGCTGTAGGTCTGCCCAAGCGCCTGGTAGATCCCGAGTTGCTCCTCGGGCTTCACGCTTCCCGATGCGAGCATATCCTGAAGGCCTGCGGCGATCTGGGCATGGTCGTGCGCCATGCCGGCCGACTTGAGCTCGAGAATGGCGATTGCGTAACGATCATCGGGCGTCTTGGCCGCGGCTTTCGCTGCCGCCAGCTGGGCCGGGATCGATGCCGCGTCATTCTTGTTGACTGCGGTCTGAAGGTCGATGATCGCCTTTGCGGCCGCGCCGGAGATCTTGGGCTGGTGCGTGACGATGCCACCCTGCGACGGCTGGGCCGGCGGCTGTGGAGCCTGCGCTGCGGCAGGTGCGGAAACAGCAAGCAATGCGATTGCAGCGCTGGTGATCAAGAGCTTCATGCAGATTTTCTCCCTTGGCGGGCGAACGAGCGCCCGCATCGAATGACGGCGGCGACTTAGACCTCTAAGGAATGCTTGTCCAAGGACGTTGGAGCAGAGCCCCTGAACGCATATTGAACTAGCTGATATCACGCGACAAATCGGCCGGCCCGAAATATCGCTCGCGAACTTTAGCTCGCGCGCGCGTGCGCGCGGGGTGGCTAAGCGAGCGACAATGCACTAGATAATGGCCCGGGGGATGCGGTTAATCCGCGACCTTCTGTGCACCCCTAATTGCAGGATCACTTCTTGGCTACCCAACCGCCGGTCGACGACCGCAACGACAATAACGCTCCGCCTCCTCGCGGCGACAAGGACATCGCGCCGATCTCCATCGTCGAGGAGATGAAGACCAGCTATCTCGATTATGCGATGAGCGTGATCGTCAGCCGCGCGTTGCCTGACGTGCGCGACGGCCTCAAGCCGGTGCATCGCCGAATTCTCTTCGCCTGCCAGGAAGCCGGCTATGTCGCAGGACGCCCGTACCGCAAGTCGAGCCGCATCGTCGGTGACGTCATGGGTAAGTATCACCCGCACGGCGACTCCGCGATCTACGATGCCCTGGCGCGAATGACGCAGCCCTGGTCGATGCGCGTCCCGCTCATCGACGGCCAGGGAAATTTCGGCTCGATGGACCCCGATCCGCCGGCGGCGATGCGCTACACCGAGGCGCGCCTCGCCAAGGTCGCAAACTTCCTCCTTGGCGACATCGACAAGGACACGGTCGACTTCCAGCCGAACTATGATGCCTCGGAGCGCGAGCCCCAGGTCCTCCCCGCCCGCTTCCCCAACCTTCTCGTCAACGGCGCCGGCGGCATCGCCGTCGGCATGGCGACCAACATCCCGCCGCACAACCTTGGCGAAGTCCTCGCGGCGTGCCGGGCCTATCTCGACGACCCTGCGGTCAGCACCGAAGCGCTGATGGAGCATGTGAAGGGCCCCGACTTCCCGACCGGCGCCCTCATCCTTGGGCAGAGCGGCATTCGCAGTGCCTATACGACCGGCCGAGGCTCGATCCTCATGCGCTCGCGCGCTCATGTCGAGGAGACCCGCGGCGAGCGCCGCGCGATCGTCCTTACGGAAATCCCCTACCAGGTCGGCAAAGCCGGCCTCGTCGAGAAGATCGCAGAAGCCGCCAAGGACCGTCGCATCGAGGGCGTTGCCGACATCCGCGACGAATCAAATCGCGAGGGCGTGCGTGTCGTTATCGACCTCAAGCGCGACGCGACTCCCGAGGTCGTCCTCAATCAATTGTGGCGGCATACGCCCGCGCAAACGAGCTTTCCGGCGAACATGCTCGCGATCCGCGGCGGCCGCCCGGAGACGCTGACGCTTCGCGACATCATCGAGAGCTTCGTCCGCTATCGCGAGGAAGTGATCGTCCGCCGCTCGAAGTTCGAGCTGCTGAAGGCGCGCGAACGGGCCCACATCCTGCTCGGCCTCGTCGTCGCAGTCACCAACCTCGACGAGGTGGTGAAGCTCATCCGCGGATCGGCGTCTCCGGCGGCCGCGCGCGAGAAGCTTCTGGAGCGCGAGTGGCCGATCGAAGAGATCCGGCCGTACATCGCGCTCGTCGAGGCCGTCGAGCCGCAAAGGGCGGTCGAGGCCTATCGTCTATCGGAAGCGCAAGTGAAGGCGATCCTCGACCTACGCCTCCATCGCCTGACGGCGCTCGGCCGCGACGAGATCGGCAACGAGCTTGAAGGGCTTGCGAAGAATATTGGCGAACTGCTTGAAATTCTTGGCAACCGGGCTCGTCTTTACGAGGTCATGCGCGAGGAGTTCGACGAGGTCGAAGCCGAATTCGCGACCCCGCGAGTGACCGAACTTGCCGCCCCCGTCGACGGCATCGAGGACGAGGATCTCATCGAGCGCGAGGACATGGTCGTGACGGTCACCATGACCGGCTACATCAAGCGCACCCCGCTTTCGATCTTCCGCGAGCAGAAGCGCGGCGGCAAGGGCCGCGCCGGCATGGCGACGAAGGAAGAGGACGCCGTCACGAACCTGTTCGTGACCTCGACGCACAATCCGGTACTGTTCTTCTCCAACACCGGCCGGGTTTATCGTCTCAAGGTCTGGAGATTGCCCGAGGGCGGTCCGAACACGCGCGGCCGGCCGATGGTGAACCTGCTTCCGCTCGCCGAGGGCGAGACCATCTCGACTGTCCTGCCGCTGCCCGAGGATGAGACCGAGTGGGGCGGCCTCCACATCATGTTTGCAACGGCGCACGGGACGGTCCGCCGAAACAGCATGGCCGCGTTTACGAATATCCCGTCGAACGGCAAGATCGCGATGCGGTTCGGCGCCGGCCCCGCCGAGGAGACCGAGACCGAGGACAGCGACGTGCAGGCTGACCCGACCGATCGTCTGATCGGCGTCGAGCTCCTGACCGAGGGCGACGATGTCCTCCTTGCAACGCGCAACGGCAAGGCGATCCGCTTCATGGCGACCGACGTGCGCGAGTTCCAGTCGCGCACCTCGACCGGCGTTCGCGGCGTGCGCCTGCAGGCCGGCGACGAGGTCATCTCGATGTCGATCCTCCACCGCGTCGGAACGACGCAGGAGGAACGCGAAGCCTATCTCCGCTTCGCTCCGTGGAAGGGCGAGAAGGAAGGCGAGCCAACGATTTCCGGCGAGCGCATCGCGGAACTCGCCGACAAGGAACAGTTCATCCTCACGATCACCGAAAACGGCTACGGCAAGCGTTCATCGGCCTACGAATATCGGCGCACCAACCGCGGCGGCCAGGGCATCACCAATATCGACACCTCGCAGCGCAACGGCTGCGTCATTGCCTCTTTCCCTGCTCGCCAGGGCGAGCAGCTGATGCTGGTGACCGATCAGGGCAAGATGATCCGCACGACCGTCGGAGACATTCGTGTCATGGGTCGCAACACGCAGGGCGTCACGATCTTTCGCGTCGCCGACGATGAGCATGTCGTCAGCGTCGCCAAGATCGAGGAGAGCGAAGAGGAGGAGATCGAGCTCGAAGCCGGCGACGAGATCGCCCCCGAGGAGGGAGCCGTCGTCGGCGAAAGCGAACTCGACAAGCCGGCCGATCCGGAAGCCGATCAATAGTTCGGTTCAACGCGGGGTAAGTCTGCGACAAGCTGCAGAAACCAGCCCGGGCGGGGCGGCGTTCTCCCTTCGATGAAAATAGGAGGAAACAACGTCATGCCCCTTCCCCACAATGCGCTGGTCCTGGTCGCGGATGGCCGCAAGATGCTGCTCTTTCGCAACCACGGCGATCATGGACTTATGGATCTGAGGACCGAAGCGCATGACGAACGGGAAGAGCTGAAGAACCGCGAGCTTCACACCGATGCACCGGGAACCGCCGCGGTCGCCGGTCCATCGGGCGGCGCGGAAATCCACCGGCCGATGATGGAGGAAACAGACTTCCAGCAACAGGAAGAGGACCGCTGGATCAAGGACGCTGCCGATGAGCTCAATCGCCGGGCGCTTCGCAATGACTATGACGCCATTGCCATTATCGCTCCGCCCAAGGCCCTCGGAGTGCTTCGCAAGTGCCTCCACAAGGAAGTCGAAAAGCGCCTGGTCTGCACCGTCAACAAGGAAATGAGCGGCCGGCCGATCCCCGATATCGAATCGCTTCTCGACGGCGAGACGCGAACCGAGCTCCCGGCAATCTGAGGAAAGCGCTCGCGCTCGGCCGCTGCCGGCGCAGACAAGGAAGCGGTTTGCCGGTCCGGCCGTGCCTAAGGGAGACGCGGGCCCTCCAGCTCTCGCCTCATTCCAGCTTCCCGCCAGGCAAGGACAATGTGCCCGGCCGCACAGGCGGCCGGGCACAGGTTCGTCAGCCGCGCTCGCCGACGCGGCCGGGCGCGGGAGCAGGCATTGGTGCGGGCGGCGGAGGCGGAGGCGGAGGCGGCGCGACCTGCAGCGCCTGCGCCATCACGAGATGGTTCTGGACGACGGGAACGATCTGTCCGGCTGTCGCGCGCAGCGCCGGAACATCGCCGTTCGCGGCATAATTCTGGTGGAGCGCGAGCGCTTGCTGGTGCGCCTGGATCTCGACCTGCTGGAAGGTCCGGTCGAACGCATATCCGCTTCCTGCTGCACGAAGCTGGTCGAGCATCGCCTGCTGTGCCGGCAGCAGGCCGGGCGGTGGCGGCGGGACATGGGCGGCGCTTGCCGCCGACATCAGCATCTGGGTCGAATTGGTGTGATCCCTGATGATCATGTTTGCGAATTGCTGCACCGCTGGATTTTGCGATGCCTGCAGCGCGAGCTGTCCTGACTGGACCTCGAACTGGTCGCTGCTCGCCGCCTGGACGAGATAGCCCGGCGCCATCAGCGGATTTGAAAGATCAACCGGTGCCGCCGGCGGCGGCGTCGTCGAACAGGCGGCGAGCGCAATTGCGCCGCCAAGCAGGATCCCCAGGTTCCTCATCGCAGGCTTCTCCCTTTGTGCGATTGTTGCGGCGAGGAAACCAGTCAGCGCCCCGTCCGGTTCCTGCAAGCTGAGCCAAGGACGATGTCAGGCGTAGAGGTGGACGACCTTGGCCGTCGGAGCCACTGCGCCAAGGAGCAAGGTCCGATGGCAATGCGCGGGCTCTCGCTCCATGCACAGCAACGCGCTTGGGCGCTCGCGGGCAAGTTCGAGCATCTGCGCCGACTGGACCATCGCTTCGGGAAGCTCGAGCTGGCCGGCATAGATCCGCTCGAGATCGGCATGCCGCCCGGCGCGCGCGGCCGCCCTGCCGTCAGCCGGCGTTCCGAGCGCCTTGAGATGAACATAGTCGATGCCCGCTTGCGCAAGCGCAGCACGGAGCGGCGATTTCGAGAAGCCCGGCCGCCGCGACAGCGGCAGCGCGCGCACGTCGATCACGCGCTCCACTCCTGCTTCTTGGAGAGCGCCGATGAATTCGCCCACCGTCGTTCCCTCGTAGCCGATCGTGAAGATGCGAATTGGGCTCATTTCCTTCGCGGCCTTTGGATCGCTCATTTCCTGATATCCCGCGCCTGATCGCCTTTTGCACCCTGAAGGAGCCGTTCTTCAAACCCTCGAGCTTTGCTGCCCGAACTCCCTGGAGCAGCATCCGCTCCATCCGCGGTTCGCGAATGGCGATGGGCGGCCGTATGCGGGCAGCGCGGGCCCAGCAAGGACGCGCAGGCGAGCATCAAGGGTGGATAGCGCGCCGCCGCCGGACTAACAGCCGCGCATGACGTTCGATATCCAGGTCATCGGGGGCGGCCTCGCCGGATCGGAAGCTGCATGGCAGCTTGCAAGCGCCGGCCTTCGCGTACGCCTCAGCGAGATGCGGGGCGGCGGTGACAATACGCCCGCGCACGAAACCGATCGCCTTGCCGAGATGGTCTGCTCAAACAGTTTCAGGTCCGACGATGCAGAGCACAACGCCGTCGGCCTCCTCCACCAGGAGATGCGCGTCCTTGGCTCGCTCGTCATGAGCGCCGCCGACCAGCACCGCGTCCCCGCCGGGTCGGCGTTGGCGGTCGATCGCGAAGCATTCGCGGCGGAGATAACGCGCGCGGTCGAGCAGCATCCCAATATCGAGGTGGTGCGCGAGCGCGTCGACACCTTGGCCGATCACCCGACGATCGTTGCAACGGGGCCGCTGACCGGATCGAAGCTTGCCGAAGCGATCGCGGCCGAGACCGGCGAGGGCGCCCTCGCCTTCTTCGACGCAATCGCGCCCATCGTCCATCGCGACAGCATCGACATGGACGTCGCGTGGATGGCCGCTCGCTGGGACAAGGGGGGAAAGGATTATATCAACTGCCCTCTCGACAAGCCGCAGTATGAGGACTTCGTCCAGGCGCTTGTCGACGGCGAGAAGATGCCCTTCCACGACTGGGAAGAGGACACGCCTTATTTCGAGGGCTGCATGCCGATCGAAGTGATGGCGGAGCGCGGCGCCGAAACGCTTCGCCACGGCCCGATGAAGCCGATGGGCCTGGACAATCCGCGGACCGGCCACTGGCCCTATGCGGTCGTCCAGCTGCGCCAGGACAATGCCCTTGGCACCTTGTGGAACATGGTCGGATTCCAGACCAAGCTGAAGCATGGCGAACAGGTGCGGATCTTCCGCACCATACCCGGGCTAGGAAATGCCGAATTCGCCCGCCTTGGCGGAATTCATCGCAACAGTTTCATCAATTCGCCCAAGCTGTTGGACGGTGAACTTCGTCTTAGATCGAAACCAAGCCTTCGGTTCGCCGGCCAGATCACCGGCTGCGAGGGCTATGTCGAAAGCGCCGCCATCGGCCTCCTTGCCGCCCGCTTTGCAGCGAGCGAGCTTGCCGGCGAGAACCTCGCTCCGCCTCCTCCCGAGACCGCGCTCGGCGCTCTCCTTGCCCATATCACGGCGGGGGCGAACGCCGAGACCTTCCAGCCGATGAACGTCAATTTCGGCCTGATGCCCCCGATCGACGGGCGCTCCAGGCGCGCCGACCGCAAGAAGGCATATACCGACCGCGCGCGCGCCGCGCTCACCCAGTGGATGGCGACGCTGCAACCGGGCGCAGGGGCTTCGAACGACGAAGCAGCGCAGCTCGCGGAAGGGTAGCGCGGGCGCCGGGCGCGAGGATCGCGATTGCGCACTGCCCCGCGTTCCTGTCCGCCGTCCCGACATGGGCCCGCCCCTAACCGCCGAAAGTGTCAAAGCCGCGGGAGGCGCCCCGAGAGCCGATGGCGGATCATGACTGCAGCACGCCCCGGGGTTCCTTCGGCCTCGAACGGCTCGCCGCGCCGGCAGTCGCGGATTGCCAGCGCCGCCAGCATGGAAAGCGGCCTTAGCGGAGAGGCGATTCTTTCCCCGCCGAGTCGCCGGGCAAGGCCGCAGGCCTGCTCCAGCAGGAAGGTGCGCGAGCTCGGGTCGCTGCAGTGCCTCGCAACTTCGACGAGCGCCCAAAGTCCGCCCGCCTCCGGGAAATGCTGGTCGGGCTTGCCAAGCACTCGCGCGCCAAGGCCGAACAGGCGATTTCCGCGCAGCCAGATGGCTTCGCTCGTCTCGCTAGCCCAGGGAAAGGGATCGAAGAGGCGCAGCCAAGCTCCCTCGAGTTCGGCCACGTCGTGACCGGTTACGCCGAAGGGGAGAAGTTCCTGCTCTAACCGCTGCAGGCGCGGTTCGGCGGGCGCGGTCCCGCCTTGATCGAGCTCCTCCAGCCGTTCCCGCCACCAGGCGAGACGGATTGGCCCTAGCATCGGTTCGCGCGTCGAGCGGACAACATCGCCCATTGCACGATCGATTGCGAACAGGGCTGCAAGCGCGCCGCGGCGATCCGATCGAACATAGGTCAGCGCCAGTCCGAGATCGGCGCCGAGCATGGCTTTAGCGGTAACAGACAGCCTTGACCGCCTCGACCACGTCCGCCGCCTTGATCAGCGCCAATTTCTCGAGGTTGGCGGCATAAGGAAGCGGCACGTCGGCGTCCGTCACCCTCAGCACCGGCGCGTCAAGGTCGTCGAAGCCCTCGGTCATGGCGATTGCGATGATCTCCGAGCTGATCGAGCAAGCCGGCCACCCCTCCTCGACCACGACCATGCGGTTCGTGCGCTTCAGGCTTTCGAGCACGGTCGCCTTGTCGAGCGGACGCAGCGTCCTGAGGTCGATCACCTCGGCATTGATCCCCTGGCTCATCAATTCCTGGGCAGCCTCGAGCGCGACGCCGACCCCGATCGAATAGCTGACGATCGTCACGTCCTTGCCCGGCCGGACGATCCGCGCCTTGCCGATCGGCAGCACATAATCGTCGAGCTGAGGCACGTCGAAATGCTGGCCGTAGAGGAGCTCGTTCTCGAGGAACACGACCGGATCCGGGCTCCTGATCGCGGCTTTCAAGAGGCCCTTGGCATCGGCCGCGCTGTAAGGCGAGATTACGATGAGCCCCGGCACATGGGCGTACCAAGGAGCATAATTCTGGCTGTGCTGCGCAGCGACGCGCGCTGCCGCGCCATTGGGACCGCGGAACACGACCGGGCAGCGCATTTGCCCGCCCGACATGTAGTTGGTCTTCGCCGCGGAATTGACGATGTGGTCGATCGCCTGCATCGCGAAGTTGAACGTCATGAACTCGACGATCGGGCGGAGCCCGCCCATCGCAGCGCCCGTTCCGAGCCCCGCGAAGCCATATTCGGTGATCGGCGTGTCGACCACGCGCTTGGCCCCGAACTCCTCGAGCAGTCCCTGCGTGACCTTGTAGGCGCCCTGATATTCGGCGACCTCCTCGCCCAGCACGAACACGCGCTCGTCCGCGCGCATCTCCTCGGCCATGGCATCGCGCAGCGCCTCGCGAACGGTCATGCTGACAAGCGGCGTCCCTTCAGGGACATCAGGCTCGTCGCGCGTATTCGCGACGTCGGCAACAAGATCCCGGGCGGCAGTCTCGAACAGGTGCGGCGTCGGCGTTGCCTCGTCCTGCTGGGAAGCAGGTTCGGGCACGGACGGAGTGTTTGCCGGCGTTGGCCTCGGCTGCTCGCTCGTATCTGGCAAGGCTGCTGCGGCGGGGGCGCCGACCTGCTCGCCGTCGGCGGCAAGGATGGCGATCGGTTGTCCAACCTTCACCCCGTCGGTTCCCTCGGGGACCAGGATCTTGGCGATCTTGCCCTCGTCGACCGCTTCGAATTCCATCGTCGCCTTGTCGGTCTCGATCTCGGCGAGGATGTCGCCCGACTTTACCTCGTCGCCCTCCTTGACGAGCCACTTGGCAAGAGTCCCCTCCTCCATCGTCGGCGACAAGGCAGGCATCTTGAGCTCGGTCGCCATCAGTAGCTCCCGACCAGGACGTCGGTGTAAAGCTCGGCCGGAGCGGGCTCCGGCGCATCCTCGGCGAACTTCGCAGCGTTGACGACGATGTCCTTGATTTCCTTGTCGATCGCCTTGAGCTCCTCTTCTTTGACCCCCATTGAAATGAGGTCGCGCTCAGCATGCGTGATCGGATCGCGCATTTCGCGCACCTCCTGCACTTCCTCGCGCGTGCGATATTTCGCCGGATCCGACATCGAGTGGCCGCGATAGCGATAGGTCAGGAACTCGATGATGATCGGCCCCTTGCCCCCGCGCGTCCATTCAAGGGCGACGTCGGCAGCTGCACGCACCGCAAGCACGTCCATGCCGTCGACCTGGAGGCCAGGAATGCGATGCGCCTCTCCGCGCCGGTAGAGCAATGGTTCAGCCGACGAGCGCTTGATGCTGGTGCCCATTGCATATTGGTTGTTCTCGATCGCGTAGATGACGGGCAGGTCCCAGAGCTTGGCCATGTTGAAGGCTTCGTAGACCTGGCCTTGGTTGACGGCGCCGTCGCCGAGATAGGTGAGGCAGACCCCGCCGTCCCCGCTATATTTGTGCTTGAAGGCGAGCCCGGTCCCGAGCGGCACCTGGGCGCCAACGATGCCGTGGCCGCCATAAAAGCCGTGGTCGACGCTGAACATGTGCATCGAGCCGCCCTTGCCATGCGATATGCCAGCTTCGCGCCCCGTCAGTTCCGCCATGATCACCTTGGGATCGATGCCGTAGGCCAGCATGTGGCCGTGATCGCGATAGCCGGTGATGACACTGTCCTTGCCGGCGGTCATTGCCGACTGCAGTCCAACCGCGACGGCCTCCTGGCCGATGTAAAGGTGGCAAAAGCCGCCGATGAGGCCGAGGCCGTAGAGCTGGCCCGCGCGCTCCTCGAAGCGGCGGATCATCAGCATCTCGCGATAGAAGTTGAGCAGCTCCTCTTTCGAAGCCTTGAAGCGCTGGGGCTGCGGCGGGCGCTCGATTTCGGGAGCCTCGGACGAACTCGAAACGGCAGATTTCTTCGCGGAACGCGCCACGGCAGTCTCTCTCAACTTGGAAGCGGGCCCGCCTATAGGAGGCGCGTCGGCAGGCGGCAACCGCCCGTCAGTTGAGGGGAACGATCACTTCATCGGGCCGAACGAGTCCTAGGTCCTTGCGAACCAGCTCGTCGGCCATGTCGGGATCGGCTTTGCGCGGGTCGAGAAGGTCCGAACGATGCTTGAGCTGCGCCCTTTCCTGCTCGAGCTGTGCAAGCTCGGCCTCGCGCTCCTTGAGCGCGCGATGATAGCCGCCCCAGGCGAGAATTCCGTTCGGCCCGGCAATTGCGTGGCCGGCAAAGGTGCCGACGATAATGAGCGCCAAGGCGGGAAACGCCGCCCGGCGAATTAGTTCGAAAATGCGCTTGCCTCCCCTCATGACGTCAAGGGAATCACGAAGGAGTCGCAAGCGCAAGCAAAAAGAATGATTTGGTGGATAATCCGGAGATAAAATTGTGGATCGCGGCGCACGCGTCGCCCGATGTGCGCCACGGCATCCAGGACGCGAGGGTCGAGCGTGCCCCGCCCGGCCTCAGGCTGTCGGCGCGCGGTAAGCCTTGATCGCCGCTCGGCCGGGGTATCTGGCGACGTCTCCGAGCTCCTCCTCGATTCGCAGCAGCTGGTTGTATTTGGCGGTGCGGTCGGAACGCGCGAGGCTTCCCGTCTTGATCTGTCCGCACGAGAGCGCGACCGAAAGATCGGCGATGGTCGAATCCTCCGTCTCGCCCGAGCGATGCGACATGACGGCGGTATAGCCGCTGGTCTGCGCGAGCCGGACAGCCTCGATCGTCTCGCTCAGCGAGCCGATCTGGTTCACCTTGATGAGGATCGAATTGGCAATGCCCTCGTCAAGGCCCCGCTCGAGGCGCTTCACGTTGGTGACGAACAGGTCATCGCCGACCAGCTGGACCTTGCTTCCAAGCTTGTCGGTGAGAAGCTTCCACCCCGCCCAATCGTCCTCGGCCATCCCGTCCTCGATCGAGGCGATCGGATAGGAGGAGGCAAGCTCGGCGAGGAAGTTCGCATTCTCCGCCGATGAGAAAACCTTGCCCTCTCCTTCCATCCGGTAAGCGCCGTCCTTGAAATATTCGCTTGCCGCGCAGTCGAGCGCGAGGAGCACGTCGCCTCCGAGCGCATATCCAGCCGCGTTCACGGCCTTCTCGATGAAGTCGAGCGCCTCGCGCGAATTGTCGATCTTGGGCGCAAAACCGCCCTCGTCGCCGACCGAGGTTGAAAGTCCTGCCTGATGAAGGGCGCTCTTGAGCGCATGGAAGATCTCGCTTCCGCAGCGGAGCGCCTCGGCGAAGTTCGGCGCGCCGACCGGCATGATCATGAATTCCTGGAAGTCGATGCCGTTGTCGGCATGAACGCCGCCGTTGAGGATGTTCATCATCGGCACCGGCAAAAGGTTGGCGTCGATACCTCCGACATAGCGATAGAGCGGCAGCCCGACCGCGTCCGCTGCTGCCTTTGCCGCCGCGAGGCTGACGCCAAGGATCGCATTGGCGCCAAGGCGGCCCTTGTTCTCGGTGCCGTCGAGAGCAATCAGTTCGGCATCGAGCGCGGCCTGGTCCTCGGCCTCCAGGCCGACGATGGCCTCGGCGATTTCGCCATTGACCGCGTGCACGGCCTTGCTCACGCCTTTTCCGCCCCAGCGGGACTTGTCGTCGTCGCGAAGCTCGACGGCCTCGTGGGCGCCGGTCGAGGCACCCGACGGGACCGCCGCACGGCCCATGCTGCCGTCCTCGAGCGTCACGTCGACCTCGACGGTCGGATTGCCGCGGCTATCCAAGATTTGACGGGCATGGACATCGACGATCGCAGTCATGGCTTTCCTTCTGACGCAGGCGTAACAATATGGGCTATGTCGAGCGGCTATAGGCCGAGCGGCGAAGCGTGCAACTTTCCCCGCGGTAGCCCGGAACGAAGCCCCAAGGCCCCGGGTTCAACCGGCATAGGAGGACCGTCATGGCTGACCAAAGAACCGCCGATCTGCCCGAAGGAACCGATAAAGTGATTGAAGGCGCCAATGTCGGCGCGATCGCGACAGATCCCACTGGGCGCGACCAGGGCCGAGGGACGATCACGATCGACGACGCCGCGCTCGTCGAAGACACCGCCGCTGCAACAAAGGGCGGTGGCGGGCGCCAGCTAAGCAAGAAGGGCAGCACCGATGGCGCCCTTGGCTCCGGCGCAAATAACCAGGGCCTCGCTAACCGGATCCGCAGCGGCCGCGAGCAGCTTGCAAGCCAGGCTGGGGACAAGGCGCGCGGCCTCGTCAGCCAGGGTCTCGAGCGGGCCTCGGAAGCGCTTGCCAACGTCGCCAAGATGGTCGGGGATACTGCCCCCGGGATCGATGAGCGGCTTGGCGAAGAATATGGGGAATATGCAAGGCGCGCCGCGGGAACGATCGAGAATGTCGCAAACACGATTGCCGAGAAGGACCCTGACGAGCTGATCGAGGACACGCGCAATTTCGTCCGCAACAGCCCCGGCATTGCCCTTGCCGGTGCGGCGGTCGTTGGTTTCGTCGTGGCGCGGCTCGTCAAGAGCGGCCTTGCGAAGGACGAGGACGACCGCGCCTGATGTTGAAGCCGGCAGAGCCGACAGCGCAGCCCGAACGCCCCGTCGGTGAGCTCGTCCAAGAGCTCATCGAAGAGGGCAAGGGCTATGCGCGCGCCGAAATAGGACTGGCAAAGGCGATTGCCGCCGCGAAGGCCAAGGCGCTCG
Source organism: Sphingomicrobium sp. (assembly GCA_035470745.1). Taxonomy (GTDB): domain Bacteria; phylum Pseudomonadota; class Alphaproteobacteria; order Sphingomonadales; family Sphingomonadaceae; genus Sphingomicrobium. Next base: position 15,798 of record DATIQO010000039.1, on the reverse strand, counting down.
CCCTTCCTCTCGGACTGCTGATCGCGGCACTGCTGGTCGCCTTGGCCGCGATCAACGCGCTGGTCCTTGGCGTCGTTCTTGCGCTTGCGATCATCATCGGCCCGCTTGCGGCCGGTTTTGCCGGCCTCCTCATTTTCGCGGCCATTGCCGGCGGGCTCGCCTGGTGGGGCATCGAGCAGGCGAGGCGCGTGCTATGACCGACACCCCCGAAGTCGCCGCCGCGCGGCTCGAGGTCGAGCGCAGGCGCTCGCGGCTGATGGCCGCCGCGCACCAACTCCAGGACCGGCTCAGCCCAAAGGCGATTGCGCGCAACACCTGGCAGGGCGCGAAGGAAAAAGGAGCCGATCTCGCCGAGGACGCCGTCGATGCCGTTCGCGCGCGCCCCTTTGCCGCAACCGGCCTGGTCGCGGCGCTCACCATGTTCCTTGCCCGCGAGCCGCTGATGGATCTTGCCGGAAAGCTGGTTGGCACGGCGAAGGGAAAGAAACCGAGGCGCCGCAAGGCGCCTGACAAAGAGAAAGTGGAGGCAACCGAATGATCGACCAGGGCACCAACAACCCAGGTTCAACCGAGGATGCGAGCGCTCGCCAGCGGGCCATCGAAGCTTATGAGGGCGCGCGCGACCGCGCCGTCGATACCCTTGGCGAAGCGCCGCTCATCGCGCTTGCCGGCGGCCTTGCCGCAGGTGCGCTGATCGCTGCGCTCCTCCCGCGTACGGAGGCGGAAACGCGGGCGATCCGCCCGACTGCGCGCCGCGTCAAGGATAGCGCGAGGGCGGCGATCGATGCCGCCAAGGAAACCGGAAACGAGCGGCTCGGCGAACTGGGCCTGAGCCGCGACAAGGCCTCCGACACCGTCCGCAACCTTCTCGAAGGGCTCGCCGACGCTGCGAAAGCCTCCGGCAATGCGGCGCTCGAGGCGGTCCGCAATCCTCAGAAAGGCTGACGCCGCTTCCTAAATCGGTTAGCGATACGCCATGAGCAAGCTTCACCTGGTCTTCGGCGGGCGGGTCAAGGACCCGCGCGGGCTCGATTTCGATCTCAAGACGATCGAGGTCGTCGGCATTTACGACAGCTACGCGGCGGCGGAAGACGCCTGGCGCGGCGCCGCACAGCGAACGGTCGACGATGCCGAGATGAAATATGTCGTGGCCCACCTCCACCGGCTCCTCGAGCCCGACATGGAAGGGACGATCCACGGCATTTCAAGACCAAGGGAATCGGCTGGGGGCTGACTGAGGGGCCAAGCGCGATACCCCTCCCCGCGCCCGATTATTTCGTGATCGCCGTTTCCCCGGGGCGATGCTGGCGCGATCAGGCCGACCTGTAACGCCACAGCAGCAGCGGCCGCTGGAGGAGCAGGCCGGCGGCAAATCCGCCGACATGCGCCGGGGTTGCGAGAAGGAAGCCCTGTCCGCCCGCAAGCCAAGACATCATGAGCTGCAACACTACCCAGGCCACGAGGAGCCAAAGGACGTTGACCCAGCGGTTGACGGCCGGCGAGCTGCTGATGCGCTTTGCCCTACCGAAGCTCAGCGCGAACGCGCCCATGACCGCGCTGATTGCGCCGCTTGCGCCGACCATCGGTACCGCGCCCATCGGATCCGCCGCCCATTGCGCCAGCGCCGCCGCATAGGCGCCGATCAGGTACAGGACGACGAGCCCTCCCTTGCCAAGGACCCGCTCGACCGCCTGGCCGCACCAGACGAAGACAAGAAGGTTGAAAGCGAGGTGGATGAGGCCCGAGTGGACCAGCGTTGCCGTCAGCGGCGTGGCAACAGCGGGAACGGCAAGCCAGGGGACGGCAACGCCGCTCATCCGCGCCGGGATGAAGCCGAGCGCGAGGGCAGCTTGCTCCGACTGCCCGATGATGACCGCGATGATCCATGCGATCGCCGTGATCGCGGCGATGAGATTTGTCGCGCTGCTGGTGAGCCGCTTCATCGCGGCCTCAAATGAACTCGATCTTCTCGATTTCGTAGTAGCGGTCGCCGGACGGTGTCGAGACCTCGACCTCCTCCCCGACCTGGCGGCTGATCAGCGCCCGCCCAAGCGGCGAATTGTAGCTGATGCGCCCATGGTTCGCGTCGGCCTCGACCTGGCCCACGAGCTGATATCGAACCTTCTTGTCTTCCTCGTCGATGAGCGTGACGGTCGCGCCGAACACGACCTTGTCGCCCGAAAGCGTGGTCGGATCGATGACCATCGCACGGCTGAGACGGTCCTCGAGATCGGCGATCATTGCCTCGACCTGGCCCTGCCGCTCCTTGGCCGCATGATATTCGGCATTCTCGCTGAGATCGCCGTGCGCCCGCGCCTCCTCGATTGCCTCGACGATTGCTGGCCGCTCCTGGCGCAGCCGTTTCAGCTCATCGGTGAGCTTGCGATGGCCTTCGGCCAGCATCGGCACCTTGTCGGCACTCGCCATTTTGTCTCAACCCTTTTCAATGCTCTGCCTGAGCGCGACATGGGTGAAAGCGCGCAAAACCAAGGCAGATTGTCGGTGGAAAGCTGTCCCTAGGGGGCGGAATAATAGGATTGGAGCGACGCGACTTCAAGCGCATGGCCCCGAACCGCCTCGATCGAGCGTGCAGCAGCAAGACTTGCGGCGGCGGTCGTGAAATATGGCACCTTGCGATTGAGCGCCGTCGCCCGGATCGAATGACTGTCCTTCAGCGACTGCCAGCCTTCGGTCGTATTGAAGACGAGGTCGACGTCGCCGTCGAGCAGCTTGTCGACAATGTGCGGACGCCCCTGGGCCACCTTGTTCACCGTTTCCACCGGCAGCCCCTTGGACTGCAGATGCGCCGCCGTCCCGCCGGTGGCGATGATCTTGAATCCAAGCTCGACCATCTTCTCGACGGCAGGAACGATATTGTCCTTGTCGGCGTCCTTTACCGAGACGAAGGCGGTCCCGGCCTGAGGCAAGACCATTCCCGCGCCGAGCAATGCCTTGGCAAATGCGATGTCGAAATCCGTATCGATTCCCATTACTTCGCCGGTACTCTTCATTTCCGGTCCAAGCACCGGGTCGGTGCCCGGGAAGCGGGCGAACGGGAATACCGATTCCTTGACCGCGACATAGCGGTCGATCTTGCGCACCGCGCCGAGATTGGCGAGCGGCTCGCCGGCCATGACCCGCGCCGCCATCTTCGCGAACGGGGTGCCGACGGCCTTGGCGACGAACGGGACGGTCCTGCTCGCGCGCGGATTGACCTCGATCAGATAGACCTCCTCGTCCTTGATCGCGAACTGGACGTTCATGAGGCCCTTGACCTTGAGCGCGAGCGCGAGCGCGCGCGTTTGCCGTTCGATCTCCTCGATGATCGCTGCGCTAAGGCTATAGGGGGGGATCGAGCAGGCGCTGTCGCCTGAATGGACACCCGCTTCCTCGATGTGCTGGAGCACCCCGCAAACGGCGACGGCGCTGCCATCGCAGATCGCATCGACATCGACCTCGATCGCGTCGCGAAGATATCGGTCAATGAGCACCGGGCTGCGGCCCGAAACCTGGACTGCGGTCGCAATATAATGGTCGAGCTGCTGCGGCCCCTCGACCACTTCCATACCGCGCCCGCCAAGGACGTAGGATGGACGCAGGAGCACCGGATAGCCGATCCGCTCCGCTACCCGGAGCGCTTCGTCACGGCTGCGCGCGATGCCGTTGGCGGGCTGCTTGAGGTCAAGTCGCTGCACGAGCGCCGCGAAGCGCTCGCGGTCCTCGGCAAGATCGATGCTGTCGGGCGACGTGCCAAGGATCGGGACACCCGCCGCCTGGAGCTCGGCGGCGAGCTTGAGCGGCGTCTGCCCGCCAAGCTGAACGATCAACCCGAGGAGTTCGCCCTTGTCCTGCTCGCGGCGAACGATCTCGAGGACGTCCTCGGCCGTCAAGGGCTCGAAATAAAGGCGATCGGACGTATCGGGATCGGTCGAGACCGTTTCGGGATTGCAGTTGACCATGATGACTTCAAGGCCCGCTCCAGCCTGGCCGTTGCGGTCGCGTCCGAGCGCGAACGCGGCGTGGCAGCAGCAATAGTCGAACTCGATTCCCTGCCCGATCCGGTTCGGGCCGCCGCCAAGGATCATGACCTTCTTCCGGCTCGAGACTTCCGCCTCGTCGACCGGCTCGCCGAACAGCGGCGCTTCATAGGTCGAATATAGATAGGGCGTTGCGGCATCGAACTCGGCGGCGCAGCTGTCGATGCGCTTGAATACGGGCCTGACCCCCAGGCGAAGCCGGTGAGTTCGCACCTCGCTCTCGGTGATGCCGCCGGTCATCGCCCGCATCGCGCTGTGCACGACGCCCGAGCCGCCGACCGCGACCGCCTCGCTCATCTCCCGCTCGACGTGCGCGGAACGAAGCGAGAGCTGCGCGAGCCGCGCGTCCGAGAAGCCCATTGCCTTGAGGCGGCGCATTCCTTGCGAGTCGGTCGGAAGGCCCTTCAGCCGAACTTCTTCCTCGGCATGGACGATCTCCTCCAACCGCTTGAGGAACCACGGGTCGAAGCCTGCGATCTCGTTGATCCGCTCGACCGTAAAGCCCTGCCGCAAGGCTTCCGCGGCAACGAGCAGGCGGTCAGGCGTGGGCTTTGCAAGCGCGCTTTCAACGGCCGATGGGTCGGCATGTTCAAGTTCCCGCACGCGGTCGAGACCGGTGAGCCCGGTCTCGAGGCCGCGCAGGGCCTTCTGGAGACTTTCGGCGAAATTCCGGCCGATCGCCATTACTTCGCCCACCGACTTCATCGAGGTGCTGAGGATCGCATCGGCGCCGCGGAACTTCTCGAAGGCGAAACGCGGGATCTTGGTGACGATATAGTCGATCGTCGGCTCGAAGCTCGCGGGCGTCGCGCCGCCGGTGATGTCGTTGGCGATCTCGTCGAGCGTGTAACCAACGGCAAGGCGCGCGGCGACCTTGGCGATCGGAAAGCCGGTCGCTTTCGATGCCAGCGCGGACGAGCGCGAAACGCGCGGGTTCATCTCGATCACGACCATCCGCCCGGTCTTCGGATCGACCGCGAACTGGACGTTGGAACCACCTGTTTCGACGCCGATTTCCCGCAAAACGGCGATCGAAGCCGAGCGCATGCGCTGATATTCCTTGTCGGTGAGCGTCAGTGCTGGCGCGACCGTGATACTATCCCCCGTGTGGACGCCCATCGGGTCCACATTCTCGATCGAGCAGATGATGATGGCGTTGTCGGCGCGGTCGCGCACGACTTCCATCTCGAATTCCTTCCAGCCGAGCACCGATTCCTCGATCAGCACCTCGCTCGTCGGGCTCGCCTCGAGGCCGCCGCTGACGATCTGGACAAACTCGTCCCGGTTATAGGCAATGCCGCCGCCGGTGCCCCCGAGCGTGAAGCTCGGACGGATGATCGCGGGCAGTCCGACATGGTCGAGCCCGGCAAGCGCCTCCTCGAGGCTGTGCGCAATCGCCGAGCGCGGGCTCTCGAGGCCGATCTTGTCCATCGCCTGGCGGAACTTCAGCCTGTCCTCGGCCTTCTCGATGGCCTCGGCATTGGCGCCAATCAGCTGGACCCCCAGCCGATCGAGCGTTCCGTCCTTGAACAGCGCGAGCGCGGTGTTGAGCGCAGTTTGCCCGCCCATCGTCGGAAGCAGCGCATCGGGCCGCTCCTTTTCGATGATCTTGGCAACGGTCCCTGGCGTGATCGGCTCGATATAGGTCGCATCCGCAAGCTCGGGATCGGTCATGATCGTCGCCGGGTTCGAATTGACGACGATGACGCGGTAGCCCTCGGCCTTGAGCGCCTTGACGGCCTGGCTTCCGGAATAATCGAATTCCGCGGCCTGGCCGATGACGATGGGTCCTGCGCCGATGATCAGGATCGATGAAATGTCGGTACGCTTTGGCATCAGCCTTCCGGGAATTGCATGTTGACGAATTGGGTCTCGAAGCGGTTCCTGCGGGCCCGCTCAACGCAGACGCGCTGCTTGGCGCTTGGATCCTGGGGGACCAGCAGCAGTAGCTTATTCTCGCTCTCGTTCCGCATCAGCTCGCCAGGCGCGAGGCCGCGGCCCGTTGCGGCGCCATTGAACTGGGCTTGCGAGTGCATTCGAGCAGGAGTTGCGCAGGCACCAAGCGCCGAGGGACGACAGACAGGCTCAAGATCACTGGTCACGCCTCCTTCGCCATCTGGCCCACGAATTTCCTGAAGAGGTAGAAACTGTCCTGCGGGCCTGGTGAGGCCTCCGGGTGATATTGCACGCTGAACGCGGGACGGTCGGTCAGTTCTATCCCGCAGTTCGAGCCGTCGAAGAGCGAGACGTGGGTCTCGCGAACAGTCGGCGGGAGGCCCTCGCGCTCGACCGCAAAGCCATGGTTCATGCTGGTGATCTCGACCCGGCCGTCCTCGAGACGCTTCACGGGATGGTTGGCGCCGCGATGGCCCTGGAACATCTTGCTGGTCTTGCCGCCGACCGCGAGCGCGAGCAGCTGATGGCCAAGGCAGATGCCGAACAGCGGCTTCTTTGTCTCGAGCAGCTGGCGGATGACGGGGATCGCATATTTCCCGGTCGCCGCCGGATCCCCCGGCCCGTTGGAGAGGAAAAAGCCATCCGGCTCGTGCGACATGATCTCGTCGAACGTGGCGGTTGCCGGGACCACCGTGACCCGCGCCCCTGCCTCGACGAGGTTGCGAAAGATGTTGCGCTTGTTGCCGTAATCGACCGCGACCACGTGCGGACGCGTTTCGTCATCGCCGCCGAGCTCGTACCCCGCGCCCCAATGCCACTTGCCGCCGGTCCAGCGTTCGACCTGCAGGCGGCTGACTTCCTTGGCGAGGTCCATCCCCTCGAGCCCGGGCCAGTCGGCCGCCATCTTGCGCAGCTTCTCGATGTCGAACTCCCCGTCGGCGCGGTGCGCGATGGCGATGTTGGGAGGGCCTTCGTCGCGAACGAGCCGGGTCAGCGCGCGCGTATCGACGCCGGCGATGCCGATCCGTCCCCACTTGCGCATCCATTCGGCAAAGCCCTGGTTGGCGCGGTAGTTGCTCGGCTCGGTGACCACTTCGCGCACCAGGCAGCCAAGCGCATGGGCTTCGCCGGCTTCGACATCCTCGTCGTTCGCGCCGACATTGCCGATGTGCGGAAAAGTGAAGGCGATGACCTGCCTCGCATAGGAAGGGTCGGTCATCACTTCCTGATAGCCGGTCATGGCGGTGTTGAAGCAAAGCTCGCCAACCTCTTCGCCTTCAGCGCCGAAGCCCTGGCCCCAGACGACGCGGCCATCGGCGAACACGACGACTCCGGTCGCGCCCTCGGGTTGGGGCGCGGGCAAGGGTCGTACGTCGGCCATGGGCGAAAGTGCCTTCCGTTAAGGGTTTTCCAGCGATGTCGCTAAGGCACTCCCGCTATGCGCATTATCTCGGCTGGTCAACGCTGGTCAGCGCGAAAATCGAGCGCTAGGGCGAACCGATGATCCGCGACGACATCAAGGCTGCAACGATCGCCGCAATGAAGGGCGGCGACAAGGAAACGACCGCGACCCTCCGCCTCGCCTCGGCCGCAATCAAGAACCGGGATATCGAGGCGCGCACCGGCAGTGCTCCGGCGGATGACGATGCCCTCGTCACCGAAGTCTTGCAGAAGATGATCAAGCAGCGGCGCGAATCCGCCGAGCTCTACCGCAAGGGCGGCCGCGAAGACCGTGCCGCTCTCGAGGAAGGCGAAATCGCCGTCATCGAGCGCTTCTTGCCAAAGCAGCTGAGCGATGGCGAAGCGGAGGCGAAGATCCGCGAGATCATCGCCGAAGCCGGCGCGAGCTCGATGAAGGATATGGGCCGCGTCATGGCGCTCGTGAAAGAGCGTCTCGGCTCGTCGATCGAACCGGCGCGGGCGTCCGGCCTCGTAAAGTCGGCGCTCGGCAGCTGACCGATTCGTCAGCCGGCTGTGGATAAGTCGGCCTCGCACGCTTGCGGGCGCGCGAGTCGGGTGTAACTAATCGCCTTCCCCACATGACCCTAAGTCCCGCCTGGCTCGACGAACTGCGTGCGCGCACCGTGCTGTCAGCGGTCATCTCGCCGACGGTCAAGCTGATCCGCGCCGGGCGCGAGTGGAAGGCCTGCTGCCCCTTCCACAACGAGAAGACGCCAAGCTTCACCGTCAACGACGACAAGGGCTTCTATCACTGCTTCGGTTGCTCGGCGCATGGCGATGCCATCCGCTTCCTCACCGAGCAGCGCGGTATGCCGTTCATGGACGCGGTGAAGGAGCTCGCCGCCAAGGCGGGCATGGAAGTCCCTGCCCCCGATCCCAAGGCGAAGGAACGCGCCGAACGCGCGGCATCACTGACTGACGTCATGGCGGCAGTTGCCAAATGGTATGCCGAGCAGCTGAACGGCCTCAGCGGCGCGGAGGCGCGTGACTATCTGAAGCGCCGCGGCATCGATGCGGCGACGGTCGAACGGTTCGGCCTCGGCTTCTCGCCGGACAGTCGCTCGGCACTCAAGCGTGCGCTCGAGCGGCTGGGCGAAGACAAGCTCGTCGAAACCGGAATGCTGATCAGGCCCGAGGATGGCGGCGATAGCTACGACCGGTTCCGGGGACGGCTGATGTTTCCGATCCGCGACCCGCGCGGACGCGTCATCGGCTTTGGCGGGCGCACGCTTGGCAGCAATGAGCCCAAATATCTGAACTCGCCCGACACGCCGCTCTTCGACAAGGGCCGCACGCTCTACAATCTCGACCGGGCGGCCCCGGCAAGCCGCGCTTCAAGAAGGTTGATCGTAGTTGAGGGCTATATGGACGTGATCGCCCTCGACCGCGCCGGAATCGGCGAAGTCGTTGCTCCCAACGGCACTGCCGTGACCGAGGCCCAGCTCGAGCGCATGTGGCGGCTCGACCCCTCGCCCATCCTGTGCTTCGACGGCGATGCAGCTGGCCGCAAGGCCGCCATACGCGCGGCGCTTCGCGCGCTTCCGCACATCACTCCTGAACGCACCTTGCGGTTCGTCGAGCTTCCCGCAGGCGAGGATCCCGACGACGTGATACGTTCCTCCGGGCGCGAAGGCTTCGAGGCCCTGATCGCCAAGCCCGAACCCCTCGATGCGCGGCTTTGGCGCCACGAGGTCGAGGCCGAGCCGCTGACGACGCCCGAGGCCTGGGCCGGGCTCAAGCAGCGCCTCATCGGCCATGCCGCGGCAATCGGCCATGGAGACCTTGGCCGTATCTACCGCGAGGATTGGCTCAGCCGCTTTTATGACAGGCGAAGACCCGCTGCAGCTGCCGCGCGTCCCTCGCCCCGGCGTGCCGATTTCAAGAACGGCCGCTTCACGCCTCCCGCGATGCCGGTCGGCGGCGAGGCTCGCGCCATTGCTTCTTCTGGAATCGACGCCTCGACGGCCCGGGCGCTGATCCTTGGCTTTGCCAATTATCCAGAGGAGCTCCCTGCCCATTGCGAGCAGCTCGCAGCCATCGAAATTCCCGACAAATCGACTGCAAAGATCCGCGACGAGCTCGTCAACGCAGTCTTTTCCGGCACTAAGCTTGATCGGCAGGCCCTTGCCACCATATTGGGCACCGATGGAGCACTGGGCCCGAAAGCCTTAAGCACCATGGGTTTTTCCTTCACCCGCCGCGACAGCGATCCGGACCGCGCCCGAAGCGATCTGGCTGCTGCGGTCGAGATCATCGCCGCGGCGGAGGAAGTGGACAAGGCCCTTGAGAACGCAACGGAACGGCTGAAGCGGGACATGACCGACGAAGCCCTGGGAGAGCAGCAGCGCCTGATTGCGGCGCGGCATGGGTTGAGGCAGAGGCTGGCGCAGCTTGCCGGCACTGATTAAGCAGCGGAACTTATGGCGAAAAACGAAACAACTGAAGTCGAAACGGCCGAAGCGGGCGACGCCCCGCTGATCGACCTCAATGACGCGCAGGTCAAAAAGCTCATCGCGCGCGCCAAGAAGCGCGGCTTTCTTACCTACGACGAACTCAACGAGGCGCTGCCGCAGGACCAGATGTCCAGCGAGCAGATCGAGGACGTCATGTCCGCGCTCAACGACATGGGCGTGCAGATCGTCGAGAGCGAAGAGCGCGGCGAGGACGAGGAAGAGGAGGAATCCCAGGCCGAGGCCAGCGTCGAGGAAGAAGTCGATCCGCTCGACGACGGTGGCCCCCGCCCCGCTGCCGCGACCAAGAAAGAGCCGACCGACCGCACCGATGACCCGGTTCGGATGTACCTTCGCGAGATGGGCGCGGTGGAGCTCCTCTCGCGCGAGGGCGAGATCGCGATCGCCAAGCGCATCGAGGCCGGCCGCGACACGATGATCTGGGGCCTTTGCGAATCCCCGATCACCTTCAACGCCATCATCGACTGGTCGAACGCGCTCAATGAAGGGCGCATGCAGCTGCGCGAGATCATGGATCTCGAAGCGATGCTGTCCAAGGGTCCGACCGCCGAACAGCTCAACGAGACCGAGGAAGGCGGCGAAGGCGCCGAGGGCGAGATAAGCGAAAAGGTCGCCGGCCCCTCGATCAAGGAAGAAGAGGAAGTCGAGGAAGAGGCTCCGGCCGACGACGAAGACGAGGACATGGTCGAGCGCCGTGCCCGCCCGCAGGCTGAGGACGACGACGAGGACAACACCCTCTCGCTTGCCCAGATGGAAGAGACGCTGAAGCCCGCAGCGCTCGAGAAGTTCGCCGAGATCACCTCGATCTACAAGAAATTCTCAAAGGTCCAGGCGCACCGCATGGATGCGCTCCAGGGCGGGCAGGAATTCCCGGCCGCCGAGGAAAAGAAATACCATAAGCTGCGCGAACAGCTCACCGCCGAGGTCGAGAGCGTCCAGTTCCATGGCAGCAAGATCGAGTATCTCGTCGAGGCGCTCTACGCCTATAACAAGCGGCTGATGGCGCTTGGCGGACAGATGCTTCGCCTGGCCGAGCGCCACCGCGTCCCGCGCAAGGGCTTCCTCGAAGCCTATACCGGCCACGAGCTCGACGAGAACTGGCTCGAAAACGTCGCCAAGCTGGACAAGAAATGGGCAGCTTTCGCCCAGTCGGAAAAGGATACGGTCGAGCGCATTCGCGCGGAGATCAGCGACATCGCCCAGTCGACCGGAACATCGCTTGGCGAGTTCCGACGCATCGTCAACATGGTCCAGAAGGGCGAGCGCGAGGCGCGCATCGCCAAGAAGGAAATGGTCGAGGCGAACCTGCGGCTCGTGATCTCGATCGCCAAGAAGTACACCAACCGCGGCCTTCAGTTCCTGGACCTCATCCAGGAAGGAAATATCGGCCTCATGAAGGCCGTCGACAAGTTCGAGTATCGCCGCGGCTACAAATTCTCGACCTATGCGACCTGGTGGATCCGTCAGGCAATCACCCGTTCGATCGCCGACCAGGCGCGCACGATCCGGATCCCGGTGCACATGATCGAAACGATCAACAAGCTCGTCCGCACCGGCCGCCAGTTCCTGCACGAGACGGGCCGCGAAGCGACCCCGGAGGAATTGGCCGAGCGCCTTTCCATGCCGCTCGAGAAGGTCCGCAAGGTTCTCAAGATCGCCAAGGAGCCGATCAGCCTCGAAACGCCGATCGGCGACGAGGAAGACAGCCACCTCGGCGACTTCATCGAGGACAAGAATGCCGTCATTCCAGTGGACGCAGCGATCCAGTCGAACCTCAAGGAAACCGTGACGCGCGTCCTCGCCAGCCTCACTCCGCGCGAAGAACGCGTGCTGAGGATGCGCTTCGGCATCGGCATGAACACCGACCATACGCTCGAGGAAGTGGGGCAGCAGTTCTCGGTCACCCGCGAGCGCATCCGGCAAATCGAGGCCAAGGCGCTGCGCAAGCTCAAGCATCCCTCGCGCAGCCGCAAGATGAGGTCGTTCCTCGACCAGTAATGCGGACGCGGCCCGGCAGCCCGGGCCATCCGAGGTATTTGCGTGAAAGGGAAAAGGGTTGAGACCCGCTCGTTACGCGACGCGAGGCGGGTCTCGGCGCGTTGGTAGCATGGGCGGTGTCGATGGGAATCTGGCCGTCTAAAAATTGATCTATATCAACTTATCAGGTCAAGACTGAGACCCAGTCGGCCTTTCGTCCGCAGCTGCCAGCACCTTTCGCTCGGCCTCCTCGCCGCGCATCCGCCCGGTCCTTTCAGCCTTGTCGGCAAGCGCCGACCATGCAGCATCCGCCCTCAGGCAGCGTTCGCGAACATGACCCAGCGTTGCCGCCTGGGCCTCGGCCCGCGCCTCGGCGGCGCGGGCCTGGCAAAAGCGAAGGTTCGAATTGCGGATCGCCCCTCGCCCGATCAGTCGGCCGGCTGGTCGTTCGCGCCCGAAGCCTCGTCTGCGGGCTTCAGATTGACCGCGGCCATCTTGCCGCGCCGATCCTCCTCCAGCTCGTAAGTCACGCGCTGGTTCTGGTGCAGCGTCGCCATGCCCGAACGCTCAACGGCGCTGATGTGAACGAAGGCGTCGGTTCCGCCGCCGTCGGGAGCAATGAAGCCATAGCCCTTGTTCTCGTTGAAGAACTTCACCGTTCCGGTCGTCATCTCGTCGAAATTCCTTCTGTTGGAGGCCGAACTGCCGTCCCCCTTCGCGCTAGGAGGCACAGGAGAAGGAAAAAGGAGCCGCAAAGTGCCCTTAAGACCGTCGATTGCGACTGATAGCGGGGCCCCGCATAGGCGGATTGAGCGCCGATTGTAAGGCTTGTCCGCGCCGGCGCGTACACTATGCCCTCATGGGCGGTGGTTGGCTGGCCGGGCCATCGAACGCGAATTTTCACTCGCCGTTCAACTACCCCCGTCTTAATATTTCGGCCCACGCGACGCGGATTCCAACTTGGCTACTTATCGACTTTCAACACCCTACGAACGCGCGCCTCTTCAGCGCCGGGCATCGGGCATGGTGCTCGCGCTCGTCGTCAACCTTGCGCTGCTGTTCGTGCTCTGGGGCCTCGGCAAGTTTGCTCCGGAAGTCCGAAAGACTTCGCGCGCCCTCATCGTCGATCTCGTCCCTGAATCGCATAGCGCGGCTGCTCCAGTGAACAGCAGGGTTGCGCCAAAGGCCGTCGAGCATCCCCAGGTGATGCCCCTCCCCAAGCCTCCGCCGATCATCCTTCCGGCCAAGCCAACCATCGCCGCCCCGCCGACCTCTCCCAAGCCGCCACTGCTCATCGAGATGAGCAAGGAGGACATGGCGGCAGGCAATATCGCCAATATCGCGAGTTCCGGCGAGGGCAGAGCCGGCGATTCCGAGGTGGTCGGGCACGGCCCGCACGGCGAAGTGCTCTATGCCGCGGATTGGGCTCGCCATCCGACCGATGCCGAGCTTGGCGGCTACCTGCCCGCCAATGCGCCCGACGGATTTGGCCTTATCGCGTGCAAGACCATCCCGGGCGACCGGGTCGAGGATTGCATCGAGCTCGACCAGGAGCCCCGGGGGTCGCATCTCGCCAGCGCCGTGCGCCAGGCGGCCTGGCAGTTCCGGATCAAGCCGCCGCGAAAGAATGGCGTGCCCCTCATCGGGTCGTGGGTATCGATCCGGATCGACTATGAGCGCATCGGCAGCAGCGCGGGCCTCTAGGGATCAGCGAAACAGTCCGGCGAGCTCGAGCAGAACGAAAGCGCCAAGGCCGGCGCGCTGCACGGGCCTGCTGCCAAAAGGCAGCAGCAGCAGCGGCGCTGCAATGCGCGCTGTGATCCATGCTTCGCGAAAGCCATATTCGTGGATATCGTCGAGCAGCGCCTTGGAAATCACCGAGACTATCGGGGGCAGCGCCAAGACCGCCAGGATCAGCACCCGATGCTTGAGGTAATGCTCTTCGAGCGAGGCCTCGGGGTCCTTTTCCTCGCCCGGAAACATGGCCCGACTGACAAAGACATAAGGCAAGGCTATCCCCGCCGCGGCAAGCATCTGCCAGCCCTCGACCGTGACATTGTGCCTCGTCTGCCAGGTCGTCAGCCAGACGTTCATGCCCCCGAGGAGGACGACGCAGGCAAGCAGCGGCGGGCAGGCGCCGACCTCGATCTTCTCGCAGTCGCGCCACATGTCCGCAAAACCGATCGCGACGTTGGCAACGGCAATGCCGAGCAACAGTCCGTAAAAGCTGAAAAGATAGTCGAACGATTCCATCGGCCGCCCCTCCCCCAAGCCAATCGTAACCGGCTCTTCACCATTTCCCCAAACCGCTCGCTAACGAACGCCGAATTAACCCGGCCTCGGTAGCGCCGTCGTTTCTTTAGCGAGCTCCGGCGGTGCTGCCACAAACGAGCCGGCTTAAGCGATCAGCAGTCGAAGCAAGCGGGCAAGTTCCTCGATTTCGCTGCGCTCGAGCCTCATGCCGATCGCCTCGGCGATACCCTCGGCATATGCGGGCCACATCTTATTCCTCATAAATTTCCCTTCCCGCGTAATGGCGACGGAAAGGCCCCTTCCGTCGTCGGGACAGCTTGACCGCTCGACGAGCCCTGCCCTCACCATCCGGTCGAGCAGCCGCGACAGGTTGGACTGGGCGAGAAGGAGCGTCGCCTGCAGGTCGCGCGGACGGAGCGGACCGCGTCGTTCAAGTTCGAGCAGCACGTCATACCATTCGAGCGGGGGGAAACCCTCATCCTTGAGCTTGCCCTCGACGATCGAGAGGCCGCGCCGCTGCGCCCGCATGAGACGCGCCCAGGCGGTCACCGTCACTTCGGGCAATGCAGGCTTCGCTCCGTTCATTCGGTCTTCCCGACGATATCGATGCAAATGCATATATATTGACAAGTGTGGATCCGTCTACCACATGATCGATGCAAATGCATTGAAAGGCCCCAATTCGTGGACGACCAACACCGACTGATCAGCCATAAGCTGTGCCCCTATGTTCAGCGTGCAGTGATCGTTGCTTTCGAGAAGCAAATCGCTTTCGAGAGGGTGGACATCGATCTTGCCAACAAGCCGGACTGGTTCCTGGCAATCTCGCCGACCGGAAAGACGCCGCTCCTTGAGGTCGAAAGGGACGGCAAGGCGACGATCCTGTTCGAGAGCGCAGTCATTGCCGAATATCTCGACGAAAGCGGCGGCGAGCGGCTGCTACCCTCCGATCCCCTCGAAAAGGCGCGCCACCGGGCCTGGGTCGAATTTGCCTCCGCGACTCTTGGCGCAATCGGGCAGCTCTATTCGGCGAGCGATTATCAATCGTTCGCAAAGGCGCGTGAGCAACTGCGCGGAAAGCTCGAGCAGGTCGAACGCGAGATCGCGGGCCCCTGGTTTGGCGGTGAGCGCTTTGGCTTGGTGGACGCCGCATTCGCGCCGGCGTTTCGCTATCTTGACGTCTTCCACGTCAGCGCCGGTCTGCAGATGTTCGACGTGCTGCCTCAAACCGCCGCCTGGGCCGAGCGCCTTGCCCGGCGAAACTCGGTGCGCCGTGCTGTTTCCGCCGACTATCCGCAACTCCTCGTCGAGTTCGTTCAGCGCAAGGGTTCCTATCTCGCCTCGCTCCTCGAGGAAGCTTCAATGGCAGCTTGAGAAGCCCGATGAAGGCATGCGCGGTCATGATCCACCGAGGCCAAAGGTAAATGCTCGCCGCGCCGACAGCGCTAACGCATCGGTAAGTCCAAGCGCGTAGATTGGCACGCGTGATCGAGATCAAGCATTCGAAGATTCGCCGGCGAACGGTCAAGTTGCAGCCATCGCGCATCCGGCGAGATCCTGTCGTTTCGCCGGAAAAGCGAGTGAATCCCTATCCGACCGAGCGCGAAATCCTCGTTGTCGTGATCGGTGTCGTTCTGTTCGCGCTGGCGATTGCTGCCGTCACCTTCGGGATCAGCGACGTAACCAGCCATTGAGGCTCGAAC
>DATIQO010000038.1:0-8245 GCA_035470745.1 Sphingomicrobium sp. | reverse complement strand
GGCCGGCCTCGAGGGGCGCATCCTGACGCCGAACAAGAGCTTTTCGATCGGCCGCGCGAGCAGCAACCTCAAGTCGCAGGCCTGCGACATGGTTTTCAGGCGGGCAAAGAAATTCAGATGATCAGAACATGAGCACCCAGTCGGAAAGGAAGACCCATCCCTTGCCGCCGACCGGAACGGGCAGGTGATAGCCGCCGACAGGTGATCGATCGAGGTGGATGGCCTCGAGATTCACATGCATTTCGCGGCGCCCGAACGGATAATAATTGACGCCGGCGGCATATTCGTCGGGATTGCCGTTCTGCCCCCAGATCTTCGAATAAGTGACATAGGCCTGGAGATAGTCCTTGACCGGCATGGCCGACACCTGGACGCCCATGCCATTGTCCCTGATTTCGCTGACCGGCACGAAACCGATCGTCTTGAAATGGTTGACGCGGCGCCAGTACCATTGCCCTTCAAGCGAGAAGCCCTTGTACTTGATGCCGGCATCGACGCTGGCCATTTGCCATAAGGCCTGCTCGATCTTCCCCCCGGTTCCGAACGGGTCGGGGCTGAACAACAAGGTCCCGTCGGTCAGCCTGATCTGGCTGTTCTCGAACTGGTCGACGCTCGGCTGGCCCTGGGCGGTCTCGGTGCTGCGGCCGGCATGGATCCCAATGAGCGTCGCGACCTTTTGATGATAATCATAGTCGCCGTAGCCGTTGGCGAGGCCGAACTCGCCGGTCGTCGGCATCCACCAAAGAGCGCCGACCAGCGTATCGAACTTGTTGTCGAGCTGCTTTGAAGCCACCCCGAGCTGCGACAGATTGTTGCCCAGCATCACCCGATATTCGAGCCCCTTGGTGATCTGTCCAAGGGCATCGATGCCGCTCGTATACGAGCCGCGGTAGAATTCGTCCGCCATCAGGCGGTTGTCGTGGCGCAGCCATTTGGGAAAATTATAGTTGGTGCTGCGCGTCGTCGGCAGCGGCATGATGCCGGCGCTGACGGTGAGCCAGTTGGCGAACTTGTAGCGAAGGAACCCGGCGATCGCGACCTGTGCGGGCTCGCCCTGGTTGGCGTTGTTGGTCCAGATGAAGATGAGGTGGGTGAAGCGCGGCGAGAACAGCCAGCCCTTGAACTGCAGGCTGACCTTGTAGAGCTGGACTTCGTTGCGAAGATGGATGGGGATCACCCGGCCAAAGCTGTCGGTGTAACTTGAGTCGAGCGCGTTCTGGTTGAGGTAACGCGCGTAGGTCATGAGGCCGAGATATTCGGTCGCATTGCTTGAATCGACGAGCACCCAGCCGGTATCGTCCTTGAAGGTCCCGGCAAGCGTGTTTTTCTTGAGGAAGGCATCGAACGAATTCTTTGCCGGCGCAGCCGCTGCCGCCTGCTCCTCGGGCGAGAGCGAAGGGGAAGGCACGGGAACGGGAACAGGAACAGGAGCTGAGGCTACTGCTGCCGGTGACGTTGCCGGCCTTGGCGCGGTTGCAACGCCAAGCTTTGATTCGAGCGCGTCGATGCGCGCGTCGAAATCCTCCATCCGGCGTTGCATGTCCTGTCTTTCGGCCTGCAGCATCTTGAGCTGGTCGAGAGGCGAGACATTCTGGTTCGGCTGCTTCGACTGATCCGCGGCATCGGCTTTCTGTTCGCCCGGGAGCGGGAGCGAACCTGCGTCTTGCGCAAAGGCAGGCGCGGGAAGCGCCGCCGCGGCAGCGATCGCGGCGAGAAGGATACGCCTAGCGGACATTGGATTTCTCCCACTCGCGAACGTGGACGCGCGCCGCATCGAAGATGCGCTCGTAATTGCCGAACAGGATTGCCTGCTTCGTTGCCGGACGGACCTTCGCGAAGACCGGGTCCCAGAGGTGGAAGACGCGGACATTGGCATCGATGCTGGTCGGCGCGACATTGTCGGTCCCGAACAGGAAACGATCGGGATATTTGTCGAACAGCGCCGCGGTTCGCGCGATCACGTCCGGGTTGGCGACGGCATATTTGGCAAGCTCGTCCCAGCTGATATCGAAATAGACGTTCGCGAACTTGGGATCGGCAAGGATGCGTTCGATGAGCGC
The DNA here is from genome assembly GCA_035470745.1 of Sphingomicrobium sp. Lineage (GTDB taxonomy): Bacteria > Pseudomonadota > Alphaproteobacteria > Sphingomonadales > Sphingomonadaceae > Sphingomicrobium. Next base: position 6,185 of record DATIQO010000038.1, on the reverse strand, counting down.
GATATGGGTCGGCGCGCGTTCGTTCGCTTCAACCGTCGCAGCGCCGGTCGGCTGGACGACCCTGCCCAATCCCGTGTGCGCCCAGATCACCGTCGTCGTCGGGTGACGCGCGAGGAGGTCGAGCATCTGCGTATAGTAGATCGGAAGCGACGTCCCCTTCGTGAAAGGCATGTCGATGTCGTTGTGAAAGATGACCGCCAGGCCGACGCTTCCGGCAAGATCGAGGATGCGGTCCAATGCGGGATTGGGGAGGGTCGCAACTTCCCCTGCGACCTTGCTCGACACGAACTCCTTGTGGATCGAGAATTCGCCGATCCCGCTGAAGACGCCGGGATACATCTTGAGGACGCGCTCGATATGGTCGACCGCGTACATGTCGGCGGGATTGAAGCCCGTGATCATGGGGTCGAGGCGGGCGCGATCCGCCGGCGGCAGCGACAGATATTCGCTGGCGATCACCGCGTCGGTGAAGGAATAATAATAAAGCGGGGCGTCGGTCTGGAGATAGTAGGTCGGGGCAAAGTCGCCCGAGTTCGAATAGCTCCACATCTGCTGAAGCGGGATCCCGAACATCGTCGAGCGCTTCACCTTGGTCCCCATCATCGCGACATATTGCTTCGCGGTGAGACCCTTCTGGACATAGTTGGTGAGGTGGAAATGGGCGTCGTCGAAAAGATAGGGGCCGTCACTTCGTGCCGGCGGCTGTGCTGCCTGAAGGGGACAAGAACCGCAGAGCGCGACGAGGCACGCGGTTACATACGCTAAACGGCGCACGGCCTGGTTCCTCAGCCGAACTGTGCGTAGGGATTGAGATTGAGTGCGCCTGCGATATCGGTGATCGCGCGCTGTCCCCGGACGCTGTTGCCGGCCGCATCGAGCGGCGGTGCGAACGTCCCGATGCCGGCCATGCCCGGAGCGACAGCGACCAACCCGCCGCCGACACCGCTCTTGGTGGGAAGGCCGGTGTGATAGAGCCACTTGCCGCTGTCGTCGTACATTCCGGCCGTCGACATGATTGCAAGGAGCCCCGGCACGTGGCTCGCATCGATCACCTGCTTGTGCGTGACCGGATTGCGCCCGCCAAAGGCAAGAGTCGCACCCATGACCGCAAGGTCATGCGCCGAGACATTGATAGAGCATTGTCTCGTGTAGAGGTCGACCGCGACGGCCGGGTCCATCGGGAAGCGGCCATAGGCCGACATCAGCATGCCGATCGCGCGGTTGCGCTGGTTGGTATCGCTCTCTGACTTGTAGACCGGCTGGTTTACCTCGAGCGGGCGGCCGGCGAAGTCCGAATGGATCTGGATGATCTTCTTCCAGATCTCGTCGGGATTGGCGCCCTTGACGTTGCCCACGGTCGCGATCGCGCCGGGATTGACGAAGGGATTTTGTTCCTCGCCCTTGTACTGCTCGATGGCGTTGATGGAGTTGAACACCTGGCCGGTCGCATCGACGCCGACCGTTTGCTCGAGCTTGTCGTTGCCCGATTCCTGCATGACGAGGGCAGCGGTGAAGACCTTCGAGATCGACTGGATCGAAAACAGCTGCTTGGTATCGCCGACCTCGTGGACCTTGCCGTCGCGCGTGCACATGGCGATCCCGAAATAGGCCGAGGGGACCTGCGCGAGCGCTGGAATATAATCGGCGTTCTTCCCTTCATTGAGGCCCTTGTACCTCGTGTAGGCATCGTTCAGCGCGGCATCGATGCGCGACCCGGAAAGCGGGGGCGCAGCGAAGGCCGCGCCGGGAAAGCCGAGATCCACCGCGCTCACCGCGGCGCCCGCAATGAGGGCGCCCATCATTCCTCGACGCGAGAAATTGAGATCAATCATCGTCGTGGCTCCTTGGAAATTCGCGTCAGTCGAACAGGCTCCACAGGTTCTTGCTCGAGAAGTCCCAGTGGAAACTATATTGGAAGCGGAGGTCCTTGCCGGTCTTGCCGTCATTGTCGGTGCGCTTGCCCCAGAGGAGCTCGCCGCCCGTGAACACGCCGCTTGCCGGGTGCCACAGCAGGTTGACCGACGCGTACTGGCCCTTGTGGAAGGCGCTAGCCGCCTGGAAGTTCGTATTGTCGACCTTGTCGAAGCTGTAGCCGATCGAGGAAGTCCACCGCTTCGACCAGTTGAGGTCGATGTAACTGGTCCAGCCGAACAGCTTCACCGCTTCCGCGCTCGGCACGAGGACGAGGCTTCCGGGCTCCTGGATCACCGCCACGTTTGGCGCCATGTCCATCCCGCCATCGTTCATGTAGCTCGCGATCCCGCGGCCGTAGACGGCGCCGAGACGAGCGGTCGCGAATGCCACGTTGACGGACGTGCCGAGGTTGAGGCCCCAACCTGTCTTGTGTCCCTTGGGCTCGTTGCCGACGGTACCGACGGTGTCGTAGCCGACCCGGCGAAGGATTCCCGACAACTGGACGTGGCCCCAATCGCCCGCGTAGCGCACTTGCGCCGTCGCATCGGGAAGCTTCTCATCGTTCTGGATGCTCGAGGCGATATTTTCATCGATGAAGCGCAGATTGCCCTTGTCGATGTCATTGCCGGGATGCTCGAGGGCGACCGCCGCCTTCCAGCCTTTGCCGTTCACGAAGGTCCAGCGAACCTGCGGGTTGCGCAGGAAGACCATTCCGGCAGGACCCCAATAATCGATGGTGTTGGGAAAGAGGTCGCCGTCCATGAACAGGCTGTTGGTCTGGCCAAGGAGGAAGGGACCCCAGCTCGCGTACATGTGGCGAACCCGCATCGTCGTCTGGCCTTCGTCGACGCCGACGCCGAAGAGGTCGAACTCGAACTTGGCTTCGTAGGGCTTGCCGGCAAGCGAGCCGGTCGCCTTGACGCCAAGGCGCGACTGGCGAACGCTGAAGATCGTCTGACCATCGCTTCCGAACTGGCCTCGGGTCGTTGGGATGCGCGAAGGCCGAAGCGTCGCGTCCCAGGCGGGATTGACGCGGTTGAAGTCCTGGATCGCGTCGGTCTGGAGGAAGCCGTAGAGCTCGAGGTTATGGTCGCCCTTGGCGCTCGCCTGGGAAGGCGGCACCGGCACGGGCGGCGGAAGCGGCGCGCTGCTCGGAACGCCAAGGACATTTTCGAGCCGCGTCATGCGTGCGCGAAGGTCCTGCAGTTCCTGCATCGCCTGCGCGCGCTCTTCCGCCGTCAGGGGCCTGACCGACGTGTCCTGCGCCGCTGCGCCTGAAGCTCCGTTTGCCTCGGCCGCGAAAGCCGGCGCCCCGACCATGATTGCCGAGGCAAGAAGTAGCGCCCTGATCATTAAACCCCCCGGTTCGAACCACTTGACCGGGACTATGGTGCAGCGGCGGCTGGGCGGTAACTAAGGGTCTGCCCGCAGATCTTGCGCATAAGATACCTACGGGTTTGGCCTTAGTGGCGAAACGTCCGTCAGGACCCCTTGGCGTTCGATGGCCGGCACGGGGCCGCGACCGGGCGATAGCTCGAGGCTGGACTTCGCAGGGAACCTCTTTCCGAGCGATCGCGCAACGATGTCATTGCGCGGCGACCGGCGGAGGCGAGGCCAGGAGCCGCTGGAAGCCTTTCGCGCTGATCCTCGCCCACTCATCGAACATCTGTTCAAAATCGGCCCAATTGCTCGTCGAGGTTCGCCAGCTCATCAGATTGTCGCCGGCAACGCCATGATCGACCGCACGGCCGAGCAGCTCTCCGCTGAGCGAATCGCGGACCTCGATGACGAGCGTCGCACGTCCAGCCTGGCGGGAATAAACCCGGCTGCGTCCCGCCGACGTCACGTCGGGCGCGTCAACCTGGACGTTCGCGACGCCGACAAAGACCCTCAGCGCATTTTCGGCGGGCGCGGAGACGATCGGGAAGCCGGTTTCGCTGAATCTTTTCTCGAAAATTGCCCTCAGCTTGCCTTGGGCTTCGTCAATCGCGCCGCGGACATCGGCGTCGGAGATCCGCGACAAGCCCGGGCGCGAGCGGTTCATGTCCTTCTTCCAATTCTTGTCGAAGGCGATTTCGGTCGGGTCGAGGATGATCGCCTTGTACGAACGAAAATCGCTCCCCGGTCGCAAATAGAGAAGATCGACGTTCTTCGCGCGGACCTGGACCAGCCCGTCCCAATTCGCCGGCGGGCTCGCGGATGCGGGCTGGGCGGCGGCAATGCCGACAAAGACAGTTGCAGCAAGAGCGGAATAGAAGAGCGACGAACGAGCCACGTCTTGGACCTTTCGCAATGAACAGGGCGAGACGAACTTCGCCTCGCACGCCACCGCTAATCGAATGAACGAAAGTCGAGCGCCATTCGGGAAAGTCCCGATGGAGTGTTGCTGCATGTCGCGTCCAACGATCAGTGAGGCTGGAAGACGTAGACGACGCTTGCCCTGCTGTAAGTGTCGAGCTTCCTGCGATGGTCGGGAGGCATTGTTTCGACATCGGCGAGGAACGACAGTCGCAGTGTAAATCCTCCGTAGATGTCGCTCGTCAGCGATGTCGTCGAGAGGTAGGTGTCGTTGCCGCGGCCGATTGCAGCGCTGAGGTCCTCGCCGAATCTCAGCGTGTCGTTCAATTGCCAGCCAAGGGTCGTTCGCGCGTAGAGCCCAAACTGGTTGTCGCTCGCTTCATCGACCGAGCGCGCCTGGCGAAATCCCGGGCCCGCCATCACGTCCCATTTGAGGCGGCTGCTATTTGCGATCTGGTAGCCACCGCCCACGAATTGCCCGAACCGGCGCGAGAAGCCTGCGAACGGGTCGCGTTCGTAGCGCAACCCGGCTGCCGCGAACCATTTCGATCCCTCGAAGTTGCGCCGCAGAAGATAGTTCACGGCAATTCTCTCGGCTGTTCGTTCGCCGTCTTCGGTCTTCAGGTCCGCCGCAAGGTCGAGCGAATGAACCCACCTTTTGCCTTCGCGGCGCAGCGCGACCGTGCCGCTTGCACCCCATTCCCTGGTGTTGCCGGTGGAATAAGAGCCGCCGACGGCGACTTCGCCGCGAAGGCCCTTGATGAGGCCCATCTGTTCGACCTTGGCCTTCTTCTGCTCGTCGATCTGGCGGACGAGCCGGTCGATCTCCTCGCTCGATTGCGGGTAGAGGCGCTTGAGGACATTGACGATCGTCGGTCGCTCCTTGGGATAGGCCTCGGTCAACATGGTCCGCGCCTCGGGAGGCAGCTGCGCTGCGGCGAGCGCGGAAGGACAGATCGACATTGCGAGCGCGAGCATCGCGAGGCGGCTGAGGTCGCCCGCCAAGGTTCGCAGTGAAATCCGTCGCATCGGACAAAGAGTGTCGGGCGCGCCTTGAAAAGCCATCGGGAGATATCCCGATGGAAGATGCGGGGAGGCGACGAGGGCCGCGCGAGGATTGCGTTGAAGCGGCCGCGACGGACGTTAGAGTGACGTAATGAATGCCGGCCATGTCCTTCACCGGTCGACCCTTGCAACCCCGCCCGTCGCTGTTCGGGGAGAAGGGATCTTCCTCATCGACGCGGATGGCCGCCGCTATGTCGATGCATGCGGAGGCGCCGCGGTTTCCTGCCTCGGCCATGCCCGCCCCGAGATCGTTGCCGCCATTGCCGAGCAAGCCGCGCGCCTCGAATATGCGCACACCGGCTTCTTTACATCGGAAGCCGCCGAAGAACTCGCTTCGCTGATCGCCGAGAGGTCGCCGGGCGCGCTCGACCGGGTCTGGTTCACCAACAGCGGCTCCGAGGCGATCGAGGCGGCGCTGAAGCTCGCGCGCCAATATCATTTGGAACGGGGCGAGGCGGGGCGAACCCGGATCATTGCCCGCAAGCTAAGCTATCACGGCAATACGCTGGGAGCACTCGGCGCGGGCGGAAACGCCTGGCGGCGCGCTCCTTATGAGCCGCTCCTCGTCGAGGCCTCGCTCATCGATCCCTGTTTTGAATATCGTTTCGCTCGGCCAGGCGAAAGCGCTGAGGACTATGGCCAGCGCGCCGCCAAATCGCTCGAAGAGGAAATCCTTCGCCTCGGGCCTCAAAGCGTCATCGCCTTCCTCGCCGAAACCGTCGTTGGTGCAACGAGCGGCGCCGTCCCTCCCGCCGGGGCTTACCTGAAGCATATTCGCAAGATCTGCGATCGCTACGGGCTCCTCCTCATCCTCGATGAAGTGATGGCGGGCTCGGGAAGGACGGGCACGTTCCTCGCTTGCGAACAGGACGGCGTCGTCCCTGATATCGTGACGCTCGGGAAAGGCC
>DATIQO010000037.1:0-2886 GCA_035470745.1 Sphingomicrobium sp. | reverse complement strand
AATTGCCGACCTGCTCGATCAGGGAGAGCTGGAAATGGCTGAGGCACAGCTCCAGATCGAGCATTATTGGGCGGGCGCCTTGCGGCGCGCAGTGATCGACGGAGACGTCGAAACCGGCTCGGTCATGGCTGGCCAGTCGGTCGGCATGGTCACCCGCGAGGAACCGGTCGGAGCGATTATCCAGGAGTTGGTCGACGAAGCAGCCGCTGCCCTTGAGGGCAGAGGCTGACGCGCGACGCGCCGCGCTACGAGTTCACGCCTTCGCGCAAACCCCCGGAGTGGGCCTCCTAATGGGGGATTGCGCCGATTAGATCGCCAATGCCAAGACCTCGCCGTTTCTTCGGCTGCTGCTGCTGCTGTTGCTGCTGAGCCTGCTGCGCATTGTTCTCGGCGCCCGCATAGCCGCCCATCCCCGGCATGCCACGCATGAGCGACGCGGTCGTTTTATAGCGAACCTTGGTCGACCACTTCGGCATCTTCGGATTATCGGTGAAGTTCGCTTCCGGGCCATAGCCGATCATCATCACCATCCCCATCGGAACGGCGGCAGCGACTTCTGCGGGCAGCACGCATTCGTTAGCCGACGGCGGAAGTACCGACCCCGATCCAACCAGCCGCTTGACTTCGCCAGGAGCAAGATAGTCCATCGCGGGCATCTGGGCCGATTTCGCCGAGCTCCACATGACGACATCGCCATTGCCGTTCGCGCCGAACATCGAGAGGGCATAGCCCGTCGCGCTCGACGCCGGCTGCCACATGAGACGCGATGCACCCGACGGCAGAGCTCCCGCATCGTGGAGCCCGAGCGCCGGCATGAAGTCCTGGTCCGCTCCAAGGCTGAAGGAAATCGGCGGCGCATAATTGGCCTGCACCCTATGTGCTCCGACCAGCGACGCGCCGGCGGGCACTTGGCGGCCGTCGCGCTCGTTCGGCCAGCGGCCGAAACCCGGCGCAGTGCTCGGCCCAGCTTGAACATGCGCCATGCTCGCCATCGCCGCCATCCCCGGTGGCACTTGTCCCGGCGCAATCTTCGAGAAGTCGATGATTGTCGGTTGCCCGGCGCTCACATGCTCACCGCAGCCCCAGTAGATCAGCATGCGTCCCTTGGGCCGCTGCCACTGCGAGGGAATGCCCGGGGTCGGCTCGGGCGCTTCTTCGCGGACAGGAGTTAGGAGTGGCAGGCTCTCACCCATCTGCAGCCCCGCCGGGATGAAATGGTCCGCCTGTGGCGATCCTGCCGGCTTGCCCTTCGACGCGAGCCGGAGGACGAGCGTTCGGATCGCTTCGCCGCCGCCTCCATTCATCATCGACATGATCTGGCCCATGCTCGGGCGGCCGCCACCAGCCATTCCCGCGCCCATCCCGCTCTGCGTCGCAACATCCATCCAATAATTTGCAATCGGCGGCGGCGGCGCGGTGCCACTTTTCGGTGCCGCCCCAATCAACACGGCCGCGCTCACGCTCGCGGCCAGCACGCGAAAATTGTTCATCCCAGCCCCCCCTCGAAATGACCGCTAGACGCGGCCGCTCCATGTTAACTTAAACTGCCTGCTGAAAGCCTCGTCAAATGCGTGCGTCACATAGGATGACATCAGGCCTGCAGCGGCCCCGCCGGCACTGGGCAGGCCGCACAGCTTCACGACGAACTTCCGATTGGCGACATGGCCGGTCATGTTTGAAGTCCCCTTTGACGACGCTCGCTTTTACCAGCCTTGGATCTGAGTCGGAAGCGGACGAAGCCAAAAGCGCGCTCTCATCGACGAGCGGTCGCGCTACCGCTGGAGCCGACCGTCCATTGCTCCCGGGTCACCAGCGACTATAGCCCGCGACGAAATGCAGAAAATCGAGCGAATCCGGAATTTTTCGATCATCGCCCATATCGATCATGGGAAGTCGACGCTTGCCGACCGGCTAATCCAGGCTTGCGGAGGCTTGAGCGAGCGCGAGATGCAGGCCCAAGTGCTCGACAACATGGACATCGAGCGCGAGCGTGGAATCACGATCAAGGCCCAGACCGTAAGGCTCGAATGGAAGGGTTACGAGCTCAATCTCATGGATACCCCGGGGCACGTCGACTTCGCCTACGAGGTTTCAAGGAGCCTAGCGGCCTGCGAGGGCGCGCTGCTCGTCGTCGACGCCGCGCAAGGCGTCGAAGCCCAGACGCTCGCAAACGTCTACCAGTCGATCGAGCACGATCACGAGATCGTCCCCGTGATCAACAAGATCGACCTTCCCGCCGCAGACCCGGAGGGAGTGCGCCAGGAGATTGAGGAAATCATCGGTCTCGACGCCTCCGGTGCGGTCTTCGCGAGTGCGAAGACCGGCGTCGGCATCGAGGAAGTCCTGCAGGCGATCGTCGACAAGATCCCGCCTCCCAAAGGCGACGCCTCTGCTCCCCTCAAGGCCATGCTGGTCGATAGCTGGTACGACCCCTATCTCGGCGTCGTCATCCTCGTTCGAGTAATTGATGGCTGCCTGAAGAAAGGCGCGCAGATCAAGTTCATGCAGGCCGGTACGACCCATCTCGTCGACCGGGTCGGCGTATTCCGGCCAAAGATCGAGCATCTCGGCGAGCTCGGGCCGGGCGAAATCGGCTTTATCACCGCCCAGATCAAGGAAGTCGCGGAAACACGCGTCGGCGATACCATCACCGACGCCAAGAAGCCCGCCGCTGCGGCGCTGCCGGGCTTCAAGGAAGTTCAGCCGGTCGTTTTTTGCGGCCTGTTCCCGGTCGACGCAGCCGAATTCGAGAAGCTCCGCGACAGCCTCTACAAGCTGCGCCTCAACGACGCCTCGTTCAGCTTCGAGATGGAAACGAGCGCGGCGCTCGGCTTTGGCTTTCGCTGCGGCTTCCTCGGCCTGCTCCATCTCGAGATTATCCAGGAG
>DATIQO010000036.1:0-17717 GCA_035470745.1 Sphingomicrobium sp. | reverse complement strand
GTCGGTCGAGCGCTGGTCGGTGGGGTCGAAGCGGCGGAGGCTGTCGATCTCGTCGCCGAAGAAATCGAGGCGGAATGCCATCTCCTCGCCCGCGGGATAAAGGTCGATCAGCGATCCGCGCACGGCATATTCGCCATGTTCGGCGACGGTGTCGGCGCGCTGGTAACCAAGCGCGTTGAGCTGCGCGATCAGCGATTCGCGTTCGATGCGCTCGCCTGCCGCAATCGTGCGCGTCAGCTGGCGGATCCGGAACGGCGTCAGCAGGCGCTGGTTTGCAGCGCTTGCCGTTGCCACCAGCACCTGCGGCTTGGCGCGCTTTGCCTGGAGGGCGCTCAGCGTCGCCAGCCGCTCCGCCATCACCCGCAGCGCCGGGGACGCGCGGTCGTAGGGAAGGCAATCCCACCCGGGGAGCGTCAGCACTTCGACTTCGGGAGCGAACAAGGGCACCGTCTCGGCGAGTGCGCGCATTGCGGCCTCGTCGGCGACGATCGCGACCGCACGGCCTCCGCCGCCGGTCCCATGGGCAGCGCGCGCAAGGTCGGCCGCAAGCCAGGGGAGGAAGCCCGTGGGGACGCCGGCGATGGTCAATGGCTGGCTCGCGCCGACGATGCGCTGCAGTGGCTCGCTCATCGCGGTATCTCGATATAGTCGAGCTTCATGAGCGCATCGGTCATCGGCCCGGCGAATCGCTCGGGCGGCTGTGCAGTTCCGTGGGCCCAGGCCATGATGTCGACGTCCTGCTCTTCGAGCATTGCTTCAAAGAGGGAGCGCTCTGTTGCGGACCACGCCTGGTGATGCGCATCGAAGAATCCCCCGATCAGCATGTCGGCTTCCTTGGTGCCGCGATGATGCGCGCGCCAGGCGAGGCGCTTAAGTTCCGGATCGGAAGGCATGCTTGCCATGTAGGTGAGCGCGGCGCCTCAGGAAAGGCCGCGCGGAAGGGGAGGGGCTAATTGTTGTCCAGCGCCTCATGCCGGTCTTCCCCGCGCCTTGCCGCGATCGTTGCCAGAGCCGCAGCGCCTGTCATGAACATCGCGGCTATTGGCATGCCGTCCCGCTGAGTCGCGGGCGGGGTTCCTGCGGCGATTTGCAGCTAGGACGCGCTGCCGAAGAGGGTAACGTCCTGACAAGGACCAGGGTCGAGGGGAGCGAGGGAAAAGTGCATGCGGCCTGAAGTGCTGAACCCGCTCTTCACCGAGATCGAAGCGCTAAAGGGCGTTGGCCCGCAGCTTGCCAAGCTGCTGAAGAAGCTCGGCATCGGCCGCCTCGTCGACTTGTTTTATCATCTTCCCACGGGCTCGATCGAACGAATCAAGGCGCCTTTTGCGACTGCTTCGCTCATTGGCTCCAATGTCATTCTCGAGCTGACGCCCGTCGAGACCAGGGAAAACCGCTCGGGGCGCGGCCCGACACGGATCATCGCGAGCGACGATCGCGGCAACCTCGTCAGCCTCGTCTATTTCAACAATCCGGGCTGGGCGAAGCGGACGTTGCCGCGGGGTGAGAAGCGCGTCGTCTCCGGCAAGCTCGAGCGCTACGGCGACGAATGGCAGATCATCCATCCCGAGGTCTCGGAGCCGGGGAAGGGGCCATCGCCCCTTATCCGCGAACCCGTCTATCCGCTGACGGAAGGCCTTAGCAACCGCCGGCTCGGCGAACTCGTGCGCGAAGCGCTAGAGCGAGCGCCCGAGCTTCCCGAGTGGATCGAGCCATCGCTTGCCGCGCGCGAGTGCTGGAGCGCCTGGCGAACCTCGCTTGCCATCGTCCACCGCGAACCGGGGGCCGAAGATGCTCGGCGGCGGCTCGCCTACGACGAGATCTTCGCCAACCAGCTGGCGCTGCTCCTGCTGCGCCAGTCGCAGCAGCGGCACCGGACGACCCCGCTCCCCGGCAGCGGCGCGCTCATTCGCAAGCTCGACCTTCCTTATGAGCTTACGAGCGCGCAGCGACGCGTCATCCGCGAGATCCGCGGCGACATGGCCCAGACGACGCCGATGTTGCGCCTGCTCCAGGGCGACGTTGGTTCCGGCAAGACGCTGGTCGCGCTCGCCGCAATGCTGACGGCCGTCGAGAGCGGCGCGCAAGCGGCGCTCTTGGCGCCCACGGAAATTCTTGCGCGCCAGCATCATTCGACCTTGCTCAAGCAGCTCGACAGCATCGGCGTGCGCGTTGGCATCCTGACCGGCCGCGAGAAGGGGCGGGCGCGCGACAGCGTGCTCATGGGGCTTGCCGACGGCTCGATCGACATTCTCGTGGGAACGCATGCGATCTTCCAGGAGAAGGTCGCCTACAAGAATCTCGGCCTTGCCGTCATCGACGAGCAGCACCGCTTCGGGGTGTCGCAGCGGCTGCTCCTTGCATCCAAGGCCGATCATCCGCCGCACCTTCTCGTGATGACTGCAACTCCAATCCCTCGAACCCTGACGCTGACGCAATATGGCGAGATGGACGTTAGCCGGATCGACGAGATGCCGCCCGGCCGAACGCCGGTCGAGACGCGCGTGGTGAGCGATGAACGCCTGGGGGAAGTGGTCGACGCGTTGGGGCGGCGCATCGAGAGTGGCGGGCAGGCCTATTGGGTTTGCCCGCTGGTCGAGGAAAGCGAGAAAACCGACGCCGCCGCCGCCGAGGAGCGGGCGCGCTTGCTCAAGGCGCGCTTCGGCGATGACCGGATCGGGCTCGTCCACGGACGGATGAAGGGCCCCGAGAAGGACGCCGTGATGGCGAGGTTCGCAAGCGGCGACCTTGCGGTTCTTGTCGCAACGACCGTCATCGAAGTCGGCGTCGACGTTCCCAACGCGACACTGATGGTCATTGAAGGCGCCGAGCGCTTCGGTCTTGCCCAGCTCCATCAGCTTCGCGGGCGCGTCGGCCGCGGCACCCAGAAGAGCATTTGCCTGCTCGTTCGCGGCGATCATCTGACCGAGGTCGGGCGCGCGCGCCTGTCGCTGATGCGCGAAACCAGCGATGGTTTCCGGATTGCCGAGGAGGACCTTCGGCTGCGGGGGCCCGGCGAGATCCTCGGCACGCGCCAATCGGGGGAAGAAGTCTTCCGCGCCGCGGCGCCCGAGGACGTCGAGACGCTTGCTCCAATCGCGCAAAGCGACGCCCAGCTCCTCCTCGACCGCGATGGCGGCCTCAAGGGGGAGCGGGGGCAGGCGGCGCGGATCTGCCTCTACCTCTTCGAACGCGACCAGGCGGTCGACCTCATCCGGTCGGGCTAAGGAACCACGAATGAACCCAACGATCCTGTTTCCTGTCGTCATGGTATTGTTTGCCGGCGCGATGATCGCGCTCCAGGCGCCGACCAATGCGATCCTCTCGAGGGCGGGCGGTTCGCCCGTCGTCGCTGCGCTCATTTCGTTCGCGATCGGCACGATTGCATTGGCTTGCGCCGCGCTTGCGAGCGGGTCGCGTCCCACCGCCAAAGATTTTGCCGGGCTCCCGCCTTACGCGTGGTTCGGCGGCGTCTACGGCGCGATCTATGTCGCGGTTGCAGCTTATGCCGCGCCGCGGATCGGTCTTGCGGCGCTCATCACCATCGGCATCGCGGGCCAGATCGCGATGGCGCTCTTCCTCGACCATGTCGGCGCGCTTGGCCTTTCGCGCGAGCCAATCAACATCGGCCGTATCGCCGGGGCGTTGCTGGTAGTCGTCGGGGTCGTTCTCGTGCGAAGGAGCTGACCCTTTGTCGCCAGCAGGCGAGCAGCTTCCTCCCCGTGCATTTTAAGGCGTCCCGCGGCTGGGCGGCTATTTCAGCAGCAGCGCGTGCTTTTTCTTACCAAGGCTGAGCTTCAAGGGCTCGTCGCCCCCGCTCAGCATCAAGCCAGGATCGTTGACGGTCACGTCGTCGAGGCGAACCGCGCCCTCGGCGATCTTGCGCTTGGCTTCCTTGTTGGATGGCGTGAAGCCAAGCGCGGTCAGCGCGTGCGCGATGTTCATGCCCTCGCCAAGGGAGAGGGTGGGAAGGTCCTGGCCGGCCCCGCCGCCGGCAAAGGTCTCGCGGGCGGTCGCCTCGGCGGCAAGCGCAGCCTCGCGGCCGTGCAGCATTGCGGTGGCCTCGGTTGCGAGCACGACCTTTGCATCGTTGATCCTCGCGCCCGGGAGGCACTCGAGGCGGCCGATGTCCTCGAGCGGAAGGTCGGTGAACAGCTTGAGGAAGCGGCCGACGTCGGCGTCCTGCGTGTTCCGCCAGAACTGCCAATAATCATATGGACTAAGAAGGTCGCCATCGAGCCACACGGCTCCGGCGGCGGTCTTGCCCATCTTGGCGCCATCGGAAGTGGTGATCAGCGGTGACGTAAGGCCGAACACGTCGGTCCCGTCGGCGCGGCGCGCAAGCTCGATGCCGTTGACGATATTGCCCCACTGGTCCGAGCCGCCGAGCTGGAGGCGGCAGTGGACGCGCCGCGAGAGCTCCAGGAAGTCATAGGCCTGGAGGATCATGTAATTGAATTCGAGGAACGTCAGCGGCTGTTCGCGGTCGAGCCGCAGGCGGACGCTGTCGAACGTCAGCATGCGGTTGAGAGTGAAATGGCGGCCGATATCACGAAGGAAGGGAATATATTCGAGCCTGTCGAGCCAGTCCGCATTGTTGACGAGGATGGCGTCGGTCGGCCCGTCGCCGAAGGTGAGGAACCGTTCGAAGACGCGGCGGATCGAGGCAATGTTCGCATCGATCGTTTCCGCGCTGAGGAGCTTGCGGCTCTCGTCCTTACCGGAGGGGTCGCCGACCTTGGTCGTGCCGCCGCCCATGAGAACGATCGGCTTGTGACCGGCCTGCTGGAGCCGCCGCAGCACCATGATGACAAGGAGGCTGCCGACGTGAAGGCTCGGCGCGGTTGCATCGAAGCCGATATAGCCAGGAACGACCTGCCGCGAAGCAAGCGCGTCGAGCGCCTCGGCGTCGGTCACCTGGTGGATATAGCCGCGCTCGTCGAGCAGGCGCATGAGGGTGGAGCGGAACGAACTCATGAGCGCCGCTTAGCGTCTAGTGCTGCAGGCTGCTACTCTGTCGCGATGCAGTTCAATCTCGTCCACCATCCATCAACGCCGCCCGGTGACCCGCAGTTCAAGGTCTGGGCGAGCCTTGATCATGCGGCCTCGCTGGCCGCGGTCGCCACCACCAACATCTGGTTCGGCGTCAGTGCCCCGGCTTCGCGCTTCGTGATTCCCGAGCAGGTCGAGCCGCGCCGCAGGGACGAACTTTGGAAGACGACCTGCTTCGAGGTCTTCCTGCGCGCTCTTGGCGAAGACGCCTATCGGGAGTGGAATTTCGCTCCCTCGGGCGACTGGGCGTCGTACGAATTCTCAGGCTACCGCAAGGACATGCGAGCCGCCGAAGTCGATGCTCCGCCCTATGTCCGGATGGAGGATAATCTTACCTGGTGGGCGCTTGGGGCATCGATCGCGGTCCCGGCCGACTCCAATTGGGAGCTCGGGCTCTCGGCGGTGCTCGAAGAGAAGGACGGCACCAAGAGCTACTGGGCGCTTGCCCATCCCGGCGACAAGCCTGATTTCCACGCTCCCGGTTGCTTCGCGGCGCAGCTTCCCTAATCCACGACCAATGACGCTCTTTGGTATCGATCGCCTCGTCGCAGACGAGAATTTGCGCCGCCCGCTTGCGGGCAAGCGGGTGGCACTGCTTGCCCATCCGGCATCCGTCACAAGCGACCTGACGCATAGCCTCGATGCCCTTGCAGCGGCGGGCGTGAACCTCACCGCCGCTTTTGGACCGCAGCATGGCATGCGCGGCGACAAGCAGGACAATATGGTCGAATCGAACGATTTCACCGATCCCGTCCACGGCATTCCGGTGTTCAGCCTTTACGGCGAAGTCCGCCGACCCACCGGCCAGTCGATGGGGACGTTCGATACGATCCTCGTTGATCTCCAGGATCTTGGCTGCCGGATCTACACCTTCATTACGACGCTTCTCTACATGCTCGAGGCAGCTGCCGAGCATGGCAGGAGCCTGTGGGTGCTCGATCGGCCAAATCCCGCCGGGCGCCCGGTCGAGGGGCTGACGCTGCGGCCCGGGTGGGAAAGCTTCGTCGGGGCGGGGCCGCTCCCGATGCGCCACGGCCTCACCCTTGGCGAGCTCGGCAGCTGGTTCATCGATCACTTCAAGCTCGACGTCGATTATCGGGTGATCGAGATGGAAGGCTGGAGGCCGGCCGAGGGGCCGGGCTTCGGCTGGCCGCCCGAGCGGGTCTGGATCAACCCGAGCCCAAATGCCGCCAACCTCAACATGGCCCGTGCTTATGCCGGCACGGTCATGCTCGAGGGCACGACGCTTAGCGAAGGGCGGGGGACGACGCGCGCGCTCGAACTGTTCGGCGCTCCCGACCTCGAGCCGCTGAGGATCCTTGCTGAAATGGAAGCCCTCGCTCCCGCCTGGCTCGAGGGCTGCAAGCTTCGCGAAGTCACTTTCCAGCCGACCTTCCACAAGCATGTCGGCGAGATGTGCCGCGGGCTCTTCATTCACGCCGAAGGTTCCTTCTACGATCACCAGGCATTCAAGCCCTGGCGGCTTCAGGCGCTCGCCTTCAAGGCGATCCGGCGGCTTTACCCCGGCTACGAGCTGTGGCGGGATTTTCCCTATGAATATGTCTTCGACAAGCTCGCCATCGACGTGATCAACGGCTCGCCGCTGCTTCGCCAATGGGTCGATGACGAGGCCGCGGAGCCGGGCGACCTCGATGCCCTGACCCGTCCCGACGAGCACGCCTGGGAAGAGGAGCGCGCCACCTACCTGCTCTACTGATCGCGTTCATCGCCAGCGTGGTTAACGAAGAAGTAGGAGGTTCTTCGTATCTCGGTTCCTGAACTGTTCGGGAGCTTGGCTTCGAAATGGCAACGGCGGGAATCGAGGAAGTCACTGAAAACGCGATCCGCGCCGTTGCGCGTGATTGCGGGTCGCTGTCGATGGAGTGCAGCGATGTCGCTGGCTACGTCCAGGGCGTTGCCACCCGCATCAGCGAACATCTCAAGATGCTGGACCAGCTCGAGGAAGTGACGACCCGCCTGATGAGCGACCAGGCGCGCGTTTCGGACTCGACCGATGAAGCACGGCTGCTCTCGGAGCAGGCGAAGGCAAAGCTCGATGCGGGCCGCGAAGCGATCGAGGGCACGATCGAGGGTTTCAAGGGGCTGACCGAGCTCGTCGTCCAGCTCGGCGAGCGCATGGCGGGCTTCGCCTCGGCGATGAACCAGGTGCAGACCGTCTCATCGACGATCGAGACGATTGCCCGCAAGACCAACATGCTGGCGCTCAACGCAACGATCGAGGCCGCTCGCGCCGGCGATGCCGGGCGCAGCTTTGCGGTGGTTGCTGCCGAGGTGAAGAAGCTCGCGCACGATACGCGCGCCGCGACCAGCCAGATCGCATCGACGATCGGCGAGCTGACAAGGGAAGCAAGCGCGGTCACGACCGAGATCAAGACCGGCGTCGAGCGCAGCCGCGCCGCCCAGTCGGGGTTTGGCACGATCAGCGACACGGTCCGCGAGGTAAGCGAGATCGTCGGCATGGTCGATCGCCAGACCGAGGGCATCGCCCATTCGACCAGCATGATCCAGACGAGCGTCGACCGGGTGAAGGCAGGTCTTACCGATTTCGCGGCCGACGCGCGCGACAACGGGCAGGAACTGAAGACCGCGGAGAAGCGCCTGACGCATCTCGAGATGCTGTCGAACACGATGCTCGACACGCTCGCCAATTCGGGCGCCGAGATCGACGACACGCCATTCATCCTCAAGGCCCAGGACGCCTGCCGCCAGATCAAGAACGCGATCGAGCGCTCGATCGACGAAGGCGAGCTTACGGTCGAGGACGTGTTCGACCGCGATTACAAGATCGTCGAGGGGTCGAACCCGGTCCAATATGATGTTCGTTTTAACGATGCCGCTGACAGGCTGGTGCGCCCGATCCTCGACCGCGTGAAGAGCAGCGACAGCCGGATCATCGGTTCCGCGATCGGCGACATGAACGGCTATTTGCCGACCCACTTGACCGAGCGCAGCCACCCGCAAGGACCGGACCCCGTCTGGAACGACGAACATTGCCGCAACAAGCGCATCCTCATCGACGACACGACGCGGACCGCCCTTGCGAGCGAGCGGCCTGCAACGCTTGCAACCTATCGCATGGAGCTCGGCGACAAGTTCATCCCGGTGAAGAATGTTTTCGTCCCGCTTTGGATCAAGGGGCGCCGGTGGGGGAATTACGAATTGGCGTATCGCGACGATTGATGATGGCGAGCCTTAAGAAAGCTTACGCGGTCATAAACCTCGTCTTTACGCCCTTGGGTTAGGACCCTCCCGATATGGTTTCGCCTCAAGCAGCTTCGGACGAGGGGAAGGGAATGGCAATTAACCGGTCAGTCGACCAGCAGCCGGTCAGCGTTGCCGCGGCCCAGCTCGCCCGGGTTGCCGGCGAGGGCCTGGCACGTCATCCGCACCTTGCGGCGCTGCTGGATGGGACCGGCCGCCATACAGGGCGCGACATGGCCGATGCCGTGCACTTGCTGTGCAGCGTTCACGGCCATTATCCCGGCTTGATCGAAATTGCCCTCCAGCGCTGCCCGAACGGACCTGTTCGCGACTGGCTCGGCCATGCCTCCGACGCATTCGAGCGCGAGCGCCTCTACCTCGTCAGGCTGACGGCGGCGGTTGGCCCACTTCCAAGTACTCCAGGCGCTGCGGAGACCGAAGCGAGCCTTAGCGCTGCACGCCATGCACTCGAGACCCTCGCGACGTCCGAACGCGCCGGTTGCGCGCTTGGCGCTGCAACTGCCCTGGTTTGTGACTGGTGGCCGGTGCGGCGCCTGCTCGATCGCGCCGCGGCGCGTGCGGGCACCGAAGCGCCCGCGCCGTCGCTTCCCGACGAGGCATCGGTGGTCGCGATCGTCGACAGCGCAGCAACGAGCCCCGGCTCGGCGCGCGCCCTCGCCTTTGGCGGCGAGCAGCTGATCCTCCAGCATCGCGCGTTGCTCGACCTCCTCGAGGCACGAGCAGAAGCGCGCGGCGACTACTAGGCCGCCTGCGCAAACTCCTGCGGCTCGTCGAAGGCGACGGGCTCGACTTCAGCCTGTTCGGCAATCGCGGTCTTCTTGGGGAAGAGGAGACGCGAGCCAAGAACGACGGCGCCGAGCGCGAAATAGGCGACGACCGCCCAAAGCGGGCTGTAGAGCACGGAGGCCGCAAACGGGACGCGCAAGAGGACCGGGTTGAACCCGAAATCCTCGCCGATTGCCTCGCAGACGCCCAGGATCGTGTGCGACCGAAGGGGGAGGGCGACCTGATTTTCTTGCGCTTCCATTGCTCACTCCAATTGGCAAATCGTTTTGCTCTATACCGAGCAAGAGTCGTGCCAAAATTGAAAGTCGTTGTATATCAACGAACTAGCGTTACCCGAACAACGAGGGTTCGGAATTCTCGCCACGTTGCGAAGCGCAGAGTTGGGAATTTGCGCCGCTTGCTGCAAGTGCGATATTGCAGCGCAACATTGATAATCGACGAACGGATGCAAATTTAGTACGGGCGCCGCGCTCGGGCGCGAGCCGGGCGATCTGAAGGGAGTTTTCGATCCCATGATGCGGATCATGATGAAGTCGAAGATCCACCGCGCGACGGTGACGCAGGCCGACCTCGATTATGTCGGCTCGGTGACGCTCGACGCGGCGCTGATGGAAGCTGCCGATCTGCTCGAGGGTGAACAGGTCGCAATCGTCGACATCACCAACGGCGCCCGCATCGAGACTTACGTCATCCCCGGCGAGCGCGGCAGCGGGGTCATCGGCATCAACGGCGCTGCCGCTCATCTCGTTCATCCCGGCGATCTCGTCATCATCATGAGCTATGCGCTTATGTCCGATGCCGAAGCGCGCGCGCTTGATCCGCGCGTCGTCCATGTCGACGAGAAGAACCGCATCGTGAAGCTCGGCAACGACCCCGCGGAGCCCGTGCCCGGCTCGGCGCAGGTCAGGGGCGACCTGATTTCCGCGAAATAGCGTCCGCCCTCGTCAAAAGCCGCCATGGCGGGGGCAAGTAATCGGTCGACATATAATAATAGAAAAGACAGCGGCCGGCATCATCGCGGTTGATGCCTTTGGCAATCCCGAAGGCGACATCGCCGCTGAACACGGGGCCACCGCTATCGCCCGGCACGCATGCTGGGCCTTTGACGGTGATCCAGGTCGGCGAGCAGGGGCCGCCACAAAGTTCGCCTGGCGGCGCATAATCGGTGAGCTCGACGGTGGCGCAGCTGTAGCCCGAGCTTTCTCCATAATGGCAAAGGAAGTCGCCGGCACGCGTGCTTGCCGCGTTGCGCCAGGTGTCGACCGCGCGAAGCGATCCGGCCGCGCGGTCGGCATAGAACAAGGGTTCCGGCGAGTTCGCGCTGCCGTTGATCTGGACGTCGCGGTAGCCGAGGCCCCAGGAGCCGATCATCGGAAGCGTCGGGCTGCTCGTCCCGTCGCGATCGATATAGGTCAGCTGGTCGGGGCAATGGGCCGCTGTCGTAATTGCGTTGATCGTGCCGTTCGTGACGACGAAGCCGCTCGTACAGCGATTGCGCCGACTGGTGAGAAGATTGAGCCCTTCGACCCTTCCCCCGCCATCGACGCTCATATTGGCCTCGTCGAGCTCGTTGAGGACGATACGGACGGGGACGCCGCTCAGCTGTTCGGCGCGGGCGCGAATGGCCTCGATGCCAAGACTCGACGCTTCGGACGGCGTGACGAGAAGAACGACTTCGCCCGTCCGCTGGTCGTAGCCCGCGCCCCGCGCACCGGGCAGCTCGCTCCTGAAGTCGATGAGGTGCCTGCGAATGGCCGCGACAGCCTCGGCGCGCGTCGCTTTCGCACCGGTCCTGAAGACGATCGGGACGGTTCCAGCGAGCCGTTCGCCGACCGGCTGCGTTCCCGTAAGGAGCACAACGATCCTATAGGCCGGGGAGTGCTCGATCGAAATTCCCGCAAGCCGGTCTGCAAATTCGCGGGCGATTGCATCGGTTGCCGGGACGCTATCCTGCTGCGCCTTCAGCCGCCGGAGCGCCTCGTTGGCGCTGACGTGGAACTGCCCGGCATATTGGGCCGCGTCCTCGGCGAGCGCGTCGGACGGGGTTTCGATCGCCTGCGCGCCGGCAGCGGCAGCGAAGGCGAACAGCATGAAGGCCAGGATCCATCGCATCGACAGCGCCTCATCGCATCCCCATGTTAAACGCAAACTGAAGGAGCCTTACGGATGGTCACGACCACCTCAACCGAATTCGACCTTACTCCTCCGACGAGCGAACAGTTCGACAAGCTCGTCGCGGACCTCACCGACGAGGAACGTCATGTCCTTCTGGAACATGGGACGGAAGCGCCTTTCTGCGGCGTCTTCCTCCAGGAGAAGAGAGCCGGCATATTCACGTGCCGGCTTTGCGGCCTCCCGTTGTTTCACGGCGGAACCAAGTTCGAGAGCGGGACCGGCTGGCCGAGCTTCACCCAGCCTTTCGCCGAGGGGCATCTCAAATATATCCGCGACATGAGCCACGGCATGATCCGGACGGAAATCGTCTGCGCGCGTTGCGGCGCGCACCAGGGCCATGTCTTTCCTGACGGGCCGCCGCCGACCGGGCAGCGCTATTGCATCAATTCGGTGAGCCTCGCGTTCACGCCGGCAGGAGAACGGGCTCCCGATAAGCTCGGCAGGGGCGCGCCCGAAGGTGAACAGGTCGAAGGATAAGAACGTAAGATGGCTGAACTGCCGCGCGGAAGCTCGCGAATTCCCTTCCTTTTGCTATTCGTCTCGATCCTCGTTGCAGCGGTGATCGGGGGCTTGGTTGCGCGAACGGTGCCGATCGGATCGGACGCGGCCGACCCGCCGCGTGTGCTCGCCCCGCCACCTCAGGCAAGCCTTGCTCCGCTCGTCAGGAGGACTGCGCCCGCAGTGGTCAACATCGCCACTCTCCAGCCGTCTCCGGCCGAGCAGAATCCGCTCCTCCAGGATCCTTTCTTCAGGCGTTATCTGGGCATTCCGGACGCCGCTCTCCAGCCGACCATGGCCGCAGGTTCGGGCGTGATCGTCGACGGCCAGCGCGGGCTCGTCATCACCAATTTCCACGTCGTGCGAAATGCGCAGGCTGTCGAGGTCGGGCTCAAGGATGGCCGAAAGCTCCCGGCGGATCCCGTGGTGCTGGCGCCGGAGCTCGACATTGCCGTCTTGCGCATCGAGGCCAAGGATCTTCCGACCCTCAAGCTCGGCGACAGCAGCAAGCTCGAAGTCGGCGACTATGTCCTGGCGATCGGCAATCCGTTCAATCTCGGCCAGACAGTCACGAGCGGGATCATCAGCGCGACCGACCGTCCGCTCGGACGCGGCGACAGCCGCCGCTTCCTGCAGACCGATGCCCCGATCAATCCCGGCAATTCGGGCGGGCCGCTCATCGATTTTCACGGCAATGTCATCGGTATCAATTCGGCGCTCTTCAGCCCGAGCCAAAGCGAGATGTCCGCCGGCAGCGTCGGCATTGGCTTTGCAATCCCGATCAACGACGTGAAGAGGATCCTGGCGCAGGCCGAGCGGCGAGCCGCCGTCCAGTAGCCAGGGACGCTCCGGCCAGGATCCGGCTCACTCGAACCGGGCTGGCGGGCAATGGCAGCGCCGTTTCGCTTCCGTTCCGAAGGGAACTTGGGGCGAAGGGCCAACGTTGGCCTTGCGAGGGTGGAGCAATCTTTAATCGGTGCCCCATGGAACTGGAACGTATTGATCTAATGGAACAAATCGCGCGCTGCAGGCGCCTTGCGCGCAATCTTGGCGACGAGCAGCTGCGTCATTCGCTTGAAGAGCTCGCCGAGGATTACGAGGTGCAGCTCGAGGAACGCAGCCCAGCAGGGTTCATGCTCCGCGACCGCGGTTGACGGGAGCGCTTTACCGGGGCGATCGGCCGCAGCTCAAGCAGGGAGGGTGAGCCGAACCAGATCGCCTTGGGACCGGAGCGCTAGGGCAAGTTAAATCATCAATGGTGCTTCAACGGGTAGGACGGCTGCACGACCTCGTGAAAATAACGCCTTAAGGCAGAGCTCCCCTTTCGCGAAAGTACGATGATCTCATCATCGGGATGCTGCGGGTCAGCCCATCTTAGGACCAATGCCTGACGCTCCAAGGCCTTCAGCCAGCGAGTGCCCGTGGTGGCGGGGACCGCCGACACCTTGCAAAGGCTTTGCAAGGAAACGCGGCGGCCCTGAATCTCGGCTTGCAAAAGTTCCAGCAGCATGCCCCAAGCGGGGTCCGATAATAGTTCGCGCGGCAGATAGGAGTTTCGTTCCCGCCAGGCGTCGATCGCTCGTCCGACAGCTTCCTCGGAGACAAAAGCGAGCTCCATTGGCTCATCCGGCTCCGGTTCGGCGTCTACGAACAAGGAGTTTTTCAGCGACTGGATCATCCGGGCGACCTTGCCCTGCACCGCCAGCGGGGCGGCTGGTTTGACGGCGGTTTGCCTAGCCACCAGGAGAAACCTCCAGCGCGCAAGGTGCGCGGCTCACGCTCAAGGCCCTTTCGCCTTTCATCAGCTGCCCCCTTCGAAAATCAACGGTCGCGAGCGTCCAGACGTGATCTTCGCTTGAATTAGGGGCAAATGCAGTCTTCTGAGTGCACAACATGTGCACATCCCTGCCGGACAGCACGGTAAGCGCAGCAATCGCTTGGTGGAGCACATCCAAGGCTTATGGTTCTTTCCGTTGAACGAGTGGTGGCTGAAGGGAAGAGCCGCCTCGCGCACGTTTCGCTGCTGGCCCTCAATCTTCGGCTGATGGAGAACTGGCGCTCGCTTCAGATCGCCACGAGGGGGACGGTACTCGATTGCGAATCGACCTTGATCGTGATGGCGATCATCGTGATCAGTGCCGAAAAGCTGCTCCGAGCCGAGCTCGATCCGCAGTTCCTATCACTAGCGCAGCGACTGCCGCAGGATCGCCTCAGCAGGGTCAACCTCAGCTCAATCGCGGCCGCTACCGCAATCAACAGAGAAACTGTTCGCCGCAAGGTGAAGGACCTGCAGGAGGCGGGGATGGTCGTGCGCGACGAGGATGGGATCCGAATGGCGCAAGGTGCCATTCAAGTCGAAGTTCTTCGGAAGACTATCGACGCGCAACTTGATGCGATCACGCGGACAGTCAACCAGCTTTCAAGGATCGGTGTTCTCGTCGCGACTGATCCTTCAGACGAGTGAATGGCGCGCGCGCGGCGCTTTTTCTTACGCGGGAAGGGGCTCGTTCGTGCGCGTCCAGATTTGCGAGCGGCAAATCAGCCCTATGACGGCACAGCCGGTCAGTCTGAGGTTGCGACCGTCAAGCAGCTGCAGCTTGGCCGAAACGTGGATGTTGTCGTCCGGGATAAAGAGCTTTCCTGTCCAGCCGTTCCCCTTGGGCTTTACTTCGGTAAGGACGGTGGTGCCGACGACGTGGGAAGTAGTCCTGGCAACTTCACGCCGTCCACGCGCAGAGGTCCAGACGACCTTGCCGCAAAGCGCATTGCCGCAAGGCGCGACAGCGATGATCGCGCTGCCGATCGGGTTCTTCCACAATCCTTCAATCGGTGCGTGCGGCGCCTGCTGTGCAGCCGCAACAGCGAGGAGAATCGGCATTTGAGCGTTCAACGGCATTAGCTCCTACTTTGCCCCAGCTTTTCGCGGCGTGGAAGGCGGTGAAACTCCGGATTTTTGCTGATATCGCTGCGAAGTAGCGCGCAGCAGGCCTATCCCAGGGTGTCTGAGGTCGCGGACGCCAGGGATTTACGACCGCTCGATAGCAAAAGAGCCAAACTCTGCCTTGGTTGAAAGGCCTCCCTTCGTTTATCCATTCTACTTGCGTTAGGGAGGGACAATGACTGGGGGATCGGCCATCGACCGGGCGTTTGAGCTGGCCAGATCCGGCCAGTGCCGGAGCGTCTCCGAAATCATCCGCCGACTGCCGCCCGAGGACCGGGATGCCGTCGAGGCCCACCTGACTGAGCCGGCCGCGAGAAGGGAGCTTATCCTGCTTTGCAGCGATGCCTGGCTGGCAGCCAACTAGCCGGCTTGCCTAATTCTGCAACGGGCGGAAATGCGACCTTGCAGATGCGCCCCTTAGACTCATTTGTGCCGGTTGGTGAGGTCGCGGATTTGCTCGATTTGGTGCATGCGTTCATGCAGGATAGCGACGAAGCCCACTTCGCCCGAGCTTAATACTCGCCAGTAAACAAAGTGGTGCTCATATTTTCCGAAATAGCCGTTAACTCCAAACTGGGCGGGCACAGCCCGCCAGATTACGTTCTTGGCTGAGACGTCGGAGAAGTATTGGAAGAGGAGTTCGATGTAACGGTCCGCCTGATCTTCGCCCCATTGGATCGCAGTATATTCGTAAATCTCGTCGAGCTGTTGCTCCGCGTGGGGCCCGAGAGAATAGCCGCTCATGAGGCCGAGCGCCGGGCTCGGTTCCGTTTGATGACATCAGCTGCTTTGATGTGCCGGAATTCATCGTCAGGACTTGCAAAGGCTCTTTGGAGCTCAGCTTTCAATCGCTCAAATGCTTGATCCTCAGTTTCTTTTTTGTCCTTACGGATCAAATCGCGGACGTACTCACTGACATTGTCGTACGCGCCATGTTCACCGACATTGGCAGCAACAAATTCGCTGAGCGCGCCACCCACACGGACGTTCAACGTCATTGGTTTTGTCATGATCAAACTCCAGTGTCTGTCCACAATATAGATAAATATGTGGACATAAACAACGATCGTAAAGCTCTCCTCCCCCCGCCGGGAGCGGCTGTTGGTGCGCGAACTTGCCTAAAGCTATGTCAGGGAAGTCGATGATTGCGATCTGCCCGATGCAGATCGGGGCGAGAGCTAACGTTGAGTGACCGCGGCGTCGAGCGGCCGCTCGGTTCCGGGAACGTGCGCATCCACGCACGATCAAATCTGCAATCGAGATTGGAGGCGTCGGAACTGTAAGGCAGCCGAGGCCGTCGACGCTGTGGCGAACCTTGGTTATTCTCCGCGAGGGCAGCTTGGAGGGGGGACATGACGGATCAATCCCGCGTTGGCTTCATCGTGATTGCTGCGCTGGCCGCTGGAGGGGCTCTGGCGGCCTCAAATTCATTCCCCGCCAAGCCGGCCCCCAAATTGCATTCGGCGCTGCAGATCAAGCCTGGCCTTTGGGAGTTTTACGATGCTGCAAGGGTGGCTGGGGACACGGTCTTTCCGGATGCGGTCCTAGCGGGCGTTCCGGCAGCGCAACGCGCTCGGCACCTGGCGGAACTACGCCAAATGATCGCCCAACCGAGCAGGGAACGAGAATGCATCTCGCAGGCGACTTTTGAGCAAAGGGTGTTCAGTTTGGAAACCGGCTGCAGTCGGACGATCGCCTCGAACACGGCCGGCAAGCTTGAGATTGTGACGGAGTGCCGAGGAGGGAGCGGGAACTTCGAGCAATATAAGAGCGGCAAGATCCTCGCCACGAGCGGCACTTCCGTGATCACCTCGTTTCACGCGGTCAGCACGCAGGGCGGCAAGACCATGACTGTGGATTCGCTTGAACGAGGGCATTGGGTCGCATCCAGCTGCGGCAACATAAGCGGGATCCAGCAATTCTAGCAGCAGTTGAGCGAATGTTCGCTTGAAGTGGCTAGCAGCCCCCAGCCAAGGCTGGCCGGCGAGCCTTGGTTGAGGAATTGGCGGCATGGCGAAGCTCGTCTTTGGAATGAACCAGTCGCTGGACGGCTATGTCGATCACATGGCGTTTGCGCCAAGTCCGGCGCTTTTCAGTCACTTCACCCGGCAGGTGCGGGACCAGGCGGGCTGCATCTACGGTCGCGGCCTCTACGAGGTCATGCGTTACTGGGACGCGGATCACGCCGAGTGGGACGAGGCGGAACGCGACTTCGCAGCGGCGTGGCGAAGCCAACCCAAATGGGTCGTGTCGCACTCGTCAAAGTCAGTCGGGCCTAACGCCAGGCTCATCGAGAATGATCTCGAGAGCAAGATCCGCCGCCTGAAGGCTGAGCTCCCCGGAGAGCTTGGCATTGGCGGACCGAAGCTGGCGCACAGCCTGACCGATCTTGGCCTTATTGACGAGTATCGGATCTACCTTCACCCCATCGTGCTTGGTCGCGGCACGCTGTTCTTCGGCGGCTCCGCGCCGCCGCTCCGCCTCGCGGCCAGCGATAAGATCGACGAGAATGTGATCAGGCTGACGTACGTTCCTGATCGGTGACTTGACGCCCATCATGTCCGCAACGGCAAGGCGAGCGGACGCTCGCTCGATCAATGCGCAATCTCCTCGCAGCAATCTTGCATCCGCACCGATGAAGGCGCAGCTTTGGCTGCTGACGGGGGCGGGGCGTGGCGAAGCTTTTCCTGAGCTATTCGCGAAAGGATAGGGCAAGGGCCCGGCGCCTCACTGAGTGGCTCGAGCGCCAAGGCCACGACGTCTGGCGCGACGAGGACGATATCGGAGGAGGAGCAAGCTTCTCGTCTGAGATCGAGAACGCGCTCAAGGATTGCGAAGCGGTACTGGTCCTGTGGTCCGTGGAGTCGGTGCGGTCCTCCTGGGTGCGCGACGAAGCCGGATACGGGCGCGATGCCGGCAAGCTCATTCCGCTGTTGCTGGACGGAACCGAGCCGCCGCTCGGCTTTCGCCAATTCCAGTCGATCGACCTGTCACGATGGAAAGCTCACCATGATCCTCCCGACGG
>DATIQO010000035.1:0-7632 GCA_035470745.1 Sphingomicrobium sp. | reverse complement strand
CTAAGCGACCACGCCTCGTTTCCGTGACAGAACCGTTGGTTGCGGTTGACCCTTGGAGGCACGACCGCTATGTGGCCGGCCGTCCGCGAGCGTTGTGATTCACGCGCAGCGGGCAAGAGCTGAACATTGCTCACGAGACGTGAAGGCCGGGTAGCCAGCTGCTCTTTAGGAGTGCGGCCACCGGGACTTCACGCTTTTGCTTTGGGCAAAGTAACCGCCGGGGCTTCCGGCAAAGAAAAGGTGAAGGGCTTCATGCCAACGATTAACCAGCTGATCCGTAAGGGTCGCGAACCGCAGAAGGCCAAGTCGAAGGTCCCTGCAATGGAGCAGAACCCGCAGAAGCGCGGCGTCTGCACCCGTGTGTACACGACGACCCCGAAGAAGCCGAACTCGGCGCTGCGCAAGGTGGCCAAGGTCCGCCTCACCAACCAGCGCGAAGTGATCAGCTACATCCCCGGCGAGGGCCACAACCTCCAGGAGCACAGTGTCGTGCTGATCCGCGGCGGCCGTGTGCGCGACCTTCCGGGCGTCCGCTATCACGTGCTTCGCGGCGTGCTCGACACCCAGGGCGTCAAGGACCGCAGGCAGAGCCGTTCGAAATACGGCGCCAAGCGTCCCAAGTAATCAGGCCAGAGTAAGCCCCGGGCGAAACGAAGTCCCGGACCAGGCTGAAGAGAGAAAAGGAATAGTCCAATGGCTCGTCGTCGTCGTCCCGAGAAGCGCGAGATCCTTCCCGATCCGAAGTTCGGGGATATCGTGCTTTCGAAGTTCATGAACTCCGTCATGCTCGACGGAAAGAAGTCGGTTGCCGAAGGCATCGTCTATGGTGCGCTCGACAATGTAGAGACGCGCATGAAGCAGGATCCGCTGCGCGTGTTCCATGACGCACTCAACAATGTGAAGCCCGGCATCGAGGTTCGCTCCCGCCGCGTCGGCGGCGCTACCTACCAGGTGCCGGTCGAGGTCCGCCCGGAGCGCGCCCAGGCGCTTGCAATCCGCTGGCTGATCTCGGCGGCGCGCAGCCGGTCGGAGAAGACCATGTCGGGCCGCCTGTCGGGCGAACTGATGGATGCTTCGCAGAACCGCGGAAATGCCGTGAAGAAGCGCGAGGACACGCACCGCATGGCGGAAGCAAACCGCGCCTTCAGCCACTACCGCTGGTAGAAATCGTACCTACATTGGCGGAGCCGGCACGAACCGGTTCCCCACATCGCTAAGGAAGACATTGAAATGGCCCGCAGCCATCCGCTCGAGCGCTATCGCAACATCGGCATCATGGCGCACATCGATGCTGGCAAGACCACGACGACCGAGCGCATCCTCTATTACACCGGCAAGTCCTACAAGATCGGCGAAGTCCATGAGGGCACGGCGACCATGGACTGGATGGAGCAGGAGCAGGAGCGCGGGATCACGATCACGTCCGCGGCGACGACCTGCTTCTGGCGCGCCGCCGAGGGCAAGGGCGAAGAGCACCGGATCAACATCATCGATACGCCGGGCCACGTCGACTTCACGATCGAGGTCGAGCGTTCGCTGCGCGTGCTCGACGGCGCGGTTGCCTGCTTCGATGGCGTTGCCGGCGTTGAGCCCCAGTCGGAAACGGTTTGGCGGCAGGCCGAGAAGTATCGCGTTCCGCGCATGTGCTTCGTCAACAAGCTCGATCGCACGGGCGCCAATTTCGAGATGTGCGTGAGCATGATCAAGGATCGCCTCGGCGCTCGCCCGGCGGTGCTTTATCTCCCGATCGGCATCGAGAGCTCGTTCAAGGGCCTCGTCGACCTCGTCGAGAACCGCGCCATCATCTGGCTCGAGGAGAGCCTTGGCGCGAAGTTCGTCTACGAAGAGATCCCGGCCGAGCTTGCGGACGCCGCTGCTGCTGCCCGCCAGGAGCTGATCGAGATGGCCGTCGAACAGGACGACGAGGTCATGGTCGCCTATCTCGAGGGCAACGAGCCCGATACCGCGACGCTCAAGAGGCTGATCCGCAAGGGCACGCTCAACTTCTCGTTCGTGCCGGTGCTGTGCGGCTCGGCGTTCAAGAACAAGGGCGTCCAGCCGCTCCTCGACGCGGTCGTCGATTATCTGCCGAGCCCGCTCGACATTCCGCCGGTCGAAGGCGTGAAGCCGGACACCGACGAGGTCGACACCCGGCAGGCGTCCGACGACGCGCCGTTCTCGGCGCTCGCGTTCAAGATCATGAACGATCCCTTCGTCGGATCGCTCACCTTCGCGCGCATCTACTCGGGCAAGCTCGAGAAGGGCACCGTTTCCAATTCGGTGAAGGACAAGAAGGAAAAGATCGGCCGCATGCTCCTCATGCATGCGAACAACCGCGAGGACATCGACACCGCTTATGCGGGCGATATCGTCGCCATCGCCGGCCTTAAGGAAACGACGACCGGCGACACGCTGTGCGATCCCAACAAGCCGATCGTGCTCGAGCGGATGGAATTCCCCGACCCCGTCATCGAGGTCGCAGTGGAGCCCAAGACCAAGGCCGACCAGGAGAAGATGGGCATCGCGCTCAACCGTCTCGCGGCCGAGGACCCGAGCTTCCGCGTCACCACCGACCATGAATCGGGCCAGACGATCATCAAGGGAATGGGCGAGCTCCACCTCGAGATCCTCGTCGATCGCATGAAGCGCGAGTTCAAGGTCGAGGCGAATGTCGGTGCGCCGCAGGTCGCCTATCGCGAGTATCTCGCAAAGCCGATCGAGCTTACCTACACCCACAAGAAGCAGTCGGGCGGCTCCGGCCAGTTCGGCGAGGTGAAGGTCAAGGTCGTTCCCGGCGAGCGCGGCTCGGGCTTCCAGTTCCTCGACGAGATCAAGGGCGGAAATATCCCCCGCGAATATATCCCGTCGGTGGAGAAGGGCATGAGGGAGACCGCCGAGACGGGATCGCTGATCGGCTTCCCGATCGTCGACTTCGAAGTGCACCTGCTGGACGGCAAGTATCACGACGTCGACTCCTCGGCGCTCGCGTTCGAGATCACCGGCCGCGGGGCGATGCGCGAGGCCGCGCAGAAGGCCGGCATCAAGATCCTCGAGCCGATGATGAAGGTCGAGGTGGTGACGCCTGAGGATTATCTCGGCGACGTCATCGGCGACATTAACAGCCGGCGCGGCCAGATCCAGGGCACCGACAGCCGCGGCAATGCCCAGGTCGTCGAGGCAATCGTGCCGCTGGCCAACATGTTCGGCTATGTGAACCAGTTGCGTTCCTTCACGCAGGGCCGCGCGCAGTACACGATGCAATTCTCGCATTATGACGAAGTGCCGCAGAACGTCGCCGACGAAGTGAAGGCGAAGCTAGCGTAAGCGCAAATTTGTAGTTATGGGCGCGCTCGCATTGGGCGGGCCGCCCGATTTTCCAGAAGAAGAGGCGTAAAATGGCGAAGGCTAAATTCGAGCGGACGAAGCCGCACGTGAACATCGGGACCATCGGTCACGTTGACCATGGCAAGACGTCGCTTACGGCAGCGATCACCAAGGTTCTTGCCGAGAGCGGCAAGGCCGAGTTCACCGCTTATGCGAACATCGACAAGGCTCCGGAAGAGCGTGAGCGCGGCATCACCATCTCGACCGCGCACGTCGAGTATGAGACCGACAAGCGCCACTATGCGCACGTCGATTGCCCGGGTCACGCCGACTATGTGAAGAACATGATCACCGGCGCCGCCCAGATGGACGGCGCGATCCTGGTCGTGTCGGCCGCCGACGGCCCGATGCCGCAGACGAAGGAGCACATCCTGCTTGCCAAGCAGGTCGGCGTTCCGACCATGGTCGTCTTCCTCAACAAGGTAGACCAGGTCGACGATCCGGAGCTTCTCGAGCTCGTCGAGCTCGAGATCCGCGAGGAGCTTTCCAAGCGCGACTTCGACGGCGACAATATTCCGATCGTCGCCGGCTCGGCGCTTGCAGCGCTCGAGGACAGCAACAAGGAAATCGGCCACGACGCCATCCTGAAGCTGATGGACGCCGTCGACGACTGGATTCCAACGCCTGAGCGTCCGCTCGACAAGCCGTTCCTGATGCCGATCGAGGACGTGTTCTCGATTTCCGGCCGCGGCACCGTCGTGACCGGCCGCGTCGAGACCGGCATCGTCAAGGTCGGCGATGAAGTCGAGATCGTCGGCATTCGCGACACGCAGAAAACCGTCGTCACGGGCGTCGAGATGTTCCGCAAGCTGCTCGACCAAGGCCAGGCGGGCGACAATATCGGTGCGCTGCTCCGCGGCGTCGGCCGTGAAGACGTCGAGCGCGGCCAGGTTCTGGCCAAGCCCGGCTCGATCACGCCGCACACCGACTTCAGCGCCGAGGTCTACGTCCTGTCGAAGGACGAGGGCGGCCGTCACACGCCGTTCTTCGCCAACTATCGTCCGCAGTTCTACTTCCGGACGACGGACGTGACCGGTGAGGTTCTGCTCCCCGAGGGCACCGAGATGGTGATGCCGGGCGACAACGTGAACATCGGTGTCAAGCTGATCGCCCCGATCGCCATGGACCAGGGCCTGCGCTTCGCGATTCGCGAAGGCGGCCGCACGGTCGGCGCAGGGGTTGTCGCGAACATCACGAAGTAATATAGGGCGCCAACCGCGCGATTCTGGCACTCAGGTCGCGCGGTTCGCTTTTGAGTTTGGTTTAGTGGACGGGCTTCGGCTCAGGCTGAGGCTCGCTGGCTCTTTCGCATCGGTAGGGACATGGAAACGCAGAATATCCGGATTCGCCTGAAGGCGTTCGATCATCGAGTGCTCGATCAGGCGACTGGCGACATCGCCGACACGGCGCGCCGCACGGGTGCTCTTATCCGCGGACCCATTCCCCTGCCGACGCGCATCGAGAAGTTCACCGTCAACCGCTCGCCGCATGTCGACAAGAAGTCGCGCGAGCAGTTCGAGGTGAGGACGTACAAGCGGCTGCTCGACATCGTCCAGCCGACACCCCAGACGGTGGATGCGCTGATGAAGCTCGACCTCGCCGCTGGCGTGGACGTCGAAATTAAGCTGGCTTAACCGGCCAGCGCGGGCCAAGAGGCTCGCGGAAATAGGGTGATACCGCCGGAGATTAGCTCCGGGCTGCGTCCCCGCCGCTCCCGTCAGGGAGCACTAGCCCAGGCGGGGCACGCAAACATTTGATTGGGCTGCACGCACCTCGATCGGCGAGGTGCCTCTGTGGAGGAGTTGGATCATGCGCACCGGCGTGATCGCGAAGAAGGTCGGAATGACCCGCCTGTTCCAGGCGGACGGTCGGCATGTGCCGGTAACCGTCCTGCAGCTGGACGATGTGCAGGTCGTCGGCCGTCGTGAAATGGATCGGGACGGCTATACCGCCGTCCAGCTTGGCGCAGGCGCGGCCAAGGCGAAGAATGTCGCCAAGCCGCAGCGCGCCGCTTTCGGCAAGGCCGAGGTCGAGCCCAAGGCGAAGGTCGTCGAGTTCCGTGTCGCCGAGGATGCGCTCCTCGACGTCGGTGCTCGCATCAGCGCCGAGCATTTCGTCGCCGGCCAGCTCGTCGACGTTGCCGGCGTGACCCAGGGCAAGGGCTTTGCCGGCGCGATGAAGCGCTGGGGCTTCGGCGGTCTTCGCGCCACTCACGGCGTCTCCGTCTCGCACCGTTCGCACGGCTCGACCGGTAACCGCCAGGACCCGGGCCGCGTCTTCAAGAACAAGAAGATGGCGGGCCACATGGGCGCCCGGAACCGGACGCAGCAAAATCTCGAGATTGTCCGCACGGATCCGATCCGCGGCCTGCTCTTCGTCAAGGGGTCGGTCCCCGGCCACAAGGGCGCATGGCTGACCGTTTCCGACGCGATCAAGCTCCCGCGCCACGAGAGCGCACCTTATCCCGCAGCGATCATCGAGACCGCCCAGCCGCAGCCTGTCGAGGAGCATGCTCCCGCCGGCCTGGTCGACGAGGGCGCGGTCCACGAGATCCCGGCGCTGCCGAGCGACGAGGAAGTCGCTGCGATCGCGGCCGAGCAGGAAGCCGGCGCCGCTGCCGACACCAATGAGAGCACGGAAGCTCCGGCGGGCGAACAGACGCCCGGTAGCGACGAGAGCAAGGAAGGCTAACGATGAAGGTCAAGGTACAGACCCTCGACGCCAAGGCTGGCGGCGACATCGAGCTCAACGACGAGATCTTCGCCGTCGAGCCGCGCGCCGACATCCTTCACCGCGTCGTCACCTGGCAGCTCGTCAATCGCCGCGCCCCCGCGCGTGCGGCTCGCGAGCGCAGCGACGTTGCGCGGACCGGCAAGAAGTGGGGCCGCCAGAAAGGCGGCGGAACGGCTCGTCACGGCGACCGCAAGGCGCCGATCTTCATCGGCGGCGGCAAGGCCCATGGTCCCCGCGCCCGTGTGTTCACCTCGAGCCTCAACAAGAAGGTTCGCGTCCTTGGTCTCAAGATGGCGCTGTCGTCGAAGGCGAAGGAGGGCAACCTCATCGTTCTCGACAGCCTTGACGTCAGCGAGGCCAAGACGAGGCAGCTGAAGGAGCAGCTGAGCAAGCTCGGCTTCGGCAAGACCGCGCTGGTGATCGATGGCGACGCATTGAACGTCGGCTTCGCCCGCGCTTCGTCGAACCTCGAGAGCATCAATCTGCTCCCTGCGGTCGGCGCCAACGTCTACGACATCATGCGGCATGAAACGCTGGTCCTGACCCGCGCGGCCGTCGAGAAGCTGGAGGACCGCTTCAATGGCTAGGAAGCCAAAAACGGCGCCGGAAATGCGCCATTACGATATCGTGCTCGCGCCGCACATCACCGAGAAGTCGACGATGTTGTCGGAGCACAACTCGGTGGTGTTCAAGGTCGCGCCGAGCGCGACCAAGCCCGAGATCAAGGCGGCGGTCGAAGCGCTGTTCAACGTCAAGGTTGCGAACGTGAATACGATCGTGACGAAGGGGAAGACCAAGCGCTGGAAGGGGGCTCCCTACCGTCGCTCGGATGTGAAGAAAGCGATCGTGACGCTGGCCGAAGGCAGCCAGATGATCGACGTGACGAGCGGGATCTAAGCCATGGCTCTCAAGCAATATAATCCGACCTCGTCGGCCCGCCGCGGGCTGATCCTGGTCGACAAGTCGGCGCTGTGGAAGGGCAAGCCCGTCAAGGCGCTGACCGAAGGCAAGCGCAAGACCGGCGGCCGCAACAACAAGGGCCATGTGACCTCGCGCGGAATCGCGGGCGGCCACAAGCAGAAGTATCGGCATATCGACTTCAAGCGCCGCACCTGGGACGTTGCAGCGACCGTCGAGCGGATCGAATATGATCCCAACCGTTCGGCCTTCATCGCGCTCGTCACCTACGAGGGCGGCGAGCAGACCTACATCCTTGCGCCGCAGCGCCTTGCTCCGGGCGACAAGGTGATCGCCGGCAAGAAGGTCGACGTGAAGCCGGGCAATGCCATGGAGATCGGCCAGATGCCGGTCGGAACGATCGTCCACAATGTCGAGCTCAAGCCCGGCAAGGGCGGCCAGATCGCGCGTGCGGCCGGTACTTATGTGCAGGTCGTCGGCCGCGATCGCGGAATGGTCATCGTCAGGCTGAATTCAGGCGAGCAGCGCTACATCCGCTCGGACTGCATGGCGACGGTCGGCGCGGTGTCGAACCCCGACAATGCCAACACCAACCTT
>DATIQO010000034.1:0-29365 GCA_035470745.1 Sphingomicrobium sp. | reverse complement strand
GGCGCACCGGCCATGATCTCGGAGCGGATGCGGGCCGGATCCTCGCTCCTTGGATTATCGTCGGTGACGATCACGATGTCGGACCTCTTTGTCGCCACCTTGCCCATCTCGGGCCGCTTGCCCTGGTCCCGATCCCCGCCTGCCCCGAACACCGTGATCAGCCTTCCCTCGACGTGCGGCCTCAGCGCCGAGATTGCGGCCTCGAGCGCGTCGGACGTGTGGGCATAGTCGATGTAGACAGGGACACCGGTGCGGCTGATGACCGCGCGCTCGAGCCGGCCGGGGACGGGCGCGACGCGCTGCATCGCGGTGAACGTCGCGTCCCACTGTCCGCCGGTCGCGAGCACCAGCCCGGCGGCTGTAAGGACATTCGATGCCTGGTAGGCGCCGATCAGCGGTAGCGAGAGACGATAGGGCTTCCCGCGATGCTCGAGCACCAGCGCCTGGCCAAGCGTGGTCGGCGATTGCTCGACGAGGCGGATCGTTTCCCCGTTGCGGCCGACCGTCATGACATCGTGGCCGCGGCGCTTCGAGCGCTCGATCACCTCGGCCGACCTTGGATCGTCGGCCCAGATCACCGCCGGCTTGCCAGGCTCCAGCAAGACTTCAAAGAGGCGCATCTTCGCTTCGAAATAGGCATCCATCGTGTGATGATAATCGAGGTGGTCGCGGCTGAAGTTGGTGAAGGCCGCAGCTTTCAGCGGCACTCCTTCGCAGCGATGCTGGTCAAGGCCGTGGCTGGAAGCTTCATAGGCGACATGGCTGATCCCCATTCGCTTCAGCCCCGCCATATTGTTGAGGAATGTGATGATGTCGGGCGTCGTCAATCCCGTCTTCACCTGCTCGTCCGAGGTCGTCACGCCAAGCGTTCCGATCGAAGCGGAGCGATGACCCGACATTCGCCAGATCTGGCGCGTCATCTCGACGGTCGATGTCTTGCCGTTGGTGCCAGTGACGGCGACTACAGTATCCGGATAGGGAGCGTAGAATTTCGCGGCGAGCGCGGCGAACAGCCTCCTTGGATCGGCATCGGCAAGATGGGGCACTTGGGCAACGACCGCCTCGGGCCGCGCGACGACGGCGACGGCGCCGCGCTCGACGGCGCGGGCAATGAAATCCTCGCCGTTGAACAGGCTGCCCTTGAATGCTCCAAAGACGCTGCCCGCGGCGACCTTGCGGTCATCGATCGCAAAGCCGGTCACTTCAGAATCGCAATCGACGTCGGCGATGTCCCGCAATTTCAAGCCGCTCAGTCCTTCTTTGTGTCTTGTTTTGGATCCTGAACGTAGGGAAGCACCTCGCCCATGTTCGGCTCGCGGTTTAGATCGGGCGCGACCCCAAGCATCGGGGCGATGCGGCTGACGGTCCGGCTCACGACCGGCGCGACGTTCCAGCCCGCAGTCGTGAAGCCGTAGGTTTCGGGAGTCGCCTTGGGCTCGTCGAGCATCACAACGATCACATAGCGCGGGTCGTCCATCGGGAACACACCCGCGAAGCTCGTGAGGTTGATGGACTGGCTATAGTGGCCGTTGATAATCTTCTGTGCGGTGCCGGTCTTGCCGCCGATGCGGTAACCTGGCGCATCGGCCTTCTTGCCGGTGCCCCTCATGACAACCAGCCGCAGCAGCGAACGCATGCGATAGCTGGTGTCGGCGGTGAACACCCGTCGCCCTTGGGGCAGCGGGTGACCGGGACCGATCTTGAGGATCGTTGGCGGATGATAGATGCCGCCGTCGAACAGGGTCGCATATCCCATCGCCAGCTGGAGCGGCGCAACGGCGATGCCCTGTCCAAAGCCGATTGTCATGGTTTCGAACGGACCCCAGCGCGAGCCAGGCGTCAGCGGCCGGCCCTTCTCCTTGAGCTCCACTTCGACCTTGTCGAGGAATCCCATCTTCTTGAGCCAGGCCTTCTGCCGCTCGGTTCCGACCTGATCGGCAATCTGGGCCATGCCGATGTTCGAGCTTTCCATCATGATCTCGGCAACCGAGCATTGGCGGCCGAACGGGTGCGTGTCGTGAACAAGGTGCCCATAAGCGGGCAGCACCTGCGGGCAATTGTACATCTGGCTGGGGCCGGAGACGAGGCCGGAGTCCATCGCCATCGCCAGCGTGAAGGGCTTGAACGTCGAGCCGAGTTCGAAGACGCCGAGCGTCGCTCGATTGAACATCTGATCGGGAGTGCCCTGGCCAGGCGCGTTCGGGTTGAACGTCGGCATCGAGGTCATGGCGAGAATCTCGCCGGTGTGAACGTCCATGACCACGCCCGCAGCGCCGATCGCCGAGAAATGCTGCATCGCGTCGCCAAGCTCGGCCTCGAGCGCCTGCTGAACCTTGCTCGAGATCGAAAGGACGAGCGGCTTGCCGCGCGTGCTGGGATTGGAGAGGTCGGCATCGAAGGCGCGCTCGACCCCGGCGCCGCCGTGGCCATCGATGCCCGTGAAGCCAAGGACGTGCGCTGCAAGAGTGGTTTGCGGATAGAGCCGGTCAGGCTCGCGCTCGAGTGCAAGGCCAGGTTCGCCGATCGCATTGACGGCCTCGACCAGCTCCGGCGACGCGCGCCGGCGAAGGTAGAAGAAGGGCTTGTCGGACCGAAGCATTGCAAAATATTGGTCGGCGGAATGTTCGGGCATCAATTGCGCAAGCTTCTGCGCGAGCGCGAGCTTGTCGCCGATGACCTTGGCTGGATGGACGGCGATCGTCCATGCGTCGATCGTCGTTGCGAGCGGCTGGCCGTCGCGGTCCAGGACGTCGCCGCGATCGGGGATGAAGGCGGTCAGGCCTTCCTTGCGCCCGGCATGGTCGCCGAACGCCGCGAGATAGAGAATGCGAAGCGCGATCAGCGCGATCAGCCCGCCATAAACCAGCATGCCGAACATCAGCCGCTGATGCATGGTGGCGAGCATCTGCCGCCGCTGACCGACGAGTCGGAGCCGCTCGGGCCGAGGCGCGACGAGAGCGGGCGTCGGAGCGTTCATCGGCCGGTAGGTGCGTCCTTGGTTCTGCCTGAATGCTTCTCCGGGAGCGGAGCGAGCGGATCGGTCTTTGCAATCTCGACGCGCTTTGTCATCGCTTTGGCCGGGGCAAGTCCCGGCTTATCCACGGATTTCTTTTGCCCTGCCTTTGCCGGTTGGCCGGCATGGAGCAATGCCGGCCTATCCGGCTGCGCCTTGGCCGGCTGGTGGTGGGCGGCCGCGAGGCCCGGCTTATCCGCAAGCGTCGATTGAGCCGGCTTCGCCGCCGTAACCAGCTTGCCCGCGGACTTCATCCCGGTCGGCTGGGGCCCAGCGACGACCGTTCTTACCGGGACCTCGCGCGTCTCGGTCTTGAGGCTTGCTTCATGAAGCATCGCGCCCGGGGTCATCGCCGCCGGCGCGCCTGATTCGTCGTCTGCCTGTTCGCCGATCGGCGCCTTGCGCGGCTCCGGCGCGGGCGCGGAGGCAAGCACGATCGGGGCCTTGAAGTCGACCTGCTTCTGCGGCTGGGTCAGCTTGGCGAGCTCGAAGCTTCCCCCAAGCAGCTGGTTGGCTGCCGGTGCCGTCATCGAGAATGCGCCGGCATTCCACCGTTCGAGCTGCGAAAGCCGGCCGCGGGTCCCGATCTCGGTCTGGATCATGCGCAGGTCGCGCTGGGCGAGCACGATCCTGGTCTCGACATTTTCAAGCGCCGCGCGCTCGGACGCGACGCGAAGCGAGACCAGATAGCAACCTAGCGCCGCGCCGGCGCAGCTGGCCACCATGAATAGAGAGCCGAAGCTTCTGGCGCTCATTGCAGGCTTCCCTTCCGAGCTGGAGCCGAGGTTCGAACGGCGCTCCGCAGGCGCGCCGATCGCGCACGCGGATTTGCCGCCAGTTCGCGCTCCGTCGGGGCAATCGGCTTGGCGACCTTTTCGAACGTGGGTGCGTTCGGGTCGACAAGCGCGGGACGGTGGCGCGAACCGGCGGGCGTTCCCCCGCTGCGTTCGCGGAAGAAGCGTTTCACGATCCGGTCCTCGAGACTGTGAAAAGTGACGATGGCGAGGCGTCCGCCGGGCTTGAGCGCACGCTCGGCAGCCTCGAGGCCCTCTTCGAGCTCTTCGAGTTCGGCATTGAGATGGATCCGGATCGCCTGGAACGTGCGGGTTGCAGGGTCGCTCTTCTGTCCCGGGCGGAAACCCGCCGCGCGCCGCACGATCGCGGCAAGCTCGGCAGTTCGTTCGACCGGCCGGGCGGCAACGATGGCGCGGGCAATCGCCCGGGCGCGCGGCTCCTCCCCATAGTCGCGCAGGACCCGGGCGATGTCGGCCTCGTCGGCCGAATTAAGGAACTCGGCGGCGGTCATGCCCGACTTGCTCATGCGCATGTCAAGCGGACCGTCGGCCTGGAACGAAAAGCCGCGCTCGGCGCGGTCGAGCTGCATCGAGCTGACGCCGATGTCGAGAGCGATACAGTCGACGCCGCTGATGCCGCGCGCGGCGAGCGCCTCGTCCATCTGGCTGAAGCGCTCCTCGATGAGGATCAGGCGGGGGTCCGGGACGAGGGATTTTCCAGCTTCGATCGCCTCGGGGTCTCGATCAAAGCCGATCACTCGTCCCGCCCCCGCCGCGAGCATGGCGCGTGTGTACCCGCCCGCTCCGAAAGTGCCGTCCACCACGGTATCGTGGTGCTGGATCGCCAATGCGCCGATCACTTCATTGACCAGCACCGGCACATGTGGGGCCTGTTTCGCGCCGGTGCTGGTCATGACGCCTTCCGCTCTTCGAGACGGAAGAGGGCGATGTCCTTAAGATCCTGCGGAATGCGCGCGTCCTCGAGGAGCCGCTCGGGGTTCCAGATCTGGAACGTCTCGCCGGTGCCAAGGAAGAGGGCAAGATCGCCGATCTCGCCCTTCCGCCGCATCATCGGGGGCATGAGGATGCGGCCGGAACTGTCGTAGGGAACTTCTTCGGTGGCCGCGAAAGCCATGAGGTTGCGCTGCTGATATTCGAGCTGCGCGTCGGGGCTGGTCTCTTCTTTCTCCAGCAGCCGCTCGAGCTTGGCATGCTTCAGCGCCGCATAACCAGGGTCGTAGGCGCTAAGGCACGGAAAGGCATCGTGCTTGGCGAGAACGATGGTACGGGCATCGCCGCGGCGTTCGATCACGGAGCGCAGGAATGAGGGAATGGAAACGCGGCCCTTTGCGTCGACCGCGTTCAGCGCGCTGCCCTGAAACAGATGCTCTAGCGCCACGCTCAATACACTCCCCGTTCGCAGCGCGAGCAGGCGCGTTCACGAACGCGCGTCGTCACACGCGCCGTGTCAGCTTCGAATCAACGGGTTAGCCCCCCGCGCTACAGCCCCTGTAGGTAACTCAGTAGCTTATGGGACACAATGGGATTTTATGGGATTTGATGGGATTTAGTGGAAATCGGCGGTTTTGCGCGGTTTTTGACTTTTCCAGCCGGCGCTGTCGCGGCTGGATTTCCTGTTCTCCCGGCTGTGGATAAGTCTGTTGCTTAGCGAATCACGAACGCTCGAGCGATGCAAGCTCGGCAAGGAGTCCGTCGAGGTTTCGCCGAGCTCCCGGGCCAAGGTCGGGCGCGTCGAGGAGATCGGCGTCAGCGACGATCGTCGCGCGGCCGGCGCCGACGCGGCAGTGCGCGACG
Source organism: Sphingomicrobium sp. (assembly GCA_035470745.1). Taxonomy (GTDB): domain Bacteria; phylum Pseudomonadota; class Alphaproteobacteria; order Sphingomonadales; family Sphingomonadaceae; genus Sphingomicrobium. Next base: position 23,743 of record DATIQO010000034.1, on the reverse strand, counting down.
AGCCGGTCATTGCTGATCGGGCAAGAGCCGGCCAGCGTCCCTGGCGAGACCGTCAGGACATCGAAGCCGCCGAGCTTTGCCATTCTTCCTCCACGCACATCGGGAGCATCGAGCCGCAACCCCCAATGGCCAAGCAGCCCCGTATCCATGAACATTGGCGGGGGCGCCAGGGGATCGCCAAGCGGGTGACTGCTCGGCCATTCGAGCATCGGATCGGCCATGAGCAGCAATCGGCCTCCCCGGCGCACCCACCGATCGAGTGCGACGAGATCCTCCGCCGGCTGCGCCAGCGGTTGTGCCATCAAAAGCAGCCTCCCTTTGGCAAGCTCGTCTGGCGCGGCAACGCTGATTGGCACCACGCGATAGCGGCTCTGCAATGCTCGCAGCGCCGGCGAACCGGTTTGCTGGACCGAGAAACCGTCGCCGAACAGCAGCGGAAGGCTCGTCAGCAGGAGCAGCGGAGGCCGCTGGCCGGGCGCGCGGGGAGGCAGCGGGGGTGTTCGAGAGGGCGCGACGAGCAGAGCAACGATGATCGATGCAATCACAAGCGCGCCGGCAATCACGGACGCGCGAGCGCGCGCGTGCCTCATTGCTTCTTGGCGGTGCTGTTGTTGATGCTGTTGTTGGTGCTGTCCTCTGATGCGCCCGGGGCAACGCCGAGCTCCGCGAGCGGCTCGTTCGGCTCATTTGAAGCTGCTTCCTGCGCTGCGTTCGTCGCATTGTCCTGGCTCGATCGACTGATGATCGAGCCGAGCAGCACGAGAAGGAAGGCGAAGGCGAGGCCCGTCAACCCTATGCGGATGCGCTGAGCGCTGCTGCCGGCATGGTGGGGCATTAGTATCGACAAAGCTATGCCCCGCGTCGACGATATGCAAGCGCATGCCCTTGACGGTTAACGCCAACACCGCAAAGGGGCAGGTATGACTCGCACCCCCTTCATCCTCACGCTTGCTGCGGCCGCGGCGCTAGCCGGCTGCAACAAGGAAAACCACACGATCGTCGCCGGTCCCGACGTTGACGACGGCAACAAGGTCACGGCGAATGCGAATGTGCAGCTTCCGCCCTCGATCCTTGCGACGAAGCTCTACCGCTGCGCCGACAACAGTGTCGTCACGGTCGACTATCTGTCGGACAACAAGTCCGCGAACGTCCACACCGGCAAGACCGTCGCCGTAACGCAGGTCACTGCACCCGAGGCCGGCAAGCCCATGACTGCAGCGGGCGGCTATTCCGTCGACGGCTCGCCGACGTCGTCCTCCGCGAAAATCTCGGTTCCTGGTCACGCGTCCCAGAGCTGCAACGCCTGAGGACCCTCGACTTGACTTCCGCGGCCGCTGCCCGCGGCCGCGGAACTAAGTCGCCATGTTGATCAGCCGGCGTTCGTTCGGTGGCGGAGCACTTGGCTTCGCCCTCGCTAGCCAGCTCGGCCTTCCCGCCTTCGCCCAGTCGCCGCAATTCGCCGCAGCCGTTGCAGCGATCCGTGCCTATGGCGAAGCTCATCTCGATCACTTCCGGCTGCCGGGCATGACCCTCGGCATCACCGCGCCCGGCGGCTTCGCTAGCGTGATGAACTTCGGCTATGCCAATCCCGAGGCGCGCACGCCGATCACAGCCGACACCCTCTTCGAGGTCGGTTCCATCAGCAAGCTGATGAACGCGGCTTTGCTCCACCAGTTCGTCGCCGAAGGCCGGCTGCGGCTCACCGATCGCATCAGCGATCTCTTGCCCGCGGTCCCACTGCCTGCGGGCAACGTCATCGAGATCCAGCATCTCCTCGATCATGTCGCCGGATTGCCGGGCGATGCCCCGGTCTATCCCGACGGCGGCTTGTGGACCGCTTATGCGCCCGGCGCGCATTGGCATTATTCGAACACCGGCTACGAGATCCTCGGCAAGCTGATCGAACGCCTCGGCGGAAAGCCTCTGGCAAGAATTGTCGAGGAGCGCCTGTTCGCGCCGCTCGGGATGCGCCGCTCGCGCGGCGCGATCATTAGTCAGGACCGCGCCCTTTATGCTCAAGGCTATGAGGCGGCCGACGAGCTCCCATTCGCGCTCGGCGTTCCTCTTGCTCCGGCGGCCTGGGTCGACGTCACCTTCGGCGCCGGAAATGTCGCGTCGACCGCCGATGACATGAACCGCCTGCTCCGTTCGCTGGCTGGCGCTGCTCAAGGTCGCGGCGGGCTGGGGCTGTCTTCGGAGCTCGGGCGGACCTATGCGACCCACGCGGTCCCCAGCGACGAGCGCGCAATGAGCTACGGCAATGGGTTGATGCATGTCGCCAGCGGCGGCCGGTCGTATCTCCACCACACGGGCGGCATGGTGAGCTTCTCCTCGTCCTTCCATCTCGACGTTGCGAGCGGCGTCGGCGCGTTTGCGAGTGCCTCGATCAGCGCCTTTGTCGAATATCGCCCCAAGCTTCTCACCCAGTTTGCCGTCGACGCGTTGACGAATGCGGCAGCTTTCCGGCCGCTGCCGCAGCCGCCCCGTCTCGACCCGCTGCTTGCCAACGCCGCAGCCTATGTCGGGAGCTATGCAGGCCCGACGGGCTCATTCGAGGTCCGTGCAGGAACGCCGCTGACGCTCCTCGCCAACGGGCAGTCGGCGCCCCTTCAGCCGTGGGGCGGCGAGATCTTCCGCACCACGCACCCGTCTTTTCGTGCCTTCAGCCTGCTGTTCGAGCGCAAGGCCGATAGCGTCACCGCGGCAAGCTGGGGACCGGCGACCTACTTGCGCGCCGGCAGCGCCGCGCAGCTGCCGAAATCGGATCCGCAACTGGCAAAGCTTGCCGGTCGCTACGTCAACGACAGTCCGTGGTTCGGCTTGTCCCAGGTCGTCGAGCGCGCCGGGCGCCTGTGGCTCGGCACCGAAGTCCCGATGAACCGCGCCGGCGAGAACCTGTGGCGGATTGGCGATGAAATCTGGTCGCCGGAGCGCGGCTCCTTTGCCAATTTCATCGACGGCCGGCCGCAGACATTCATCTTCTCAGGCGAGAAGTTTCTCCGCCACGACGCCTGACACTATCCCCGCGCGCCGGGTTCGGGATCTCGATGCGCTCGGCTTTTCTCCCGCATGCAGCAGCGAGGTTGGAGATGGTCAGTATCGGGGGGTCGTGGACGGTTGCGGGCGAGGCGTCTAGAGCGCCGCGCATGGACGTCCTCGAAGCTCCCCGCATCACCCCGCAAATGGTCGCCGAGCATGGGCTAAGCGACGATGAATATCAGCGAATCCTCAAGGCCCTCGGGCGCGAGCCGAACCTCGTGGAGCTCGGCATCTTCTCGGTCATGTGGTCTGAACATTGCAGCTACAAGAGCTCGCGCGTTCACCTCAAGAAGCTGCCGACGAGCGCTCCATGGGTAATCCAGGGCCCGGGCGAGAACGCCGGGGTGATCGACATCGGCGATGGCGATGCCGCCATTTTCAAGATGGAGAGCCATAATCACCCCTCCTACATCGAGCCCTATCAGGGGGCCGCGACCGGCGTCGGCGGGATCCTTCGCGACGTCTTCACCATGGGCGCGCGTCCCGTCGCCAACTTGAATGCGCTGCGCTTTGGTCGCCCCGACCATCCCAAGACGCGCCACCTCGTCGCCGGGGTCGTCGCCGGCATCGGCGGCTATGGCAATTGCGTCGGCGTGCCGACCGTGGGCGGCGAGGTCAATTTCGATGCAGCCTATGACGGGAATATCCTCGTCAACGCCATGACCGTCGGCGTCGCCAAGACGAACAAGATTTTCTATTCAGCTGCGACTGGTCTCGGGAACCCGATTGTCTACGTCGGATCGAAGACCGGACGCGACGGTATCCACGGCGCGACCATGGCGAGCGCCGACTTCGGCGAAGATAGCGAGGAAAAGCGCCCGACCGTCCAGGTCGGCGACCCCTTCACCGAGAAGCTGCTGATCGAGGCCTGTCTCGAGCTGATGGCGACCGACGCCATTGTCGCGATCCAGGACATGGGGGCCGCCGGGCTCACCAGCTCGTCGGTGGAAATGGCAAGCAAGGGAGGCGCTGGTATCCGCCTCGACATGAACAAGGTGCCGTGCCGCGAGCAAGGCATGACGCCTTACGAGATGATGCTCTCCGAAAGTCAGGAGCGCATGCTGATGGTCCTGAAGCCGGGCCGGGAAGCGCAAGCCGAGGCGATCTTTCGCAAATGGGAACTGGACTTCGCGGTGATCGGCGAGGTGACCGACACCGGTCACATGGTGCTCGAGTTCAATGGCGAGGTGGTCTGCGATATCCCGCTCGGGCCGCTAGCGGACGAGGCTCCCTGCTATGAGCGCCCCTACGCAATTCCCAAGCCACCCGGGCCGCTGGCCGACGTTCCCGAGAGCGCCGACATCGCCGCCGACCTATTGAAGCTGATGGGCTCTCCCAATCTCGCGAGCCGCCGCTGGATATGGGAGCAATATGACCAATCGGTCGGCGCCGACACGGTTCAGCGCCCGGGCGGCGATGCTGCGGTCGTGCGCGTTCACGGCGCAAGGAAGGCGCTGGCGATGACTACCGATTGCACGCCGCGCTACTGCTTCGCCGACCCCGTCGAGGGCGGCAAGCAGGCGGTTGCCGAAGCCTATCGCAACCTCTGCGCGGTCGGCGCGAAGCCGCTCGCGGTCACCAACTGCCTGAACTTCGGCAACCCCCAGCGCCCCGAGATCATGGGGCAGTTCGTCGGCTGTCTTCAAGGCATGGCGGAAGCCTGCACCGCGCTCGACTTTCCGATCGTGAGCGGCAACGTCTCGCTCTACAACGAAACCAAGAACGAGGATGGAAGCAGCCTCGCGATCCTCCCCACACCCGCAATCGGCGGGGTTGGCCTGCTCGAGGACTGGGAGAATGGCGCAACCATCGGCTTCAAGTCCGAAGGCGAGCAGCTCGTCCTTATCGGCCACAGCAAGAGCCATGTTGGCCAGTCGCTCTGGCTTGAGGTCTGCCACGGCCGACGCGACGGTCCCCCGCCCCCGGTCGATCTGGCCGCCGAGAAACGCGCCGGTGAATGCATCCGAAGCCTCATCGCCAAGCGCCTCGTCACTGCAGTCCATGATTGCTCGGACGGCGGCGCTGCAGTGGCCCTAGCCGAAATGGCGCTTGCCGCGAACATCGGCATGGTCATGGATATCGTACCGGAGATTGCCAATGCCGGCGCAATCCTCTTCGGCGAGGACCAGGGACGATATGTCGTTGCGACGAGAGATGCCGACAAGGTTCGGGCGATTGCGAATGACGCCCAGCTGTTCGCAATCCCCATCGGACGCACCGGCGGCGACTCGATGGTCTTCAATCTTCTCGATCGTGGAGGCGCCCAATCGGTGACCCTCGCCGAGTTGCGCGAAGCACATCAGGGTTTTTTCCCCAAGCTCATGGGAAGCGAACTGACCCCCGAATTCTAGGCCTCATCAGCCTCGTCGATGCTGGCGGCTGTTCCGTCGACGGCCATTTGATCTTGGCTATTGCCGACGGTCAAAAGCGCGCATCGGCGGCAACAGGGGAAAAGCGCGGATGATTGGCCCGACCGGCAAGACCATCGTCTCGGCAACGCTCATCGCGGGAACGCTCGACATATTGTTCGCAGCGATCCTGACGATCGCCTTCGGCCGCAAGGTGCCCGACATGCTGCGGTTCGTCGCATCGGGTCCCTTCCCCGCCGCCACCGGCATGGGGACGATCGGCGCATGTCTCGGGCTCCTTGTCCATTTCGCGCTGATGGCGATCATGGCGACTCTCTTCGTCCTGCTCGTGCGCGCCCGGCCGCAATTGCTGGAGACGCCGTGGCGAACTGCGGCCGCTTATGGGATCGTCACCTATTTCGCGATGAACTGGGCGGTCGTTCCGCTACGCTTTCATACGCCCTTGCCGCCCAAGATGATTTCCATCGCGACGCAGGCATTCGCGCATCTCGTGCTCGTCGGCACGGTCTTCGTATTCGTGGCTCGGCGCTATCTCGCGCCGAGGCGAGCTTAAATCCGACCGAAGCTCTGGTTGTTAGCCTTGCGGCCGAAGCCAACCGTGCCGCTGCGGCTCACCAGCGGGTTCGTCGCCTTGTCGAACAGCTCGATGGTCTGGTCGAAGAGCCGCCGCAGCTCGACGACCTCGGGCACCAGCTCGTCGGGGAAGCGATGGGTCTCTACGCAAAATCGTGCCGTGGTCTCGATGAGCTCGGCGATCTTGGCGAGCGGCTCGGCACCGAGCTGGCGGCTTTCGCCCTTCAGCGTATGCGCCGGAATGACGAGCGCGATCGTGTTCTGATCGCGCATCGCCTGTTCGATCTGGGCGATCGATTTGACTCCATCTTCCTTGAAGTAGCTGAGAATGCGGATGAAACCCGGCCCGAGCTCCGCACGGCTCTTCTCGAAATGCACCCAATCGATGATGTCCCGAGCGTTGTCGGTCACACCTTGCTCCTCAAGCGCCGGCTCGCCGGCTGTGGTCCCACGCAAGAGGGATTAGCGGCAAAAGGGTAAAATTCTCCTTAGCGCCGGTCCCGGTCGAACGGGTTAGAACGCCCGCGAAACTCGAGCCGAAGTGGAACTGGACCAAGACCAAGATCACGCCGCATGGCGTTGAGGAGATAGCGCCGGTAACTTTCCGGAAGCTCTTCGAGGCGGTTGCCGAACACGACGAAGCTCGGCGGTCGGCTTTTCACCTGCGTGATATAGCGCAGCTTGATTCGCTTGCCCCTGGGCGCAGGCGGCGGGTTGGCCTCGATCGCCCGCTCGAACCAGCGGTTCAGTTCGCCTGTCGAAACGCGCTTGCTCCATGCCTCGCGGAGCTCGAACGCGACCTTGAAAATCATATCGATACCCTTGCCGGTCTTGGCGGACACGGTCAGCAGCGGGACGTCGCGAAGCTGCGCCAGACCCTCGCCAAGCGCGGCCTTGATCCCGTTGAAAAGCGACGAGGCGTTCGCGGCAATATCCCACTTGTTCACGGCGATGATCAGCGCCCGGCCCTCCTCGATCACCTGGTTGGCAATGCGAAGATCCTGCGATTCGAGCCCCCGGGTCGCGTCGAGGAGGAGGACGACCACCTCGGCGTAATCGAGCGCGCGCTTGGTGTCGGCGGCGGAGAGGCGTTCGAGCTTGTCCTCGACCTTTGCTCGCTTGCGAAGGCCCGCGGTATCGACCAGCTGTACGGGCCGGCCTTCCCACTCCCAGTCGAGACTGATCGAATCGCGGGTAATGCCGGCCTCGGGGCCGGTGATCATCCTCTCCTCGCCGACCATCATGTTGACGAGCGTCGACTTGCCTGCATTCGGCCTTCCGACGATTGCCAATTTGAGAGGCGCCCCCTCGCCCGGTTCCTCCTCTTCCTCCTCGAGCTGCTCCAGTTCGACATGCGGGCGCAGCGCGTCAAAAAGGTCCGCGATTCCCTCCCCATGCTCGGCACTGATCGCGACAGGCTCGCCAAGGCCGAGCCGGTACGCGTCGAGAATACCCGATTCGCCCGCGCCCCCTTCGGCCTTGTTCGCGACGAGGATCACGGGTGTGCTCTCCGCGCGCAGCCAGCGACCGATCTCTTCGTCCAGCGGCGTCGGGCCCTCGCGGGAGTCGATGAGAAACAGGGCTGCGTCGGCGTCGCGCACTGCAGCCTCGGTCTGCCGCCGCATCCGGCCCGGAAGGGAATGTTCCTCCTCGTCCTCAAAACCCGCCGTATCGATCACGCGGAAATCGAGCCCGAGCAGCTTGGCTTCCCCCTCGCGGCGGTCGCGGGTCACGCCCGGTCGGTCGTCGACCAGCGCAAGCCGCTTGCCGACGAGACGGTTGAACAGCGTAGATTTGCCGACATTTGGCCTGCCGACGATCGCCACAGTGGGTAGAGGCATGTGCGCGCGTTAGCAGCGCGATTGCGCCGCCGCGACTCCCTAGCGGTATGCGTGAAGCCGTGCCTGGTCGTCGTAGACGTACAAGGTCGAGTTCGCGACCACGGGCGGCAGGTTGATGTGACCTCCGACGTCGAACTGCGAAACATAATTGCCCGTCGCCGGATCAAACTCGATCACCAGCCCGTTCGCGGCCGTCAGGAAGAGGTGGCCACCGGCCAGCACTGGCCCTGAATATTCGATGTCGCCCTTCTTGGACTTGGGCTTCTGGAACTGCGGCAGCTGATTGATCCAGCGCACGTGGCCATTCTGGCGATAGATACACATCAGCTTGTCGTCGCTGGTCACGACAAACACCCAGTCACCGGCGACCCACGGCGTCGCGAGACCGGCGATGCTAAGTTCCCACATTCGCTGGCCGGAGACGAGATCGAGCGCGACCATGCGCCCACCGGCACCGATCGCGAAAACCTGGCCGTTGTCGATCACCGGATCAGCGTCGATGTCGGATAGCGACGACACGCTGGTGCTGATGCTGGTGCGCTGCAGCTGGTCCTGCCAGACCTGGCGTCCGTTCTCGTAGCGATAGGCGTTCAGCTCGCCCGACGAGAAGCCCGCAACGACCGTTCCCTGGCCGACGGCGGGCGATGCGGCGCCGAAAATGCCGGCAATCTCGAGCGAGGCGGCCTGCGACCAGTTGGTCGAGCCATCCTCTTCCTTCAGCGAGTAGATCTGGTTGTCCTGGCTGACCACGTAAATTGCGCCGTTGGCGACAGTCGGCGCCCCGCGCAGCGGTCCGCCCGGACGTGTCTTCCAAAGGATCCCGCCGGTCTGCTCGCTCAGCGCCGAGACATAACCAAGGCCGTTTGATGCATAGATGCGGCCGTTGTCGTAGGCGATGCCGCCGCCGTAGAGCGAAGCCTCGCTTCCCCTGACATCGGGAGTCTGGCTGGCCCAGATCGCGGCGCCCGTGCGTGCGTCGAACGAACGCACCGCTCCGAGCGTGTCGATCGTGTAGACCCGCCCATTGGCGACGACGGGAGGAGAGGCAAGACGCGCGGTGAGGCTGCTGCCGCGGCCTGCCTGCACGTTGAAAGCCTGCTGGAGCGCGCTGCCGAGCGCGAGATGGCCCATGGAGTTGCTCGCGTTGCCACCGGACTGGGTCCAGGAGCTATTTTCCTGGGGCGCCGGCAGGCTGAATGGGAGCGCCTGCGTTGCCGGGTCCACCTCCGCGTCATTCTAGGACGTCAGCACCGGAATGCGCTCGCCTAGCACCGGCGTCTTGGTCTTTTCGCCTTTCTTGAAGAGGCTGCATCCGCTCGACGCAAGTGCTGCTGCAATCAGCAGTGCAACGCGGAAATTCCTGGATTTGCTCATTCTGTTCCTACTGGGCCTGGGTTCCGAGGGCGGCGCTCGCGTCCGCACCAAGGCTTCCGGAGATCTGAATTGAACGGCTGCGGATCGAGTCGGGCACGCTCTTGTCCTTGGCCATGGTTGCAAACAGCTCGCCCGCCTCGCGCTTCTTGCCCTCCTTGATGAGCGCGAGCGCGGTCATTTCTCCGGCCGAGCCGAACCAGGGGTTCCCCGGCTTTGCAAGCGGCTGCAAACGCGCGATCACGTCCTGCGGCTGGAGCTGGTCGAACTCGAGCGCGGTGCGGCGGATCAACGCCGCGTTGCGGTAGGCATCGGGAAGCGAGTCGTCGTCGCTGATCTTCTGGTAGGTCGATATCGCAAGCTTCTGGTCATTCTGCTGCAGCGCGAACGCCGCTCGCGTGAATAGCGCACCAGCGCGGACCGCCTTGCTGCTGCTCTGCGAAAGATCGTCGAGCTGCTGCGGCACCTTGGCGGTGTTGCCTACCCCGATATCCTTGTAGATCGCCGCGAGCTGCTCGACATGCTGCTCGGCGAGTTGCTGGCGATGCTGCTGGTACCAAATGAACCCGCCGCTTGCCGCAAGGAACAGAATAAGCGCCGCGATCAGCAGGCCGCCCCTTTCCTTGAAGAAGTCGCGGATCTGGTCGCGACGAAGGTTCTCATCGACCTCGCGAACGAAAGTTTCAGTAGTGTCCGGGGGCTGCGCCAAAGATTCCTAGTCCGCTCTGTCGGGATAAACTTTGCCGATCGCTCCCCTTCCCCACCCGGGATGAATGGAAGCTGGCGGCGGCTCGTCTAGCCGCTGTGGAGCGAAAGGCAAAGAGGGGGTTAGCGCGGCGGCCTGTCGAAGGCGGAATAGGAACGATCGAATTTGGCGAGGCCTTCAGCCCATTAAGATCGATTACCGAACGGTCCGCGATGGGCGATCACTCCCGTCGACTGTCGGAACATCGCACTGGTGCAGAGCCCGCACCGGCGCGGCGCCTCACCTCATCGAGGCTAAGCCTTGGACCGGTACGTCTGCTCGAAGGTCGGGAAACTGCGCGAGCGCACTTCCTCCGCATAGGTCCGAGCCGCCTCACCGATCCGGCTCGCAAGATCGTCATAGCGCTTAACAAAGCGCGGCGTGCGCTCGAACATGCCGAGCATGTCGTCGATCACCAGCACCTGGCCGTCGCAGTCGGCAGAGGCTCCGATGCCGATCACCGGCGGCGCAACGCTGTGCGCGACCTTGGTCGCAATGTCTTCGAGGACACCTTCGACGACGATGCAGAAGGCGCCGGCGTCCGCGACAGCTTTCGCGTCGGCGACGATCTTTTCGGCCTCGCGGTCCTCGCGGCCGCGGGCGCCATAGCCGCCGAGCACGTTAACTGCCTGCGGCGTCAGGCCGACGTGCCCTACCACCGGGATGCCGCGGTGCGTCAGGAAGTCGATCGTCGGCGCCATTGCTTCCCCGCCCTCGAGCTTGACGGCGGCGCAGCCGGTTTCCTTGAGAATGTGCGCAGCCGATTCAAAGGCCTGCTGGGGAGAGGCTTCATAGCTCCCAAACGGCATGTCGACCGCGACGAGCGCATGCCAGCTGCCGCGGACAACCGCAGCGCCATGCGCGCACATCATCTCGAGCGTTACCGGAATTGTCGAGGGCAGGCCGTAAATGACCTGGCCGAGGCTGTCACCGACAAGCAGCATGTCGCAATGCGGATCGAGCAGCTGCGCCATTCGCATCGTGTAGGCGGTGAGCATGACGATGGGCTGCTCGGTTCGAAAGCTGTCCTTGTCGCTGACCTTGCGCGCGCGAATCGACGGCGCGGTCGTGCGCTTGCCCGGAACAGGCGAAGGCGTCGCGCGGCTCGTGCTCGTGTCGATGGTGAAGGTCGACATGGCAGCGGCTTCTAGCGGGCAGGTAGCGCCGCCGCCAGTGCGGCTTGGTCGATGGCACTTGGCAAGCCGGTCAAGCGCCGGCGCGGGAATCGTCGCGCGGAGGCGACGCGCCGCGGGTGGGCCAACGGACTTTGCCGTCAACTGGCGCCGAGGCGCTCCTCCCACTGCGCGCCTTGCGCGAGCGAGATCGAATCCAAGACGGCGGTGCTTTGGTCGCGAAGGACAGTGAAGGCGCGGCGGATCGCGCAGGTCGCTTCGTCGTGGCAATCGCCGCAGGGCGCATAATAATTGACGCTTGCGCAGGAAACGAGCGCGATGGGACCTTCCATCGTCCGCACGATCTCGCCGAACGAAATCTGCTCGGCGGGACGAGCAAGCTTGTAGCCGCCCTTGGGACCGCGAGCGCTCTTCACCAAGCCGGCCTTCTTGAGGTCGAGCATGATGAGCTCGAGATATTTCGGGGGCACCCGCTGCGTCTCCGCAATCCGTGCGAGCTGGACGGGCGCGCCGCCTTGCTCTTCGGCGAGAAACAAGAGCGAGCGCAAGGCGTATCGGGTCTTTTGCGCAATCATTCGTCGTTCAATCCCTAGCCGCTCGCTTGGCTAGAGGCAAAGCGCTTTGCCAACAACGCCGATGAACAAGCTTTAATGGGTGTGAAACACAGCGGAGACTGGGTCCTCAATATCAGCCACGGTCCGGCGCATAACTGCCGAGGACGAGGAGGCAATCGAATGAAAAAGTTGATTAGCTCGGTCGCAGCAATCGCGCTCGTCGCGACGCCGGCCGTCGCTGCTCAGAAAGCAGCCTCGACGTCGACCAAAACGGTGACCACCAAGTCCGGCAATACCAAGGCGACGACGACGGTCTCGACCAAGGGCAACACCACGACCGCAAAGACAACCGTCACCAAGACCAAGCCGACAAAGCACAAGGCAAAGTCGCACAAGGCGAAGTCGCACAAGGCGAAGTCGCACAACGCCAAGGCCCACAAGACATCCAACAAGGCCTCTACGAGCACGAAGAAGGCTTCCACCAGCAGCTCGACCAGCGGCAAGTAGCGCCGCGCGAGAATTCCGCACGGCGCTGGGGGAAGACTCCCTCCCGGCGCCGTGCGGAGCCACTATATCTACTTCAATTCGAACGAACTTGACGGAGCTTACTGGGATGGGACGCAAAATCCTGCTGGTGGAGGATGACCGCGAAACCGCATCCTATCTCGCGAAAGGACTGAGCCAGGAAGGTCATAGCGTCGAGCAGGCTACCAACGGCCAGGATGGGCTGTTCCGGGCCACCGACGGAAGCTTCGACCTCATCATCCTCGATCGGATGCTTCCCGGGCTCGACGGCCTTTCGGTGCTTCGCGCGCTCCGCGCAGCGCATATCGAGACCCCGATCCTCATTCTTTCCGCGCTCGCGTCCGTCGGCGACCGGATCGAAGGCCTCGAATGCGGATCCGACGACTATCTCGTGAAGCCCTTCTCCTTTGCCGAGCTGCTTGCGCGCGTGAATGCGCTGCTGCGCCGCCGGGAGGCGCGGGTCGACCCCGCCGATCACCGCTTGACGGTCGGCGATCTCGAGATCGATCCGCTCTCGCGCACGGTGAAGCGCGCCGGCAAGAAGCTTGATTTGAAGCCGCGCGAATATCTTCTCCTTGAATATTTTGCGCGTAACGAGGGACGCGTCGTCACGCGAACGATGCTCCTTGAACAGGTCTGGGATTATCATTTCGATCCAGGGACCAACGTCATCGACGTCCATGTCAGCCGGCTTCGCCGCAAGCTCGATGAAGGCTTCGAAAAGCCCTTGCTGCATACCGTGAGAGGTGCGGGCTACATGCTCGCCGCCTGAGGCGGTACACGGGCCACGTGCCAACCACGCTTCGCATCGCCCTCCTCGCGGGGCTGCTCGCGCTGCTCTCCAACCTCGCGGTGATCAGCTTCATCTACGTGCGCACGCACGACGAAGCTGTCGCCAGCCTCCATCGCCAGGTCACCGAGCAATCGAAAGTCCTGACCGATATCTACCGCACCGGCGGCAAGACGGCGCTTGACGAGGCAATCGACGACACGCTCGCCTACGCCGACCCGCAAACGGCCGTCGCATTGTTCGCGGCGGACGGGCGCGAGCTCGAGGGCAATATCGCGGGGACTCCGCCAACGATGCAGGAGGGCTTCCGCACTTCCGTCATTCGGCTGCGCGGGCAGCCGAGCCCGCACCAGGCGCAGGTCCAGGTCAGTCGCCTGCCTTCCGGGCACTGGCTGGTCAGCGGCCGGCTCGTCGGGGAAGGGCTCGCCTTTCGAGCGACCCTTGAACGCTCGCTCCTTCTGTCGCTTGTCGTCGCCGGGCTTCTCGGGCTGCTATGCGGCGTGATCCTCGCGCACTATGTCTCGCGGCGCATCGGCAATATCGCGGCTGTCGCCAACCGGATCAGCGCCCGCGACCTTTCGCAGCGTGTCCCGCTCTCGGGCGCAGGCGATTCCTTCGACCGCCTCGGAATGCAGATCAACGCGATGCTCGACCGCATCAGCGCCTTGATGGAGGAGCTTCGCTTGCTCACTGATTCGCTCGCGCATGACCTGCGCTCGCCAGCGAGCCGGCTGCGCGCGGCGGCGCATGCCGCGGCCGAGACGACCGATACTGCCGAACAGGAGGAACTGCTGGCCAGCGTTGTTCGCAATGCCGATGCGCTGATCCGGATCCTCTCGGCTGTACTCGAGATCAGCCGCTCGGAGGCACTGACGGGCCGCAAGCAGTTTGCCTGGTTCGACGTCGGCGAACTCGCAGCGGAACTTGCCGAGATGTACGATCCGGTTGCCGACGAGCACGGCGCGTCGCTGCGCATCGACCGCGGAACCCGGCCGGCACCGATCTTTGGCCATCGCCAGCTGCTTGCCCAGGCACTCAGCAACCTTCTTGAAAATGCGATCCGCTACGGCTCGAGCGGTGGCGAGATCGACGTGCGCGTTCGTCCGGGCGAGAAGTTCATCCTTATCGAAGTCTCGGATCGCGGCCCCGGCATCCCGCTCGACCGTCGCGAGGAAGCGTTGCGGCGGTTCGGGCGCCTCGATTCCAGCCGCTCCGACGAAGGCGCGGGCCTCGGCCTCGCGCTCGCACAGTCGATCGCCCATCTCCACGAAGGGGAGTTGATCCTCGACAATAACGAGCCGGGCTTGCGCACGACTCTGAAGCTCCCCGTCTATCCTCCCGACGAAGCGCGCTGAACGCACCCGCGACTGCGGTCAGCGGCGGCAACTCAACGGCCGCGGCGGCACCCGAACACCAAGGCTATTCGTTGATCCTCCGCCGCCCAAGGGCCGGGCGAATTTCACGATCGAAGGAGGATTTGGACATGGCACATGGCTATCTCGGCGATGGATACGGAACGCATGGCGAGATCGATCCCGACCGCGGCGATCATGACCGCAGTCGCGACCGGCAGTGGCGCGAGCGCGGCTGGCAAGGCGGCGACGACTGGACCGGTCGAGGCCAGGACCGGCGCATGATGTTCCAAGGTCGCGGCAGCGACTGGTCGGATGGCGACCGTTCGCGCCAGGGCGGGTGGCCCGCTGAGGATCGCTGGAGCGTTCGCGGCGGGAGCTATGGCCGCGAGCGCGGTTTCGGGAGAAACGAGGGCGATGACCATCGCCGCCGGAACGAAGGGTTCGGCGATTATTCCGAAGGCCGGCGCCTTAGCGCGAACCCCGACGATCATTATCGCAGCTGGCGCGACCGCCACATGAGCGAGCTCGACCGCGACTATGCCGACTATTGCCGCGAACGCGAGCAGCAATTCCACCGCGACTTCAGCGACTGGCGGCGGAGCCGCAAGCAGGCGAGCAGCGGCAATGATGAGGCGATTGCCCAAGCAGGCGAGCTCGAGCTGACGCACGAGCGTGCACTTGCCGAAGAAGGGAATACGCCAAGTCCCGTCGAAGAGGCGACGCTTGGCACCAACAATTCGGAAAACACGTTCAAGGGCCGCGCGCGGCCACGGCCCTGAGCCCAATGGGAGAGCGAGGAAACGCGGTCCGGATCGCCCGGGCCGCGTTTCTGCCGTCAGCTATCAGCCTTCGATGATGACCTTGGTGCCGATCCTCGTGAGGCCGTAGAGCTTCTCGGCGAATTTGGTCGGTAAATGGATGCAGCCATGGCTCTCGGGATAGCCAGGGGTCCCGCCGCCGTGGAGCGCGATCCCATATTCATCGATCCGCTCCATCCAGGGCATCGGCGCATTGTCGTATTTCTTCGAGCGATAGAACGGGCGTTTCTCAAGGATCGTCCATTCGCCGAGCGGCGTGATATGGCCCTGCCTCGCCGTTGAAACCGTGGCCGCCCCGATCAGCTTGTCGCCGCGATAGACATAGCCCATCTGCGTCAGCCGATCGATGACGACACGAATCTCGCCGTCCGCCGGAATCGAGCTCGTCCAAAGATATTCGCCGGGCTTGAGGCCCAAACGGCCAAACGTCGCGACCAAGTCCTTATGCGCCTGGGGCGCGTTGCCGAGCGTCCAAAGATAAGGGGCCTCGTTGACCGGCTTCGTTGCAGATAGTTCGGCGATCCTTGCCGGCGGCGTCCTCGAGCAGCCTGCGAGCAATCCCACAGCTGCTGCCGCTATCGTCCATTTCTTCATCGATGCCACACAACGCTCACGTTGAACCGCGGTCCCGTTGAGACAGCCCAAACCGGCGGGATCGTCAATCCCATGGTAAACCAAAGGTTACCGTTAACCCCGGATCCTCGGCTCGCTTGGAATTTGCCGCGGCTCGATCCGTCACTCCCACTCGATCGTCCCGGGCGGCTTGGAAGTGTAGTCGTAGACGACGCGATTGATGCCTTGGACCTCGTTCACGATCCGTGTCGCGACGCGGCTCAGGAATTCAGCCGTGAATGGGTAGATGTCCGCGGTCATTCCATCGACGCTGGTCACTGCGCGAAGCGCGCAGACATAGTCATAGGTGCGATAGTCGCCCATGACGCCAACGGTGCGCACCGGCAGAAGCACGGCGAACGCCTGCCAGATCGCATCGTAGAGCCCGGCATTGCGGATCTCCTCGAGGTAGATCGCGTCCGCCTTGCGCAGGATATCGCACTTCTCGCGCGTCACTTCGCCCGGGATGCGGATCGCAAGTCCGGGGCCTGGAAAGGGATGCCGCTCGACAAACGCCTCGGGCAGGCCAAGTTCGCGTCCAAGCTCGCGCACCTCGTCCTTGAATAGTTCGCGCAGCGGCTCGACGAGCTTCATGTTCATTCGCTCGGGCAAGCCGCCCACATTGTGGTGGCTCTTGATCGTGACCGACGGACCGCCGGTGAAGCTGACGCTTTCGATGACGTCGGGATAGAGCGTTCCTTGCGCAAGGAAGTCGGCGCCGCCGATCTTCTTCGCCTCGGCCTCGAACACGTTGATGAATTCAGAGCCGATGAACTTGCGCTTCTTCTCGGGATCGCTGACGCCCTCGAGCCCGCCGAGGAAATCCGCGCTTGCATCGACGTGGACGAGCGGGATGTTGTAGCTGTTGCGAAACAGGCTCACCACCTGCTCGGCTTCGCCGAGCCGCATCAGTCCGTGGTCGACAAAGACGCACGTCAGCTGGTCGCCGATGGCCTCGTGAATGAGAACCGCGGCGACGGCGCTGTCGACGCCGCCCGACAAGCCGCAGATCACCCGCCCTTTTCCGACTTGCTCCTTGATGTCCGCGATCTTTGCATCCCGGAAGCTCGCCATCGTCCAGTCACCCGTGCAACCGCAAACATGACGGACGAAATTCGCCAGCAACTTTCCGCCGTCGGGCGTGTGGATGACCTCGGGATGGAACATGAGGCTATAGCGTTTGGCCTCTTCGTTCGTGGCGATCGCATAAGGAGCGCCTTCGGAACGGGCGACAACGTCAAACCCGTTAGCGAGCATTTCCACCCGGTCGCCGTGGCTCATCCACACCTGGTGTTTCTCGCCGACATGCCAAAGTCCGTCGAACAGCGCTGAAGGAGCAACGATCTCGATGAAGGCGCGCCCGAATTCGCGCTGATCGGAGCTGACGACCTTGCCGCCGAGCTGCTGGTGCAGTGTCTGCTGGCCATAGCAGATCCCGAGGAGCGGAACGCCGCTGTCGAACAGCACCTGCGGAGCTCTGGGACTTTCCGCCTCGGTCACGGACGCAGGCCCGCCCGAGAATATGACGCCGCTCGGTCGGAGCCGTTCGAATGCCTGCTCGGCAGCATTGAAGGGAGCGATCTCGCAATAGACACCCGCCTCGCGCACGCGGCGCGCAATCAGCTGGGTAACCTGGCTTCCGAAGTCGACGACGAGGATGGACTGGTTGGGCTGGACCGTCATGGCGGGCCGATACGGACGCCGCGCCCAAGAGTAAAGTTTGGTGAGTGGATAAAGGAATGCGCCGGGCTCCTCGCGGGAGCCCGGCGCAAATGTTCAGCGTTCGGCGTTTGGCTCAGTAGCGGTGGTAACCGTAGGCAGAATAGGGATCGCCATAGTTCGAGCCCTCATAACCGTTCCCGTAATAGCCATTGCCCCGATAGCCGTTGTTGAGGTCGACATCGACCACAAGACCTCTCGGGTCGGTTCGGCAGCTGAACCCGATGGCGCCGCCGCCATAGCCGTATGCGCCGGCGCCAACGACGCCGCGGACCTTGTAACCGCCGCCGTTACGAATCTCGACGCTATTGACGCTCACCGGACGTGCGTAGCCGCCGGCATAGCCGTAACCGTACCCGCCAACGCCGAGGCGCTGCTGCACCGCTGCGCTGCATTGATTGACCGCGACTTGGCTGCCGCCGGGCACGTTGTAGCCATAGCCACCATATGCTCCGTAGCCGCCCGTCACGCCGTTGACGATTGAGCCGACGACATTGCCGTAGCCATAGCCCGGATAGCCATAAGGCGAACCGTAACCGGGGTAATATTGCGCAGCCGCGGGCGCGGCGCTCGCCAGCGCGGCCAAGACGGCGCCGCCGGCAAGAATTTTCGTGATAGCCTGCATGGCCCTACTCCTGTTCACTCGTTCCCGACTCGCCGCGCACAACGCACGGCGATCCTTTTGGGTAATGAAGTTACGGCGATGCACCCGTTCTGAACCATCCGTTGGCCAAGGTTCAGCGGATTGCGGCGGTCGCCGTCAATCAGCAGAGGGCGCGCTTTTCCACTGATGCAGCCGCCGCTCGCGGTTCCAAAGCTCCATCGGCCGGCCGTCACTCCATTGCTCGGCAAGAGCGATGGCGTCAGAATCGCTCTCCGCCTCATATTCGCGGAAATGGTCGATGTGGCCGCTGAAGCGGTCGAAAAAGTAGAGGCGATAGTACAGCATCCCCCCAGCCACCCCCCGATGTGGCGACAAGCAATGTACCATCGATCGGCGATTGCCGGGATTATCTGTTGATAAGGCGGGCGCGGGCCGCCCGCTTGTTCCACCTCCGTCATCGCGTCGGCAACGCGCCAGCGGCGCGCCCTCGACGGCGAAAGTCTGGTGGACGCGGGCGGCGGATTGGACGCCGCCCGGCAAATTCTCGCTCGAAGCGCCTCAGGCGGCTTCGAACTCTTCCTCGTTCATCACCGGCCCGGAGTCCTGGCCCTTGGCGGCAAGATCGCGATCGACGAACTCGATGACGGCGATTGGAGCCGCGTCCGACTGGCGGATGCCGGCCTTGATGATCCGGGTGTAGCCGCCATTGCGGTCCGCGTAGCGGGGACCGAGCACGTCGAAGAGCTTGGCAAGCTGCGCATCGTCCATCAGCCGGGACTGGGCGAGCCGGCGGTTCGAAAGGCCGCCACGCTTGGCGAGCGTGATAAGCTTCTCGACGTAGGGACGAAGCTCTTTCGCCTTCGCGGTCGTGGTCGTGATCTGCTCGTGCTTGATGAGCGCGGCAGCCATGTTGCGGAAGAGTGCCGCGCGGTGGCTGGAGGTGCGCTGAAGCTTACGGCCGCCAACACGATGGCGCATAGGTCATTCCTTTCGTTCGTCGGGGGTCCGTACGAGGTAACCCCGGCCGGGCGGATTTAAGGGAGCCGCCGTTTCTCCCGTAAATGACAACGGCGAGCCCAATGGCCCGCCGGACGCGCAGTCCTCAAGCGGAAAACCCTCGCTTAGTCAAGCTTCCGCCGCATGGTGCTCCTCGCGAGGCGGATGACGAGCAACGACAAATGGCGGTGCGTCGAAACGTGATAGACACTGGTCACGTCGAGCTCCCGGCAGAGGCGGCGATGCGCTTCGCCAAGGGCGTGATAGGGCAAGCCGGGAAGGAGATGGTGGAGCGCATGATAGCGCAGGCCCACCGGCGCCCATAAAATCGGCAATGTCGCAGGGGGCGGCACGTTGACGCTGTCAAGAAACTGCGCGGTGACGCTCATCGGCTCGCCCTCATTCTCCCACAAATGCGCGACGAGCGTGCGCACCTGGTTTAGGAACATGACGCCCGAGGAGACGGCAAGAATGATGAGGAAGTCGCGCAGCGGGATGACGCTCGTTGCAACCATGACGAGGAGCGCGATCGCCCAGATGCTGCACGCAGCCTCCTGCCACGCCCAGTCCCGCGCGAACTCGCCCTCTGGCTTGGGCCTTGCGAACCTCGGATTGATTTGCAGCCCCGAGTAGCGCGCAACCACGGCCGAGCGGAGCTTCGGCGACAGCAGCGAGAGCGGGGCAAGGATTGCGAACCGGATCAGCATCCCGACCGGCGCCAGCGCGGCGGCGATCAGGAAGAGGGGCAGCGTCCAGGGCTGCATCAGTGCGAGCGGCAGATATTCTGGATCATCGAGGGTGCCGTAATAGCGCTTGGCGTGATGCTGATTGTGGACGCCCTCGTACATGAAACTCGGCACCAGCAGCGGAACGCCAACGACCAGGTTCCAGGTCAAGCGGAACCCTTTCACCGCGCCCTTCTTGATGTGCGTGAGCTCATGGATGAACGAGCCGGCGCGATAAAGCGCGAGTACCGCCACCAGGCCGATGCCGATTGCGAGCCAGGCGGGGCGGACGACCGTCGCTCCGATGAGGGCGGCATAGCCAAGGAGCGCCGAGCCCAGCATATCCGCCCAGTAGATGCCGCCTTTGGGCACGTTGAGGTCGCGCGTCAGGTTGGCCGCGGCCTTGAGCATCGCGGCATCATCCTTGCGGCGCGCGGGCGCGGGCTGCGTTGAGGCAGCGCCAGTCGTGCGCTCGAGGATCGCGGTGTTGCTCATCGTCGTTCCGGAAGAATAGCCTATTAGGGAGAGATAGTGGCCGGACTTAGGCGCCTCAACCTTAACTGGCGCTTGGCGCGCCGAGCCGCTAGCCCTTCCCCAATGAGCAACGCGTCCCTCTCCATCCGCCCCGTCCAGACCAGGAAAGACAAGAAGGCGTTCATCGACTTCGCCTGGGAAGTTTACAAGAACGACCCCCATTGGGTTCCGCCGCTGAAGGATGAGGTCAACGGCCTCATCACGCCCGGCAAGAATCCATGGTTCGGGCATGCGCGAGCCGAGTTCTTTCTCGCCCGGCGCGGCGAAAAGATCGTCGGACGCATCAGCGCCCAGGTCGACGACCTGGTCCAGGAGCATATGGGCCGCGGCATTGGCAACTGGGGAATGTTCGAGGCACTCGACGGCGAGGCTGCCGCAGCATTGATTGCAGCTGCCGAAGAGTGGCTCCGCGCCCAGGGAATGACGAGCTCGCTTGGGCCAATCAGCCTCTCGATATGGGACGAGCCGGGGCTCGAGATCGAAGGGTTCGACGAAGACCCGACCGCGATGATGGGTCACCACCGGCCCGAATATCGCGCCTGGATCGAAGCGGCGGGCTACGCCAAGGCGAAGGACCTCCTGACCTACGAGGTCAACATCGCCCACTGGGACGACCCCAAGATCAACCGCCTCATCGCGGCGGGCGAGCGCAACCGGCACATCCGGATCAGGATGGTCGACAAGAAGAAGTTCGACGAGGAGGCCCGGATCATCCTCAATATCTTGAACGACGCCTGGTCGAGCAATTGGGGCTATGTTCCGCTGACCGAAGCCGAAATTGCCTATGCCGGCAAAAAGCTAAAGCCGATCATCTACAATGAGCTGGTCCGCGTCGCCGAGATCGACGGCGAACCCGTCGCATTCATGCTGACGATCCCGGACATCAATGAGCTCACGAAGGATCTCAACGGCGAGCTGTTTCCCTTCAACTTCGTCAAGCTGCTCTGGCGGTTGCGCAAGCCGCGTGTGAAACGTGCGCGCGTTCCGCTCATGGGGGTCGCCAAGAAGCTCCACCAGTCGCGCATGGCGAGCATGCTCGCCTTCATGCTGATCGAATTTACGCGCCGGGATTGCGTCGGAAAATTCGGGATCAACGTCGGCGAGTTCGGCTGGATTCTCGAGGACAATAAGGGAATGCTCTCGATCGCCGAACTTCCAGGGGCGCGCGTCAATCACCGCTATCGGATCTACGAGAAGGCGCTCTAGGTCAGGAAATCTCCACCCAGGTGGGTGCATGATCTGACGCTTTCTCCTCGCCCCGGGCCCAGCGGTCCACGCCCGCGCCCTGCAGCCGGTCGGCAGCTTCGGGCGAGCACAGCAGGTGATCGAGGCGAAAGCCGAGGTCACGTTGCCAGCAACCCGCGGTATAATCCCAGAAGGTGTAGAGCTTCTCTTCGTTGGGATGAAGGGCGCGAAGGGCATCGATCCAGCCCTGATTAACGATGCGGCGCCAAAGCTGGCGTGTCTCGGGCTGCATGACGGCGTCGTTGGCGGTTGCCCGCGCCGAGAAGACATCGCGATCTTCGGGAACAACGTTCCAATCGCCGCAAAGGATTGTCGGCCGCTCCTCCTTGATCAGTTCGGCTGCGTGCGCATGGAGGCGCTCCATCCACCGGATCTTATAGTCGAACTTCTCCGTGCCCACGGGATTGCCGTTCGGCAGGTAGATGGAGGCGATGACGAGGCCCTTTGCCTCTGCCTCGATGTAGCGGCTGTGCGTGTCATCGGGATCGCCGGGCAGGCCAACGCGCCTGAGCTCGGGCGGGTCACCTCTGGCGAGGATCGCGACACCGTTGAACCCTTTCTGCCCATGCCAGACCGCGCCGTAGCCAGCAGCTTCGATGTCGGCGATCGGCAAGGCCTCGTCAGCGCATTTGAGTTCCTGGAGGCAGGCGATATCGGGCTGCTCGCGCTCAAGCCATTCGAGGAGTCGCGGCAGCCGGGCACGGATCCCGTTGAGATTGAAGGTCGAGAGCTTCACCCGAACCGCTTAGCGGCTCAGGGCTAGACCGAGAAGCTGCTTCCGCAGCCGCAGCCGGACTGGGCGTTCGGATTAAGCACCTTGAACGCGGCGCCGCCGAGGTCCTCGACAAAGTCCACCGAGGACCCGCGAACCAGATCGAGACTGACCGGATCGACGACGAGCTTTACTCCGTCGATCTCAGCGATCGCGTCGTCAGCAGCAGGAGCCTCGACGAGCTCAAACTTGTAGGTGAAGCCGGCGCAGCCGCCGCCATCGACCGCGAGCCGGAGAACTGCCGGCCGAGACTGGCGGGAAGCAATCAATGCGACGCGCTTTGCAGCGCTCGACGTCAGGCTGATCTCGGTCACGATTGAGAGATAGGGACGAGCGCCCCTCGCGGCAACAGAAGCGGGGATTAATGCTGTCCGTCGGGGCCGCCAACCGCGAGATCCATCGGCGCGGCATTGGCCTTCTTCTGCATGGCGAGCACATAATCGGTCGACTTCATGAACGGGATCGGATTCACCGGACGCCCGTCGATCCGCACTTCATAGTGGAGGTGATTGCCGGTCGAACGGCCAGTCGAGCCCATGCGGCCGATCTGTTCGCCCCTGGTGACGCGATCGCCGGCATGGACCAGCACCGCCGACATGTGACCGTAGCGAGTCATGATGCCGCGACCATGGTCGATTTCGACCATGTTGCCGTAGCCGCCATTGTTCCAGCCGGCACGGCTGACCGTCCCGTCCGCAGTCGCATAGATGGGCGTCCCGTAGGCGCCGGCGAGATCAATGCCGGGATGCATCGCGGCACCGGCGTGGAATGGGTCGGCGCGCACTCCGTAGCCGCTCGTGAAGGTCACATCGGTCCTGACCGGCTTGTCGGAGGGAATTGCAATGACGTCGTTCTGGAGCTGGTCGAGCTTCTTCCAGCTGTTGAACAATGCCTTGAAGGTTGGATTTGCGACGCTTTCGAACGGGCCGCCGACGCCTCGCGCCTGGCCCGCCGCGGCGGGCTTGATGCCGAGCTTCTGCAGTTCTGCAGCGGTGACCTGGTAGCGCACATCAAGCGCCTGGGCGACGAGCGCCGCCTGCTGTAGCTGCTCCTGCTCGACGCGGGCTAGCGGGCCCTCCTTGGCAAGACGGCCGCTGGTTGCGGCCGCCTGGAGCATCGATGGACTGATCTTTTGGCCCGTAAGCGCCGCCTCGATCAGCGCCTGGCGCTGCTCGATCAAGCGGGCGCGCGCCTCGGTGGCGGCAGTCAGACCGGCGTGCGGACGCGCGAGCAGCCGCGCCGTTGCAAAGCTCGCCCAGGCCACCAGGCCAAGGAGGACGACGAAGAGGAAGGCTTGGACGGGAGCTGAAATACGGAAACGACGAAGCTTGGTGCCATCATGAATGAAGAGGTCGCGGTCGCGGAACAGTGCCGTCGTGGCGGCCAGTGCTTGCGTCATTACGTCCCCGCTCCCAAAGCTCCA
>DATIQO010000033.1:0-32484 GCA_035470745.1 Sphingomicrobium sp. | reverse complement strand
GGGGTGAAACCTTCGCAATTGATGCGTTGGCGCACATGCCTACATAATCAGGCTCGAAGGAGCCGTTAGTGTCGATCGAAATCTATACGAAGACCTTTTGTCCTTATTGCTGGCGGGCCAAGGCGCTCCTCGAGGCCAAGGGCATCCAATATCGGGAGATCCCGGTCGACTATGGCGGCGAAGTCAGAGAAGAGATGATTCAACGGGCAAACGGGCGTACCACGGTGCCGCAGATCTTCATCCGCGAGCACCATGTCGGCGGCTGCGACGACCTGATGGCGCTTGAGCGGGACGGTAGGCTCGACGACTTGATTTCCTGATGACCAAAATCGCGCTCTTCCAATCCACCACCGGTATTGATCCCGAAGCCAATGCCCGCGCACTCGAGCAAGCGATTGCGGAGGCGGCCCGCGGGGGCGCCGAAATGCTGTTCACTCCGGAAATGTCGGGACTTCTCGATCGGGATTCCTCCCGTGCTGCGAAGAACCTTCGTCCCGAGCAGGAGGACAAGGTGCTCGCAGCTTGCCGCGAGGCGGCGCGCCGGCACCAGATTTGGCTTCATCTCGGTTCGCTCGCGGTGCTCTCCGAGGACGGCAAGCTTGCAAACCGCGGCTTTGTCGTCGACCGTGAAGGAGAAATCCGCGCCCGCTACGACAAGCTGCATTTGTTCGATGTCGATTTGCCGACCGGCGAAAGCTGGCGCGAATCCAACGTCTATTCGCCGGGCAGCGGTGTCGTGCTCGTCAACGGCACCCCGGTGGGCAAGCTCGGGCTCACCATTTGCTACGACCTGCGCTTCCCAGGCCTTTTCGCAAGGCTCGCCGAGGCCGATGCGGACGTGATTGCAGTGCCGGCGGCGTTTACCGTGCCGACCGGCAAGGCGCACTGGCATATCCTGCTTCGCGCGCGTGCGATCGAGGCCGGGCTATTCGTCGTCGCTGCCGCGCAGGTCGGGCAGCACGAGGACGGGCGCCAGACCTTTGGCCATTCGCTCGTGATCGACCCTTGGGGCGATGTCCTGCTCGACATGGGCGAGGAGCCGCGTGTCGCCTTCGCTGAAATCGATCTCAAGCGCATTTCTGACGTCCGCTCACGCATACCTGCACTCAGCCATCGCCGGTTCATTCCCGAGGCGGTTACCTTATGATCGTCTTCGATTTGCACTGCCGCGACGGTGGCGAGACGTTCGAAGCCTGGTTCCGCTCGAATGCAGATTATGAGGAGCAGCGGCAAGCCGGCCTTGTCGAATGTCCGTTCTGCCAATCGGCAAACGTCGCAAAGGCGCCGATGGCCCCGCGGGTGCCCCGAAAGGGGGCCGACAATCCGTTTGCGCGCTTGGCGGCGATACAGGCGGAAATGCTGAAGGATTCATGCTGGGTCGGAGAGAAATTCGCGGAGACTGCCCGCGCGATCCACAGCGGCGAGGCCGAGCCGCGGCAGGTGCACGGCAGCGCGACCTTGGAACAGGCGAGGGCGCTCCTTGAGGATGGTGTGCCGGTTGCTCCGCTGCCGCTGCCTGTTACGCCTCCCAGTCGCGTCAACTGAGCCTCGTACGTGATGCCCGGCTCAGCCTTGTTGCCGGGAGTGAGGCAGGCCGGGTTTATGCCGGGCATCACGCTCGTCGACGATCCCGGATATTTAATCTCTAGTCTTTTACTAGGGAATAGCCTAGACACTCGATCTGGCTTGGATTCGCGGCGTTTCGGCGTCGCTCCTTCAAGCGAGGTCAACTGGGTCTGCGCTCACCTGCGAATTGATCGCGGCGATCGCAGCCCCTATTCGAGAGGACGAGCGACCCCGTAGCTCAGCAGGATAGAGCATCAGATTCCTAATCTGAGGGCCACAGGTTCGAATCCTGTCGGGGTCGCCAATTGTTAAGACAGGACAGGGGACATGGCGACGTTGCACCCGCCGGCACAAAGCAATTCGGGCCTCCTCAATCGCCTCTTCGTCGAGCATCCGAACTCGCTTGGGATGAGCTGGGCAAAGCACGGCGCTGGGGCAGTCTTGATCGGTGCGACGCTGGTTGGGGCAGGAATGGCCTGTCTCGTTCATGCGCTTGTACCGGGATGGTTCACCCAGACAGCCGGCAAGACCGTTGCGCGGATGCACGATCACATGGTCAGGCGCAAAGCGGGGGCCGCAAACCCGGAGAATTGGCCTGACTACGAAATCTGACCGTCAGGTTCCAGTTGCGATTGTCGGAGGCGGGGCGTCGGGGACCATCCTTGCTGCCCAACTTGCGCGCCGCGGCATCAAGTCGACCCTGATCGACGGCAGCGGCCGCGCCGGCCGGGGCGTTGCATATTCGACGACGGAACCTGTTCATCTGCTCAATGTCCGTGCTGAAAGCATGAGCGCCCTTGCCGGCGAGCCGGACCATTTCGCACGGCGCTTCGAGGCGGAGGGCGGCGACCGAAGGGGGTTTGCGCAGCGCCGGCTGTTCGGACGCTACCTCGACGAGATCCTCGCAGAGGCGGTTGGAAGCGGTTGTACCACCGTCGTCGATGCTTACGCCGTCAGTGCCGACCGAGCCGAAGGAAGCTGGCGCATCTCGCTTAATGGCGGCGGACGCATCGATGCGCAGGCTGTCGCGCTCGCAACCGGCAACCAGCGGCCGGAGGCGCTGAAAGCATTCGAAAGCGCCGGTGCCCGCTTCATCAGCGATCCATGGGGATCACAAGCCTCCCGGGCGATCAAGGATGTTGCGGCAACGGGCGGAGATGCGCTGCTCGTTGGAACAGGCCTGACCATGGTCGACCTCGTGCTCTCGCTCGACGCCGCCGGTCACCTGGGCCGCATTGTCGCTGTTTCGCGCAGGGGGCAGATCCCTCGCGCGCATGCCGATTTCCAGCCCGCCCCAATCGGCGTCGGTGAACTTCCCTACGGCCGATTGCGGTCGGTTTGGCGCTGGCTGCGCCAACGAAGCACCGAGGTAGGGTGGCGTGCGGCCGTCGACAGTCTGCGACCGCACAGCCAGCGTCTCTGGCAGAGCCTCGACCCGGGCAGCCAGCGGCGCTTCCTCAGACATGCTCGGCCATGGTGGGATGTGCACCGGCATCGCATCGCTCCGCAGGTTGCCGCGAGGATCACGCAACTGATTGGGGCAAACCGGCTGCAGGTCCTTTCCGGACGGATCGTCGCTGCGAGCGATACGCCGCAGGGCATCGCGGTCGATATTCAACGTCGCGGCGCGGCCATGAGCCAACGCATGACCTTTGCTTATGCTTTCAACTGCACCGGTCCGCTGCACGCAGTAGAGCGGACTAGCGACCCTCTGCTTCGAGCTTTGCTGGATGGTGGCGATGCGCGGCCTGACCATCTTGGAATTGGACTTGAGGTGGATGACAAATCTCGGGTCGGGGAACGTTTGTGGGCGCTCGGTCCTCTAACCAAGGGGCGCTACTGGGAGATAACGGCGGTGCCGGACATTCGTGAGCAGGCCGCCCAGGTGGCGGAGGACATCGCCGGGGAGCTGGCCGCATGAAAAGCAATGGGAAAAGCGGGATCGGCAAGGGCGACCCGGTCAACGGCGACCTCGTGGAGGAATCACCGCAGGTCGAAGTGCCCGAAGCGGTGGCAGAAGCAATCCGTACGCTCATCCGCTGGGCTGGCGACGACCCCGATCGAGAAGGTTTGCTGGACACGCCCCGCCGTGTCGCCCGGGCATGGCGTGAATATGCCCGCGGTTACGAGGAAGATCCTGCGGTCCACCTTAGTCGCACCTTCGAGGAGGTCGGCGGCTACGACGAGATCGTCCTGCTCAAGGACATTCCCTTTCAGTCGCATTGCGAGCATCACATGGCGCCGATTATCGGCAAGGCCGCGATCGCTTACCTTCCCAACGACAAGGTGGTCGGGATCAGCAAGCTCGCGCGTGTCCTTCATGGATTCGCCCGGCGCCTGCAGGTGCAGGAACGCCTGACCGCGCAGGTCGCCGACGCGATTTGGAAGCATCTGCAGCCCAAGGGCGTCGCTGTTGTCATCGAGGCTAGTCACGCCTGCATGACGGCACGCGGCGTCTCAACTCCAGGCGTCATGATGACGACGAGCCGGATGATGGGAACCTTCCGCGAGGACGAACGGAGCCGCCGCGAGGTGCTGGCGCTGATGGGCTATTAAATGGGGCGACCCTCGCTGAGGGCCGCCCCGGTTCGGTCGCGTTCGGGGGTTTGCTTCAACCCTCAGCGCTTGAGGTCCGCAGGTACCTTCCCGCCGTTCTTCTCCAGCTCCTTCATCACGGCGCTGTGGAGCCAGATATTCATCTCGGCGCTGCCGTCCCTTGGACCGGAATAACCAAGCTCGCTTGCAAGCTGCTCGCGGTTGGCAAGGCTCGAATCGATGCCGAGCAGCTTCATCAGGTCCACAATCGAGCTGTCATAGTTGAGGTCGGGCTTGCCCTTTTCCTGCGCGATGCTTTTCAAGACCGCTTCGACGTCGACGGGCTGTGGCTGCTGGACCTGCGCCTGCGTTCCCTGTTGCCCCTGCATCTGCGGCATTGCCGAAGCTGGCGACTGGGGAACGGCCTGTCCTACATGCGGCTGAGCTGCATGATGGCCAAAGATTGCATCCTTGATCTGGCCGAAGATGCTCATGCGTGGGTCTCCAGCCCGTGCTTGAGCTGGCTCATCTGGTCATGCCCTGAGCGGACCGATTGATAGCAGCGCTCGACCAGCGACCGCGTTTCGCCGCTCAGCGTATCGGAACTCAGCGCCGTTTCGAACTTCTCCTTGAGATAATCTTCGCCGCGCTCGACTTCGTTGATGATCGACTTGTCGTCACCACCGGTGATTGCCGCCTTGAGATCCTCGAACCGCTGGTGCGTCTTGCCCAACAACGAGCCGTCGTCTTCAGGATTGCCGCCAAGCCGTCGCACTTCACCTCGAAGATCTTCGACGATCTGCTGTCGTTCGCTCGCCCGCTGACGGAAGATTTCCGCGAAGCGCTCAGCATCCACGTCTTTGGCGGAATTCTCATATCCGGTGATGCTGTCGATGGTGGTCGCGATCAGCGTGTTGAGCGTGCTGATCTCGGCCGAGTGATCATGGTCGGTCATAGGCTTTCTCCATTTCTTGAGGGGTACGCGCCTAAGAACGCCCGAGCCGCCGAGCCGATGCGTGCAGCAGTACCCCTAATTAGGGGCACCTGCCTTGAATTGGTATCAGTCTGTCGTTCGCGGGCGACCAACGAGTCGCCGCTACAGGGGGGACGGCACCATGGCGCTCACTCGCAGAGCATTGCTCGAGCACATCGGAAAAGTAGGCGGAGTTGGAGCCGCGTACGTGGCGATGGAAACTATGGGGCTTGCGATACCGACCCCTGTCGGAGCCGAAAACTTTTCGCTTCGGCGCGTGAGCGGAAACAAGAGGTCCGTGGTCATACTCGGTGCGGGGATCGCCGGTCTCGTTTCTGCCTACGAGCTGCAGCGGGCCGGGTACCGAGTGACTGTCCTCGAGGCGCGCGATCGCATCGGTGGGCGGTCCTGGACAATCCGCGGCGGCGACCGAATTGTCCAATCGGGCCGTCCCGACCAGGTCGCGGGCTTTAGTCCGGGTCTCTATTTCAACTCAGGACCCGCGCGCATCCCGAGCACGCATCGACTGATCCTCGGCTACGCGCGCCGCTTCGGAGTGGCGCTCGAGCCATTCGCCAACGTCAATCGCAACGCCGGCTGGGACTTTGGCGGCAAAGTTTATCCCGAACGACGGATGGTGGAGGACCTGCGCGGCCACCTCGCCGAACTGCTCGCCAAGGCGATCGATGCTCATGCGCTCGATCAAGCCGTGCCGAAGGATGAACTCTCCATGGTGCGGGCTTTTCTTGCGCCTTACGCAGGCGTTGGAGCGGATGGCATTTATAAGCCGAGCGGCCGCTCAGGCTACGCGGTGGAGGGCGGCGGATACGATCAGGCCCCAGTTCCATTACCGCCGCTCGGATTTCGCGACCTCGCACCGTCGCGCGCGGTAGGACTGCCGTATTTCTTCGAACATATCTGGGACATGCAAGCGACGATGCTTCAGCCAGTGGGCGGAATGGATCGCATTGCTCACGCCATTTACGAGCAGGTGAGGCCGGCGGTGAAGCTTGGAACCCCGGTCTTAGCGATCCGTCGCAGCGGCAACACTGTGCGCATTGAGCACGGCCCGGGCAAGCAGATCACCGAGGCCGACTATTGCGTCTGCACCTTGCCCTTGCCCGTGCTGGCCCGCATTCCAAGCGACTTTTCGAGTGCGAAGAAGGGCGCCATCGCGGCCGCGCCTCCCTACCTTCACAGCGTCAAGCTGGCATTCGAGGCTCCGCGTTTTTGGGAAACGGACGACAATATATTCGGAGGGCTCGCCTGGACCGACCGATTGAATGAAAATGTGATCTATCCTTCGAGCGGGATCGGATCGCCAAGGGGAGTCATCGTCGGCGCCTATTGTGCAGGCTGGACCCACGAGGACACGCCGGATTCGTTCTCGGCCCTCTCGCACGAGGAGCGGATCCGCATCAGCCGCGAGTCCATCGAGGCACTGCACCCAGGTCGATCTCATTTGTTGGAAAAGCCGGCGACGGTGGCCTGGGGTCTCACTCCATATTCGGAAGGAGTGGGGGCTTTGTGGGGCGACGCGGACTTCGGAGGAAATCCGGGCCGCGGTCCTGTCTATGCCGAGCTACTGAAGCCCGAAGGGCCGATTGTTTTCGCGGGCGAGCACCTGAGCTACCAGCCGACCTGGCAGGAAGGCGCCGCCACGTCAGCGCATGAAGCACTCAAGCTCCTTGCTGCAATGGCCATTGCAACGGCAGCCTAGCTCCCGACGCCAGGGAGATGTGCCGCCACCTTCGCCCATGGCAAGCCGAACCAGAAGACGCTGAGCGGTATCGCGACAGAAATGGCGGCGAGCATCAGGCCCAACCTTGTTGCCGGGTGAGTGTAACCGAGCATCCTCTGATCGCGAACGAAGAGCGGGATGAACAGCATCAGGCCGGCGGCCAGGAGGATCGATTGTCCCAGCATCGTCGGGGGAGCAAGCGGCAGACGCCCGATCGCCGGGCCCATGACAACCAGGATCGCGGCGCTAAGCATCGTCCGCTTGTGGAACTGCACGTCGCGGCGATGCTGCCAGCCGTTCCACACCAGGATCGAGAACGGAATGATCACGGACAGCGGGACGATGGTCCAGGTCAGGGGATCCGTGAATGGCGGCTGGTTTGCGCGCCCAACCTGCCTCACTGCAGTCATGTACATGACCGGGATCATGAGGATTGCAAAGAGCATTCCAAGCTTGCCCAAGGTCATGTGTATCGCGTGTCTGCGCGCGGCAATAAGCTGGGTTTGCGCGACGATCAGTGTCATCCAGATCGTAAAGACCGTCCCGTGAATGACGACTGCAGGTGGAAGCGATGGGTTCGGGCGCGGGTATGGGGGAACGATGCCCCTCAAGTAAAAGCTGGGACCGAAGCCCAGGAGCACAAGAAGCACGAGAAAGAGGGCCATGCGCGAATAAAATCTGCGCTCGGACGCCTTCCGGTCGGCGCCGGACATCATGACGGTCGCCATCATCCCCCCGAATGGCCGTTTACTTCACGCACACTGGCCGAAAAGAACCGCCGGATCAACGACGATCCGATGACGCTGGCACAACTTGTCGTGCAGCAATAAGACGGATTGAACCGAGGCGAAGGAAACCAACAAAATGCGCCACCTGATCATGTTCACCGCTGCGCTAGCGCTCTCGACCGCGACCCTAGCGCCCGCCGCTCCTGTCAAGACGCCGACGATCGCTGCGGCGGTTGCAGCGCCCGACCGAACGCCCGAAAACGTCAAGCTGGACGATGCGCGGAAACCGGCGGCGGTTCTGCAGTTCTTGGGTCTGAGGCCGGGCATGCAGGTGCTCGATCTCTTCGGTGCCAATGCATATTGGGCACAGATCACTTCTCCAGTGGTCGGTCCGAAAGGACACGTGACCGTTTGGGAACCGACGCAGTTCTATCGCGAGAAGACAAAGCAGTCCTTCGAAAGCTTCGCATCGAAACATTCGAATGTCTCGATCGTCGTCTCACCGTTCGAAGCGCCGTCGCTGCCGAAGAACTATGCCGACTTCGTCATTTTGAACGACAATTATCACGACACTTACTGGCAGAACGACAAGTTCGGGATTCCAAGGATGGATCCGAATGCGTTCCTCAAGGCCGTCTATGCGTCGATGAAGCCCGGTGCGGTAATCGGCGTGATCGACCACGTCGCCAATCCGAATGACGATGTTCGTGCGACCGTCGACAAATATCACCGGATCGACCCCAATGTCGTCAAAGCCGATTTCAAGCGAGCCGGATTCCTGCTCGTCGGCAGCAGCGACATCCTCCGCAACAAGACGGATCCGCACAATGTCGAGGTTCACGACCCCAGCATAAAGGGTAAGACTGACCGGTTCGTGTTCAAGTTCCGGAAGCCGCGTTGACAAGCACTACGGAGGAGCCGGCACAAAAGCCTCGGCATCGCTTCGGCGCCTATTGGACGCTTGGCGCGCTCTTCCTTGGGCTTCTCGCCGGCTCATTCGCGGCCAGGTTCCCGGGTCCGCTCCACGACGGCTCGATCAGCGTCGCGGGCTTCATCGGCACGCTCTGGCTGAACGCGCTCAAGATGACTGTCATTCCGCTCGTCGTTGCGCTGCTCGTCGTCGGGATAGCGAAGAGCGCTGAAGCCGCGAGTGCCGGCCGCGTCGCCGGCCGGTCCGTGCTTTGGATCGTGATCGTCTGCACGGCATCGGCCATCTTCGGGGCGGTCACAATCCTTCTTTTGACCCGCTTGTTCCCACTGCCGCGCGCCACTGCTGCCGGACTGCAGACAGCGCTTTCAGCAATAGAGAACAAGGCGCCGGCTTCGCTTCCCGGGATTGCCGAGTTCTTCAAGGGCGTGATCCCGGACAATGTCGTCTCGGCCGCAGCGAACGGGGACATCCTCCCGCTGGTCGTCTTCTCGGTACTTTTCGCGCTGGCCGTGGGATTCATATCCGAAGCGGGCAGGCGTCTAATCGTGACTTTCTTCGAAGCGATCGCGGACGCCCTCCTGGTGATAATCGAATGGGTGCTCCGGGTCGCCCCGCTGGGTGTCTTCTCGCTCGCACTCGTGGTGGGTGCTGCCGCCGGCGGCGCCGCGTTCGCAGGTCTTGGCCACTACATCATCCTCATCTCGGCCATAGGTGTGCTCGTCACCCTTGCAGCTTATCCACTGGCGATGATCGGCGGACGGCTCCCTCCAGGAGAGTTCGCGCGCGCCTTGATCCCGCCTCAGGCCGTTGCAATCTCGACGCGTTCATCGCTAGCCTCGCTGCCGGCCATGCTTGCCGCGTCCCGTGCACTGGGGATCAGGGAACAGGTCTCCGACGTCACGCTTCCAATCGCGGTCGCGCTGTTCCGGGCGACTGGCCCGGCAATGAACGTCGCGGTTCCCTTCTATGTCGCTCACTGGCTCGGGCTGCATCCAAGCCTTGCGCAGATGATTGCAGCGACTGCAGTCGCTGCAGTGATGAGCTACGGTGCGGTCAGCCTGCCAGGGGAGGTCAGCTATATCAGTTCGATCGCTCCGATCTCGCTTGCTCTTGGAGTTCCGATCGCGCCCCTTGCCCTGCTCGTCGCCGTCGAGATGGTGCCCGATATTTTCAGGACCGTTGGAAATGTGACGATGGACGTTGCGCTTGGTGCGCTGGTGAACCGGTCCGTATCGCACCCGCCACGATCCTGAACGGCGGCTGACCGCCGTTCGTCGATTGGGCGACAGACGAATTGCGTCTGTCGGATCGCCGACAATCCGGTCGCTGTCATCGACATTCGAGTGAACCCTAATCGCGGATGCGGCACACACTAGCTGCGACGCGGGGCCGAGTTCCGCCCCTCTTCCCCAGCCGCCCCGCGTCGCGAAAAAGGGAGACAAACAATGTTTAAGGCCATTCCCGCGCTCGCAGCGCTGGGTGCTTCGGCATTCTTGCTTGTTCCGACCGTCACCCATGCAGAAGAATTTGCCTCTGCGCGAGTTTCCTACGCCGACCTCAATCTCGCGTCGGATCTCGGGCAGGAGTCGCTGGCCCGTCGCATTTCGTCCGCTGCCGACGAACTGTGCGGCGTTGGTACGTGGAAGGGGCTCGGGCTTGTTGCGGCTGGGCGCGATTGCAGCCGCGACGCCGTCGCGAGCGCCCAGCCGGCCTACGAAGCCGCCGTCGCGAGCGCGCGTCACGGAACCGTCATTCTTGGAGGTGCCGCGGCGCTCATCGTCACGGCACGGTAACCTGCGTTTTCAAACCGCCGCGCGTCTTTCCAAGCGACGCGCGGCGGATTTTCCTTGCGCGCGAAGGTCAGCGTCCGGCGATGGCGCGGACGCGATCTGAATAGAGACGGCCGACCGGCTGCTCTTCGCCGTCGGCGAGCCGCGCAATCCAACGGCCCGACTGGTTGCGGGTAAAGCCAGTAATGAAATCCCTGCGGACGATCGCAGAGCGATGGAGCCGCACGAACAGCTCCGGATTCAGTCCTTCTTCGAGGGCTGCCATCGAATGGTGGATGAGCCAGCTGCGACGTCCAACGTGGAGACGCATATAGTCGCGCTCCGCGGAGACGCGGTCGACATCCTGGGCGGCGATCCGCACAAGACCCGACAGGTCGGAGGCCCAGAATTCCTCGAGCCACTGAGAGCCCTTGCCCGCATGCTGCTGTCCCGAGCGCTGGCTCAGGTAAGCGCGTGCCCGATCAAGCGCGCGCTGAAGCCGGGCTGGTTCGACCGGCTTCATCAGATAGTCGACTGCTTCGACTTCGAAGGCAGCGACGGCAAACTGGTCGAAGGCGGTTACGAAGACCACGGCTGGCGAGGGATCCTGCGCTGCAAGCGCACGCGCCACACCGATCCCGTCGCGGCCGGGCATCGCAATATCGAGCAGCAAAACGTCGGGATGCAACGCTTCGGTGAGATTGATTGCGGAGTCGCCGTCGCTTGCCGTGCCCACGAGCTGGGCGCCCTCGGCCCGCGCCAGCAGCAGTTGCAGTCGCTCGGCCGCGAGCGGCTCGTCGTCAGCGATCAGGACACGAAGAAGCTTTTGTTCAACCATTTGTTTCAACCGGCATTGTCAGCGAGACCTTGAACCCTCCGGCAGCCATGATCCCGGAGCGGCAGCTTGCACGACTTCCAAAGCGCGCCTCGAGCCGCTGGCAGACATTCGCGAGGCCGAGGCCGGTTCCCTCATGGGTAGCAACGGGCAGCTCCTCGGGGCCGCCGTTCTTCAACCGGTTGCTGACTTCAACAACCATCCGGTGATCGTCGAGGTGGCGCGCTTCGATCCGGAGCAAGACCGCCTTGCGGCTCTTCGAGACTCCGTACTTGATCGCATTCTCGACAATTGGCTGCAGCAGGAGCGCCGGGAGCCGCGCTTGCTCGAGACCCGGTGCAACGTCGATTTCGACATGCAGTCGGTCCGGGAAGCGGGCCTTTTCTATGTCGAGGTAAAGGCGTTGAAGATCGATTTCCTCGGCGAGTGTCACGTTCGCGCCGGGATCCAGTGAGAGGCTCGTGCGAAAGAAGGTCGAGAGGGCGAGCAGCATCGTCTCGGCACGATCGTTGCGATTGGTCATGACCAGCGACGAGAGAGAATTGAGCGTATTGAAGAGGAAGTGCGGGTTGATTTGATAACGCAGTGCGCGGACATGGGCCGACTGCGCCGCGGCCTCCGCATCTGCCGCCCGTCGCTCGGCGCCGTGGGCTTCGGATTGCGCGACCATCGCAATGTAAAAGGCGCTCCAGGCCGCGAAGAAGAACAGCCAGACGACCATGAAGTCGGCAGCGGAGCGGAATTGTTCGTAGGGCGGAAGCTCTGCCGCGCGAGGCCAGGTAATCACGACAGGCTGCTCGTTCGGACGGTTGATGATCATCTGATTGCCAACGTCGGTAACGTGATAGCCTTCGCGCGATACGTAATGGACTTCGTCCTGAGGCTTGTCCTGGAACCTGTCGGCCCAGATCAGTAGCCCCGAGAAAACCGCCGCTGCGAGCGTCGAGGCAACGACCGCGATCACCGCTCTCCGGCGGAGGTTTGCAGGCGGGGCCAGAAGATTGACCGCGCCGTAGATTACGAAGGTCAAGACGATGCCCGTGGCGACGGTGAACAGACGATTGTAGATTACCGTCCACGGGTCGGAGCCGAGGAACGCCCTCGCGACGACGGTCACGGCATAAAATAGCCAGAAACCGAGGATCGACTTCAGCGCAAGAGGCCAGTCGGTGAACCGTCGATCAACCACCACGGGGGCACGGGTCATGAACATTGCCACCCTCATGTCCCAAAAAATTGCCTCAGCATACCGCCACCTGCCCATTGGCAGAAGCGCCGCCGCTTCCCGTCGAATGGCGACAAGGTGCGGAACGCCTCGGACGCGCTGCTCGTTACTGCCGAGACATGGTACGCCACGGAGAGACTTCTGTGAACGACGGGAAGAAGGACGGGCCGCCGCCGGCCGTTCATTCGGCAGCGCCGGACCGAGAATTGGAGCAGCAGCTTAAGCGCAACCCGGATGATCCGAACCTCAAAGCGGACGTCGGCAGCGATGAGTCCATGGATGCATCTGATCCGACAGCAGCAGCACAGCCCGGTTCGTCAGCCGAGCCGGCCCCATCGTCAGGGTTTCCGGAGTAAATTACGTAACCGTCACGAATAGGCACCAGCGTTGCAATAAATCAACAATCCACAGTTTTGCGCGCTGACCTCAATTTCTAGCTGGACGCAGTGACTCCCCTCTGATTCAATCTGAATGGGGGGTGGGACTGTGGTTAAGATTCTCGCAACCATATCAGAGCCATGATCCCGCCCGGGCAAAAGGAGTCGGGTTCATGATTACGCGGACCAGCCAGCCGGCAAGCGGCGCGATGCTGATCTCCGAGATGAAGGAGTTTGCGAGCTTCCCGAAAGCCACGCAGCGCTACATCCGCAGATCGCTCGATGTGGCCTATGGTCGACGCGATGCGATCGAATGCTGGGCACGTGATGAGGGCGAAGCCGCATCGATCCGCGCTCAGGCCCGGCTCTACAAGCAGCTCGATCATCTTCGCCTGCAGGTGCCGGACGACAGCGGCCTCGACATGATCGAGCCGTTCATTGGCATGCTCGTCACCATTTCCGCTTTCGATCTGGGCCAGGACCGGATGCCGAACTTCGCCGCTTACCGCTTTCTCTACGAGCGCCTGATCGGCGCTTCGTCGCGGCCGTGGCTACCCGCAGCTTTCTGTTCCGCAGCGGCGCTTCCGCACCTGCACCCGGATCGCCGCCGGACATTGCTTCAGTCCATCAGTGAAAGCGCTGCGACAGCGCCCGGCTGGTCGAGCCGCGAGCCTGTCTTCTGGCCCGAATGGGTCGAGAAGGTCGACCTCAAGGCCGCAGCCTAAATCTAACTCGCGTCACCTGCGAGCGAAGCGAAGCAATCCAGCGGCACGCACTGGGTTGCTTCGTTGCGCTTGGGATGCGCCTACCTCGCCGTGATCACGGACGGGAAAATCTCAACCAGTTGGCGAAGGCTCTCCCTCGCGCCTTTGTGGTGAATGAAGACGATGCCAGCCTCTTCATAGAGGGCACGGTGATTCTCGCGATCGTCGACCAGCACGTCGCCCGGTCTCATGTGCTTGTGCTTGTCGCGCGCCATGCAGGTGACGATGGGGACGCCCGGGAAATGCTCTGCGGTCCATTCGATCTTCTGGGGCGCTGCCCAGCCTCCGACCGGCAATCCGGTGAGAATCGTCGGCTCGAGGTGCCTGACCCCATCGAACAGAAGCCGCGCGTCATGCATCTCAGGCAGCGTGCCGTAGAAGTTCTGCGCCTGCGCCAAGCGCTTCCAGAAAGCTCCGCGGCCGTGCTTTGCTTCATATTGTCGCGCCGTCATGCCGAGCAGCCGGCGAACGCCTTCGTCAAAATCGGCAAGCACGCCGTCGGCGTCAAGAAAAAGACGAGGATCGGCCATCAGAAACGTTCAGGCTTGAGTTCCACCGCGATCGGAGCGTCGATCGGTTGCCAGCCGGCGTCGCGAAGCAGGCCGTTGCTTTCGCGTGCACGCCGTTCCGGTCCCAGCGACCAGGTGATGTGGTAGGTCGAACCATCCGGGCGGTCAGTCGTCCCATCGAGTTCGACGACAAGGCATTCGAGGCTGCGCCCATCATCGGCGCGTCCAACGATCCTCGCGCTCTCCGGCTTCTTGGGCAGCGGCGTCGTCGCTGTTGCGCCACCCCGAAGAGTCACGTGATCGGCAACGACATTTGAATACTTTGGCGGAAAGCGGCGCAGCAGGAGGGCGCGCTCAACCTGCGAAAGCTGCCATCCTATAACCGTGCCAGCCTTGGCCATGAACTTTCATCCTCAGCCCATTGGTCTAATCCCAAAGATCCATCCCTGACGGGAGCCTTGGGGAGCCAATGGGGTTTCCACCGCCGTCAGGACGGCCTGTCGCCAATCTTAGTGACGAGCTCGCGCGCGAAATCGATCAGCGTGTCGTCACGGGCACCCATCACCAGGACGCGGTCCCCGGGTTTCGCCTCGCCGACAATCGCCTCGCCAATCATTGCGCGCTCGGGGATATGAACCGCATCCTGGCCGCGCGCGGTGATTTGTTCTGCGAGCCAATCGCTGCCGCGCGTCCGCTCGACCGTCCCTCCCTGGTAGACCGGGTCGGGGAGGTACAGGCGATCATTGGCAGCCATGCCTTCTGCGAACGCCGCCGCGAGTTCTTCGCCCATCTTGGTGAGCGGCCCATAGCCATGCGGCTGGAACATCAGGAGCAGCCGACCGGGATGCGCCCGAAGCGTCGCCAGTGTCGCGGCAATCTTGTCGGGATTATGCGCAAAATCATCGATGACAGTGACGCCCTGAGCCTCGCCGACGATCTCCAGCCTCCGCCGCAAGCCCTCGAACCGCCCAAGCGCGGCCGCAGCGTCGGCAACCGGCACTCCAAGGGCACGCGACGCGGCAATGGCCGCAAGCGCGTTCGAGGCATTGTGGCGGCCGGGGACTTGCAGCTGGACATCGTGGCGTTCGCCTTCAGCCTCGACCGCGAAGCTTGCCCCTTCGGTCTTGAGCTGAAGGTCCTTGCCCATGATCTCCGCGCCCGGGCTATCGAAGCCGTAGCCGATGACCTTGTCGGGCGGCACCGTCGCGGAAAGCGCGCGCGTCTCGGGATCATCAAGGTTGAGGACCGCCTTGCGCGACGAATTGAGGAAATGCGCGAACAGCTGGCGAAGCTCGTCCATCTCCTTGTGGTCGAGACTGATATTGGTCAGCACGGCGATCTCGGGCCGGTAGAGCGCGATCGAGCCGTCGCTCTCATCGACTTCGCTGACAAAGAGCTCTGGATCACCGACGAGGGCACTTGCGAAGGGCGCGGCAGGAGTCACGAAATTCTTCATCACGGCGCCGTTCATGACCGTTGGCTGTCGGTGGCAGGCGTGCAGGATCCAGCCGATCATGCCTGTGACGGTCGATTTGCCGCTGGTGCCTCCAACCGCGATGCTTCGTTGAGCCGCGTTAAGAAGCTTGGCGAGGAATTGCGGGCGGGTCAGATGTGTAAGCCCAAGCTCCTTGGCACGAACGACGTCGGGCACGGTCGGTTCGACCGCAGCCGATGTCACCAGGATCATTCCTTCCCTCAGACCCGAACCGTCCTGCGGAAACAGCTGGATCCCAAGCGAGCGCAGATAATCGAACTTGTGCGGCGTCCGGCCCGCGTCGAGCGACCGGTCGGAACCGGCGACCTTCGCCCCGGAAGCGCGCACGATCGAGGCGAGCGGGAGCATGCCGCTACCGCCGATGCCGCTGAAGAAAATGGAAGAATCGATCATGCTGGCGGCCCTATTGAAGGCCGCGCCCGATGACTAGTGGCACGCGCCTCCACCCGGCCAGCCGGTCCAACCCGGGCCACGAACGACGCGCCCGGGTCTGGCGCCGGTGTGCCTGCCGTTCTTTAGGACCTCGATACCGTTGACGAAGACGTCATCTACGCCAGTCGCGAGCTGATTGGGGTCGTTGTAGGTCGCGTGATCCTCAATCGTTGCCGGATCGAAGACGACGACATCCGCATAATAGCCAGGCTTGAGCGAGCCGCGCTCTTTGATCCCGATATTGCTCGCCGGAAGCGAGGTTAGCCGGCGGACAGCGTCCTGCAAGGTGGTCGAGTGCTCATCGCGAACGAAATGACCAAGCAGCCGCGCGACATTGCCGTAGGCGCGCGGATGCGACCTGGATTTCAGGAAGACGCCTTCGGGCGCAGGTGAAGCCTCGTCCGAACCGAAACTCATCCATGGCAGGGCTGTTTCACGCTTCACATTGTCTTCGTTCATGATGAAATAGACGGTGCCGACGCGGCTATCGTCCTCGACCACCAGGTCCATTGCGGTCTGTTCGGGGCTTTTCCCGCGCATCTTGGCGACCTCCGCCAGGGTCTTGCCGGTGAGCGGCTTCAGCTTCGGGTTCTTGAAGCTGACAAGAAGGACGTTCTGCGGCCCGCCCGACAGGAGCAGCAGGTTCTCCCATTCATTCGACGGTGTGCGCATTTCCTTGACGAGGCGGGCGCGAACGGCTGGGTCAGTCAGCCGCTTCTCCCATGCCTCGAGCCCCCCTGACTGGACCCACGGCGGCATGGTCGCATCGAGACCTGTTGCTCCCGCCGTGTAGGTGTACATATTGGCGCTGATCCGCTGGCCCGCGGCCCGCGCGGCATTCACCTTTGCGATCGCCGCGTCGATCTTGCCCCAGTTGGGTTCTCCCGCCTGCTTGAAATGGTAGATCTCTGCCGGAGCTCCGGAATCGCGGCTGATCGTGACGAGTTCGTCGATCGCCTCGAGGAGCTTGTTCCCCTCGGACCGCATGTGGCTGATATACATGCCGCCGCACTTCCCGGCCTCGCGCGCAAGCGCCGTCAGCTCCGGCGTTTTGGCGTAGGTCGCCGGCGAATAGATGAGTGCCGATCCGACGCCGAGTGCGCCTTCTTTCATCGCCTGGCGCACGAGCGCACGCATGCGTTGCAGCTGGGCCGGCGAGGGATCGACGTCCTTCTCGCCCAGCTCATGGACCCGTACCGTCGATGCACCGACGAAGGATGCTACGTTCGGGGTGACGCCCTTGCGCTGAAGATATTCGAGATACTGGCCGAGCGTCGTCCATCTTATCGGATATTTGATGTCGCCTTGCCGCTTGAGTGCGAGCCGCTTCATCGCTGGGTTGAGAGGTCCCATGGAATCGCCCTCGCCAAATACTTCGAGTGTGACTCCCTGGTAGGTGTCGCTCATCCCTCGTCCGTCGGCGATGAGACTTTCAACTGCCCAGCTCAACATGTTGATAAAGCCGGGCGAGACTGCCTTGCCTCTTGCCTCGACGACTTGCGCAGCGCGGCCCGGGGCGTGCCGGCCAACATAGACGATCCGATCGCCTTTCAGCGCAACGTCACCGACATATGGCGCTCCGCCTGAACCGTCGTAGATCGTCCCGTCACGGATCAAGACGCTATAGCTTGTCGGCAGCGGCGCTGCTGAGGTTGCAAACAGGCTGGCCGCCGCCAGCGCCAGTGCTGCGCTTCTTTTCACCTTTGTCCCCCTCGACTTGAGATCGAAAGGCTGCACCATTGGTCACCCCGGCGCCACCCGCTTTTTTTGCGCGTGGTCGTTCGGATTTGCCGCGGCGCTCAAAGGCAACCCAGGAGGAGACATTGAGCGCTGCTACCGACGCGGGAAGGCGGCTGTCGTTGACGACGAATGCAAAGCCGGCCTCTGCGACGCACGGCAAATGGAATGAAAGCCAGCTCCGACTTCCTGGATGCGAGGGAGCGCTTGTCGCCGGCACGTTTGCCGCCTTAAGCATTGATGATGCGAATTGCCGTCGTTGCCCCCAGCTGTACCCTGAGCCGCGAGGCTGCAGAACGCGTTCAGCAACTTGCCGATCAACGGGGCGACTGCGAACTTTTGATCCATCCTCAGTGCTTTCACTCTGATGGCCATTTTGCAGGCAGGGATGAAGACCGCCTCGGGGCCCTTCGCGAGGTGATGGCCGATCCGTCCGTCGAGGCCGTGTGGTTCGCGCGGGGTGGCTATGGATCCAACCGGATCGCACAGGCCGCGATCGCCTGCTTGCCGGACACCGCACGCGCGAAGACCTATATGGGCTATAGCGACGCAGGATTTCTCCATGCCGGTTTCTACAGGGCCGGTCTTGACGTCGCGTGGGGACCGATGCCGCAAGATGTCCTCCGGAGCGGCGGCGACGCGGCGGTGAAAAGAGCGCTCGATTGGCTCGTCCGGCGCGATCCCTCGGCGCTGGAACCTGCGCTCAAAGCACCGGCGATGGCCTTCAATCTGACGGTGCTCTCCAATCTCCTCGGGACGCCGCTCGAGCCGGACCTTGCGGGTATTGATCTCCTCATCGAAGAGGTGAGCGAGCAACTCTATCGGATTGACCGTACGATGTTCCACCTGACCGGTAGCCCGAACGTGCGCCAGGTGGCGCGCATTCGGCTCGGGCGGGTCAGTGACGTCCTTGCGAATGATCCCGAGTTTGGCGGGGATGAATCTGCGATCGTCGAGGATTGGTGCACGCGTTCGGGCATCTGTTACGGCGGCCGCGCCGACATTGGTCACGACGCGCAAAATCGCGTTGTTCCCTTCGGGTCACAAAAAGGCTGAATTCCCCTCTGTAACAGCATTGCAAAGCTCTTCGACTTGCGCTCTATCAAGGCTGGAACAACAGGAGGGCCTGATGGCACAAGGAACTGGTCGTAAAGCGGGGGGCGGACTGGCTCGCCCGGTTACTCCTTCGGCGGATCTCGCCAAGATTTGCGGCAGTCAGCCGCTTCCGCGAAGCCAGGTGGTTTCGAAGGTGTGGGATCATATTCGGAAGAACAACCTGCAAAACCCGCAAAACAAACGGGAAATCATGGCTGACGCAACGTTGAAGCCGATCTTTGGGGGCAAAGACCGGGTCAGCATGTTCGAGATGAACAAGCACCTTTCGAATCATCTGAAATAAGTTTCAGAAGATTGGAGACGAGAGGGGATTCGCTTCGGCGGGTCCCCTTTTTCTTTGGCACCAGGCGCGACTCGACCGTCCTCGTTCAGCCTCGCCAGAGGCCGTCGAGTTTCTCTTCCGTCACCGGAAAGCCGAGATGGGACGGGATCGTGATGAATTTCTCGCCCTGACGTTCCTCGACCCAGGGTGTGATGGGCTCGATCGGATGGGCGAGTGCGTCGGCGCGAATTGCGTCATAGCTGGCGTGCTGAGCGAGCCGTTCGAGCGTTCGCCGAGTCGGGAAAATCAGTCTCGCTTCACCGCGCCGGTCTTGCTCAAGCACGTCCTTGGCTGTCAGCCACGCGGCGGTCGCGCATTCGCCTCGAATAACCCGCGGCTGCCAATCGCCTGTTGGACAGCGCGCGACGAAAAACAGCGTATCGAAACGGCGGACGGCGTGAAATTTCGGCACCCATCGGGCAAAAGGTACCAGTGTGTCGGTGTCGAGCCGGAGGCCAATTTCGCCGAGGAGCGGCGCGAGCAATTCGTCGGCAACGAGGGCGCTCTGCAGGCGCAAAGCGTCGGCTTGCGATGGCTCCGGGGATAGTCCTACCGGGATCGCAGTTTCCTCGATGGTCTCGCGTACTGCAGCAAGTGGTGCGGGATCGATCCCGAGCTGGGCGGCAAGGACGCGGTCCGGCTCATCGATCCGGCCGCCAGGGAAGACCAAGGCGCCCGCGGCAAACGCCATGCCCTGCGCGCGCTCGACCATCAGAAGCTCCGGCGCGCCGGCGGCGCGTTCACGCACCACGATCAGCGTGGCCGCAGGGATCGCCTTGTCGGACATGCCCTTGAACTAGGCGTTGCTGCCGCAAAGAAAAAGCCGCCCGGACTGCCCGGACGGCTCGCTCATGAACCGATCTACGACCTTACATCGCGTCGATGTTCTTCTCCTCAGCTTCACTTGGGTTCGGGCCGTTGTTCTCGACAGCGGCATTTTCATCGTTGAGTTGCTGCTGCTGATTTCCGAGCGCCTGGTCTTCGGCATTGCCCGCAGCTTCATTGGCAAGCGCGTTCAGGTCGTCGGCTGCCGGCTGGTTCAGCTGCGCATTATCGACCGCGTCCTGGTTGTTGCTGCCGCAGCCCGAAAGCGCGAGCAAGGCCGCGCCGCCCATCAGAAAAGCCAGTCTTTTCATGTCGTTGAGTTCCCGGAAATGCCAGATTGGAA
Organism: Sphingomicrobium sp.; assembly: GCA_035470745.1. Lineage (GTDB taxonomy): Bacteria > Pseudomonadota > Alphaproteobacteria > Sphingomonadales > Sphingomonadaceae > Sphingomicrobium. The sequence goes on along the minus strand of DATIQO010000033.1, from coordinate 12,261 downwards.
GTCCGCCATATCAGCAGTTCGAACGCAATTGCCAGCCCCTTTCGTCAGTTGTCGCAGCTTGCCGCCGAGCACACGCTCCTTGAGATTGGGGCTCGAAATGCCTATCTGCTTGGGTGCCGGGCAACCGGCTATGTCGGTAGAATGTCAGGTGGAATAGGCACTTCGGACCCGGGGGGCAGTACCCCGGCGCCTCCACCATCGCCAGCGTCGAAGCGCTGGGGTTGATGGGGGCGAAATAGGATCGACGAGTGCAATAAAGGCCCGACTGCCGATCGGATTGAGCCACCGCGACGGTTCATTCACACAAGTGCCAACGATAACGAGGCGCTCGCTCTTGCTGCGTAACTGATGTCCTAACGGACTGACGTTACAAGGCTTAAGCGCGGTTGGACCCCACCGGGCAACAGAAGGGGATTCCAGCGGCACGGGAGGCGCCGGGCAACAGAAGCCTCCCACCTTCCCTTTCCGCATGCCCCGCGATGCGGTAAACCGGCGCGAGGGGGTTCCTATGCGTTACTGGAGCAAGCGGTTCTTTGCGCTCCTTGCGCCATTGCTGCTCGCCGGCTGCCTGTGGGGGCCTGGGAAATTCACGTCCGATCTCTCGCTTCGCAAGGACGGCAGCTTCATCCTCGATTATCGAGGAGAGATCTTATTGGAGGTGCCAACCGACAGCTACAAGGCGAAGCCATGGAAGGATTCCATGGCGCGATGTCATCGCAGCGGACGTGTGGACGTGGCAGTCGATGGAGCGGGAACAGATTCTCCCGATGACCCGGTGAGGCCCTGCACGAAAGCCGAGATCGACAAAGCGAAAGCCCAGCATGATCAATCGGAGGCTGCCGCCGCGGCAAGCAAAAGCAAGGACAATGAGAACATGGCGCGGGCTCTTGGCTTGCCCGGCCTAGATGACGAGTCCAATCGCGCCTTCGCAGCCAAGCTGATGAAATATTCGGGTTGGCGGTCCGTAGTCTATCGCGGGAACGGCGTGTTCGACGTCGACTATCACGTGGAAGGGCGGCTGACGCAGGACTTTGTCTTCCCGCTGATGCCTGACAATAATCTGGTCATTCCGTTCATCGCCATGAGGCGACGGGCGGATGGCGCGGTGCTGGTCAATGCCCCGGGTCTCGCCGGCGGCATGAACATGCTCGGTCCGGCAGCGCAGCAGATGGGCGGCAATGCGACGCCAACTTCTTCGTCACGCGCCCAAGGCCGTTTCACCGTCCATACCGATGGCCAGATCATCACCAACAACAGCGAGGACGGCCCCGCAGCTGATCCGCTTGGCCAACAGGTCCGGTGGGACATTGCGCCCGGTTCGAGCAAGGTCCCGGAGACGTTAATTCGTCTGTAGCAGCGTTCGTTCATCGAGGCCCGATTGCCATTGTTCGCGGCGCTTGCCACGCTCGCCAGTAACGAATGGAGGGGATCTCAAATGCGCAGAACGATTATCACGGCGCTCCTGGCCGCAAGCGCCACCATCGCGGTCGCCGAGCCAGCGACCAAGGCGCAATTGATGACGCCGCCCGCCGACGCGCGGCATTACCTGATAAGCTCGAGCGCTGGTAAACATGGCGACGTCTGGTCCTGGACCATGCCGGACGGACATCTTGCCTATCGCATGTCGATGTCGCTGCGTGGCTGGGTTACCGAAGACGACGAGCTCGTCACACCCGGTCCAGACGGACGTCCCGCAGCAATCTCCGTGCGCGGCTACACCGATCAGGGCGATGCGACCGAAGATTTCAACGTCGACAAAGACGGGATCGCGCACTGGAAGACGTCGGTCGATTCGGGTTCGGCGCCGTATGGCTCCAAGCGCTATGCGAGCTACGGGGGGCCATGGCTCGCGAGTGAAAATGACATCGCAGCGCTTGTTTCGGCAGGCGACAAGGGCATTGATCTACTTCCCAACGGCCATGCCTCCATCAGCATCGGCCAGTCCGTGCAGATCGACGGACCGCAGGGTCCGAAAACGGTCAAGCTGGCGTTTGTGAAGGGCTTGGGCTTCGCGCCCCAGCCGATCTGGCTGGACAGTGACAATCGTTTTTTTGGCTTCGCGGGGGTCATCTCGCTTCTACCCGATGGTTTTGAGAAGAACGGGCCGAAGCTGAAGGATATTCAGGACCAGGCGACCGCCGCGATGGTCCGAGACGTTGCTCACCACTTCCTCGATCCGGCCAATCGAACTCCGACGCTCGTCGATCACGTCCTCATGTTCGATTCGGTTGCCGGGCGATATCTAAGCGACCGCTCCGTCCTCATCGCCAATGGCAAGGTCGCAGCGGTAGGCGCGGCGGGTTCGATCAAGGCGCCGGCCGGCGCAACGATAATCGATGGCCGCGGAAAAACGCTGCTTCCGGGACTTTGGGATTCCCACCAGCATGTCGGCGACGACTGGAATCTTCTCCAGAACGTCGCGACGGGCATGACCAACTACCGTAGCCCCGGAACGATGATCGACGATGCGCTCAGCATCTACAAGCGCCGCGCCGCGGGCGACCTGCTTGCTCCCGATGGAAAGATCTCGGTCATCATCGATCGCAAGGACCCACTCGCTGCCCAGGGCGCGCTGACCGTAAGCTCGGCCGCTGAAGCTATCGCAGCAGTCGACAAGATCAAGGCGGCAGGCCTTTGGGGCGCCAAATTCTATACGTCGATGAAGCCTGAATGGATCGCGCCCGCGGCCGCCGAGGCGCACAGGCTTGGTCTTCACGTCCACGGCCATGTCCCAGCTGGAATGCGACCGCTCGATGCGGTGCGCGCCGGCTACGACGAGGTCACGCACATCAATTTCATCATGATGCAGGCGATGCCGCAGGACGTTGTCGACAAGGCCAACACCGCGGCGCGGCTCGAGGGGCCTGCCAAATATGGCAAGGACGTGAATCTGGATTCCCCGGCAATGAAGGTTTTCTATGCCGAACTCGCCAAGCGCAAGACGATCATCGACCCGACGCTGACAGTTTGGGAGCCGTTGATGACATCCGACGGAAGTTCGATTCCGCCAGAATATGCGCCGTTCGCCGACATTGCGCCGCCAGCTGTGGCGCGGGGCTGGAAGATCAGCGGCTATCCGCTCTTCGGCGGTCTCACGCGCGATGACTTTCGCAAGAGCTTCGCCAAGATGGTGGGGCTGGTCACCAAGCTGCATCAGGCCGGAGTGCGAATCGTCGCCGGAACCGACGGCTACGGACTGGAGCTAGTGCGGGAGCTCGAACTCTACCAGCAGGCCGGTCTTAGCAACGCCGAAGCGCTGCAAACCGCGACAATCGTTCCGGCGCGCATGACCGGCATGGACGATCGGGTCGGTTCGATTGCTCCCGGCAAGACCGCAGATATCATCCTCGTGAACGGCGATGTGTCGAAGAACCTCGGCGATCTCCGTCACGTCGATACGGTGTTCCTGGACGGATACCGTCTCGATGCAGCCGCACTTCGCGAGGCGAGCGGACTCCACGGCATGCCCAAGTGAGCGGCGCGGAAGCCTGCTGGCGAAAACAGCGACTGACGGGGTAAGCGGCACCCGCCCAAGATCGTCCGCTACCGGACCATCTTCCTTGTTCCCCGGACGATCGTCAGCGCTTCCGAAGCTCGTCCCTGATCTCGGTCAGTAGATCGAGTTCGCTCGGGCCGCTCGGCGCTGCTTCGGGCTTGCGCATCATCTTCGCAGCCCAGCGCACCATCAGGAAAATGATGAAGGCGAGGATCAGGAAGTTGATGACGACGGTCAGGAACTGGCCCCATCCAAGGACGGGTGCGCCGGCCGCTTTGAGCGCCGCATAGTTTGTCATGCTGCCATGGTATGCCGCGGGCACGGGGCCGAGGATCACGAAATGACTTGAGAAATCGAGGCCGCCGAAGATCGCGCCAACGATCGGCATGATGATATCTTCGGTGAGGCTTGTCGCGATCTTTCCAAACGCGCCGCCGATGATCACGGCGACGGCAAGGTCGAGTACGTTTCCCTTGGCGATGAAAGCCCGAAAGTCCTTCAACATGGCGGTTCCCCTCAGTCGGCCGCCCGACCTTAGCCGATTTCCAAATAAACGGCAGTAGCAACCATGCTGTATTGCGATTCTAAGACAGCATATTGAAGTCGAACAGCGGCGCGTCTACCTATCGCGTCACGAGATCGAAGGGGATTTCACCATGAACGCGCTTGCCCGACCCGCTCCCGGCCTCATGATCAAGCGGGCCATCGTTGCGTTGCTCGCCGCCTTCAGCCTCGCGAGCTGCGGCATCAACAGCGTTCCGACCGCCGAGGAGCAGGTCAACGCAGCCTGGGGAAATCTCCAGGCTGACTACCAGCGACGCTCCGACCTGATCCCGAATCTGGTCGCGACCGTGAAAGGCTATGCGCAGCAGGAAAAGTCGGTCCTCGTCGAGGTTACCCAAGCGCGGGCAAAAGCGACGAGCATCCAGCTCAACGCGGGCGATCTAAGCGATCCGGCGAAGGTTCAGGCGTTCCAGAACGCCCAGGCCCAGCTCGGTGGGTCGATTGGGCGTCTGCTCGCGTCATTCGAGGCCTACCCCGATCTCAAGTCCAACCAGAACTTCCTCGCGCTGCAGGACCAACTCGAAGGCACCGAGAACCGGATCGAAGTGTCGCGCCGCGACTATAACGAGGCAGTTCGACAGTATAATACTCTCATCAGGACGTTCCCGACCGCGATTGGGGCAAAGATATTCTACGGCGCAAAGCCCAAGGTGCCGTTCGAGGCATCGGCGGCGGCGCAGCAGGCGCCGACAGTCAATTTCAACGCGAGCTGAGGTGCGCCATTTTCTCGCCTCGCTGCTGCTCGCGCTATTCGCGCTGGCCGCTCCTGCAGCTGCGCAGACATTTCCGCCGCTGACCGGCCGCGTCGTCGATCAAGCGCATCTGCTGACTTCTGAGCAGGTCGTCGATCTCACCAGCAAGTCGGAGGCGCTGCAGGCGCAAAGTGGTCGTCAGTTCGTCGTCGCGACGGTCAATAGCCTGGAGGGCCGGCCTATCGAGGATTATGCCTACCAGCTCGGCCGCGCCTGGAAGGTCGGTTCGGCCAAGAACAACGACGGCGTGATCCTGCTCGTCGCTCCGAACGAAAGGAAGGTCTGGATCGCGACTGGTTATGGCGCTGGCTCCTTCCTCACCGACGCCATGTCTGGGATCATCATCCGCGAGAACATTCTTCCGCATTTCAAGCAGACCCCGCCCGATTATGGGGGAGGGATTGAAGCGGGTGCGGACGCGATCATCAAGCAGATGAGTCTTCCCCCCGATCAGGCGCAGAAGAATCTGGCTCAGGCGCAGCAAGCTGAGCAGCAGCGCCAGCATTCTGGCGGCAACCCGCTTCCGGTGATCTTCTGGTTTTTCGTGATCGGCTTTGTCGTTCTTTCACATTTCCGGCGCGGAGCTGGTCGCCAGTATCGTACGCGGTCTGGCGGGATCAGCCCCTGGGTCGTGCTCTGGGGCCTGAATGAACTGAGCCGTGGATCGGGCCGTGGCTGGGGCGGCGGCTCGTCGTTTGGCGGCGGTGGCTGGGGTGGCGGCGGAGGTGGCTTTGGCGGCTTTTCCGGCGGCGGCGGTTCGTTCGGCGGCGGCGGTGCCGGGGGAAGCTGGTGAACGAGCTTAACGACGCGGATCGCGCGAAAGTCGCAGCCGCAATCGCCAAGGCAGAAGGCTCGACTGCCGGAGAGATTGTCGCGGTCGCAACCCCCATCAGCGATGCATATCATGACGTTGCGCTGCACTGGGCACTCGTCCCTCTGTTCGCCGTGCTGGCGTGGGCGTCATGGCGTCCGACTGCACTTCTATGGTGGTACGACCTGTTATTCGGCGGCTGGCAACCCGACCCGACAATGAGCGAATTGCTGACGCTCTTGATGGTGTTTGCAGCGCTGAAATTCACGATCGCGCTCATGATCCTGAAATGGATGCCGCTGCGGCTGTTCCTCACGCCAGCTGCGACAAAGCATCGACGGGTACGCCGGCGCGCGATTGCGATCTTCCAGGCGGCCGCTGCCGGTCGCACGTCACACAAGACCGGCATCCTCATTTACCTTTCGCTTGCCGAACGCCGCGCGGAAATCGTTGCGGATGAAGCGATCCTCAAGGTGACCGACGATCACGCCTGGGGCGAAGCAATGACTGCGCTCCTCGCTGATGTGCGCAAAGGCCAGGTGGGCGACGGCATCGTTGCAGCAGTCGAGCGGATCGGTGCGGTGCTTTCCGCGCATTTTCCGCGATTGCCGGGGGACGTGAACGAAATCCCGGATAGGCTGATCGAACTATGAATCTTGAGGATCTGCCGCCGGTCGAGCTGATGTGGGCCGGCCGGTATGTGCGTGCGGTGAAGCGTGGCAAATGGGAATATGCGAGCCGCGCTAATGGCATAAATGCAGTCGTGATTCTCGCCGAGTTTGACGGCAAAGTAATCCTCGTCGAGCAGCCGCGCGTGCCGCCCGACTGCCGCTGCGTCGAGCTTCCGGCCGGGCTTGTGGGGGACGAAGATCCCAACGCAACGACCGAGGGGACCGCCGTTAAGGAACTCGAAGAAGAGACCGGCTTCACTGCCGATTTCGTCGAACGCTTGGGTGAATTCTATGCCTCGCCCGGCATGCTCTCCGAGAGCTTTACACTTGTCCGGGCGCACGGAGTCCGCAGGGTCGGCGACGGCGGCGGCGATGAAAACGAGGACATCAAAGTCCATCTGGTGCCGCGCGCCGAAATCCCGAACTTCCTCGAGCAAAAGCGCGCGGAAGGGTTCGGCATCGACGCGAAGCTGCTGCTTTTCCTCAACTTCTGAACCCCCGCGCGCGCGGGGCGTTCATCGGTCATGCCTCGGCTCGTGCATCTCTCCGACCTGCATTTCGGCGCCCACGAAGACCGGCTAGTCCTGGCGGTGGAGCAGCGCGTCGATGAGCTGCGGCCAGACCTAATCGTCATTAGCGGCGACTTCACGCAGCGGGCACGGACGGAGCAGTTCAAGGACGCCTGCAAGTTCCTCCAGCGGCTGCAGCATTCCGGACACGAAGTGCTCGGCGTTCCAGGCAACCATGACGTGCCGCTCTATGACGTGCTCAGGCGCTTCCTGTCGCCGCTCGCACGGTACCGCCGGTTCATCGACGATAATCTCTGTCCGTTTGTCGAGCTGCCGGGGCTGGCCGTTCTTGGTGTCAACACGGCGCGGTCGCTGACCTTCAAGGACGGCCGTATCAACCGGCAGCAAGTGACGTTCATCCGCGAAACCTTCTCGCGCACGTCAGCAGATGCCTTCAGGGTGCTCGTCACCCATCACCCGCTTTTCGCCCTCAAGATCGCAGACCAGACTGCCCCCGCGATCGGTCGGCAGGAACTTGCAATCGATGCGATCGAGGAGGCCGGCGTCGATATGCTTCTCGCTGGGCATAACCACCATGCCTCCAGTCATAGCGCGAGCGATCTCGTGACCCGCGCCGGCGGCGCACTCGTTGTTCAGGCGGGTACCGCTACCTCGACGCGGGTGCGCGAGCAGGGACAGAGCTTCAATAGCATCGACGTCGTCGACGGTTCCGTGATGATCACGGTCAATGTCTGGCAGGGGAAGGGCTTCGCGGCGCAAGAGACGCAGCGATATGCCTGGGAAGAGGGGCATTGGCGCATCGCCGCGCCAGCTAAGGCCCTGTCCTGAGCTTGTCGGAACTGGTCGACCATGACTAGAGCGCTCCAATGCCGCTGCCCCCCAATTTCGATCTCGAGGATTTCGTCCGCCGGGTCCTAGCCGAAGATCTCGGTTCAGGCGGGGACGTCACTTCCAATGCGACGATCTCGCCGAACGCCCGCTTCACCGCCGCGATGAATTCGCGCCAGGCAATCATCGTTGCCGGCTTGGAAATCGCCGCTGCATTCTTCCGTGCGCTCGATCCCGCGGTCGAAATCGAACTTCTGGTAAGGGACGGAGATCCTGCCTTCCATGGCACGACATTGATGCGCATCGGCGGCAATGCGCGAACGATGCTTGCGGCGGAGCGCTCGGCGCTGAACACGCTCCAGCATCTTTCAGGTATCGCCACGTTAACGCGCCAATATGTCGACGTCATCGCTGGCACCGGAGCAATCGTGCTCGACACGCGCAAGACTATCCCGGCTCTGCGCCTCCTCGAAAAATATGCAGCCCGCATGGGGGGCGCGCAGAACCATCGCATGCGCCTCGACGATGGCCTTCTCATCAAGGACAACCATGTTGTCGTCTGCGGCGGAGTCGCTGAAGCGGTTCGCCGAGCGAAGGCGGCCAATACGGGACTTGAAGTGCAGGTGGAGGTGGACCGCATCGAGCAGATCGAACCGGCGATAGAGGCCGGCGCCGATCGGCTGTTGCTCGACAATATGGATCCGGCGATGCTTCGGCAGGCAGTGAAGCTGGTCGGGGGGCGTGTTCCGCTCGAGGCGTCTGGCGGAGTAACGCTCGAAACGATCCGCTTCATCGCGGAAACCGGCGTCGATTTCATCTCTGTCGGGCGGATCACGCAATCTGCACCGGCGGTCGATATCGGGCTCGACTATGTTCTTGGTCGTTAGACCAGCGAAATGTCGTTAATTGCGAGGACAGGCTGCAAGGAGCAGCAAGAAAAATGACTCGGGCCGCGCGCCTTGCGGCCGACGCGTTCACTCGAGGAGTATTTCGATGAAGAAGCTTATCGCAATTGCTCTCGCGACCACCATCATTGCCCTGCCTAACGCTGCTAGCGCTCGCGACTGGCATCGCGACGGCGGTCGGGAATATAGAAGTCATTCCTACAACTACGAAGGCCGCCACCACTATCGCGGCGGCAGCTACGGCTACAGCGGCCTCGGCTACGCCTATCCGAGCTACTCTTATCATTACGCCTATCCCCGCACGCGGACCGTGATCTCGGTCGGCTATCCTTCGTACGGCTATTATGGCGGCTATGGCTATGGCTATCCCTATGGCTACGGCTATCCGGCATATGCGTCTGCATATGGTTACCCTGCCTATGGCTATGGTTATCCCGCATATGGCTACGGCGGCTACGCCTATGGTTGCAGCAATCCCGCCGCAGGAGCCGTCGCAGGCGGTCTTGCCGGCGCAATTATCGGCAGCGCCGTGTCAAATCATGGGGGTTACCATCACACCCGCTATGGTTACGGTTACCGCCATGGAAACGGTGCCGAGGGTGCGATCATCGGCGGTGCCATCGGCGCGATCGCCGGCGGCGCAATCGCTTCTGGCAGCTGCTACTAAGTAGAAGCGAAGTAAAAGCTGACCGGAGTCTCGGAAATTTCCCGGGGCACCTTCCAATTAATCTCGCCTCCGTAACAGTCCTTATGGCGGGGATTTGCAATCAAGCCCAAATCGCGACGCTCCTGACGTAGGAGAAGTTCGATGAGGGCCTTTGCGATCCTCCTGTCCACGGTAATTCTGATCGGCAGCACGCCTGCCTATGCACAGCATGGCGGAGGGCATCACGGCGGCGGTCAAGGCAGCTGGAGCGGCGGGCATCACGGCGGCAACCACGGAGGCAACCACGGAGGGTGGGGCGGCAACCACGGAGGGTCGGGCGGCTACCACGGGGGGTGGGGCGGCAACCACGGCGGATGGGGTGGCCACGGTCATTACAACAATTCGTGGGGCTTTTACTTTGGATCGCCATATTATTACGGCGGATATTATGGCGGCTATGACCCCTATTACTATTCTTACGGCAATCCGTACGGCTACCCGTACCCATATCCGACCTATTATCCCTACGGCTATGGTTATTGGCCAAACAATGCTCCCTACGGCTATGGCGGCTATTATCCCTATGGTTATTACAACTATCCCTGCGCCAATCCGGCAGCAGGAGCTGTCGGTGGTGGGCTAGCCGGAGCAGCGGCCGGCGCGGCAATTGGCAGCGCAAGTCACGATGCCGGCGCCGGTGCTGTGATCGGCGGTGCGATCGGTGCAGTGGTTGGTGGAGTGGCTGCAAGTTCCAACTGCTGAAAGTAACGGGCAGCGGAACCCCCGCGCACAAGCGCACTTTTTTCGCGCAATAGTTGCGAACCGCTTCTATATAGTCGCGTGAAGAGGCGCCTGCGCGCCGGGGAGACGAAGTTTGTTCAAGGGCCTCAAGCCCATCTTATACGGCGGCCGCGAAGTCTGGCCACTGGTTGAAGGCGGCAAGGGCGTCAGCGCGACGAACCATGCAAGTTCCGGCGCGTGGGCGGCGGCCGGCGGCATCGGCACAGTAAGCGCGGTCAACGCCGACAGCTATGACGCCGAGGGTCGTATCATCCCGCAAGTCTATGAAGCGCTCACGCGACGCGACCGTCACGAAGAGCTCATCAAATACGCAATCGATGGAGCCGTCGCCCAGGTGCACCGCGCCTACGAGATCGCATCGGGCAAGGGCGCGATCAACATCAACGTGCTGTGGGAAATGGGCGGTGCGCAGCGAGTCCTCCACGGCGTGCTCGAGCGTACGAAGGGCCTCGTGACGGGCGTGACCTGTGGTGCGGGCATGCCTTACAAGCTGAGCGAGATCGCCGCATCCTACGGCGTCAACTACCTGCCGATCATCAGCTCGGCGCGCGCGTTTCGTGCGCTTTGGAAGCGCGCCTATCACAAGGCCGCGGAATGGCTTGCCGCAGTCGTTTATGAAGATCCCTGGCTCGCCGGCGGCCACAATGGGCTTTCCAATGCCGAGGATCCGCGCAAGCCACAGGACCCTTATCCCCGCGTCAAGGAACTGCGCGAGACGATGCGGGCGGAAGGGATTGCGGACAGCGTCCCGATCGTCATGGCTGGAGGTGTATGGCGGCTCGACGAGTGGGAGAATTGGATCGACAATCCCGAGCTCGGGCAGATCATCTTCCAGTTTGGAACTCGCCCGCTCCTGACCCAGGAAAGTCCGATTCCGCCGGAATGGAAGGCTCGCTTGCTGACGCTCGAGGAAGGCGACGTCTTACTTCATCGCTTTTCACCGACTGGCTTTTATTCGTCCGCGGTGCGCAACCCCTTCCTTCGGAATCTCGAAGCGAGAAGCGAGCGGCAGATCGCCTATACCAAGGAGCCAATCGGCGATCATCATTTCGAGCTCGACGTCGGGATCGGCACGAAGAAGAACTATTGGGTGACAAAAGGGGACCTCATCCACGCGCGTGAATGGTATGCGCGCGGCTTCACCAATGCCATGAAGACGCCCGACGACACGCTCGTCTTTGTCTCTCCCGAAGAAGAGAAGCAGATCCGCAAGGACCAGGCCGAATGCATGGGCTGCCTCAGCCAGTGCGCATTTTCATCCTGGGCGGACAATGAGAAGAATTCCACGGGGCGCCTTGCCGATCCGCGCAGCTTCTGCATTCAAAAGACGCTGCAGGACATTGCTCATGGCGGTCCGGTCGAGAATAACCTCATGTTCGCTGGCCATGCCGCCTTCCGCTTCAAGACCGATCCCTTTTATTCGAACGGCTTCATTCCGACCGTGAAGCAACTCGTCGACAGGATCCTGACCGGCGCGTGATGTTTCAGCGGGGGGCGTTGACTGCATTGCTGATCGTCGGTGCGGCTACGGCTGCAGCGGCTCAGGAGAAACAGCCGCCTTATTGGGCCTCGATCGCTTCGGGCCAGGCGCTGACCCATACCGGTCCGGGACGAAACTATCCCAACGTATGGCTTTATCAGCGCCGCGACTTGCCGGTGCGCGTCATCAAGAAATACGAGACATGGCGGCTGATCCAGGACCCTGACGGGGCTCAGGGCTGGATGCTCGTGACCATGCTCAGTGATCGCCGAACCGCGATTGTCAGGCCTGGCGAGCCCCGCCCGGTTCGAGGCGAACGCCGGGACGATGCAAAGGTCCGGTATATGGCCGAGCAAGGTGTCGTCGGGCGCATTGACAAGTGCAAGGGCGATGGCTGGTGCCGCATCGAGATCGGCAAAAAAGAGGGCTACATCCGCACGTCGGACGTGTGGGGCGTGGCCGGCAACGAGGTCGTTGACTGATCTAAAAAAAGGGGGGGCGCATGAAGGCGATTCTCGCAACCGCAACTGGAGTTCTGATGATGACGAGCCCTGCTTCCGGAGCACCCGGCCGACCTGTCATGGAGCATTTCGGAAAGCCCGTTCTCAACGGCCAGGCGTTACCATTTTCCGACGCTGTGCGGGTCGGCGACGTCCTTTACCTTTCGGGTCAGATCGGTGTTGGACCCGACGGAAAGCTCCCCGACGGCATCGAAGCGCAGACCAAGCTGGCGATGGACAACGTCGGCGCTATTCTGAAGCGCGCCGGCCTTGGCTA
>DATIQO010000032.1:0-12912 GCA_035470745.1 Sphingomicrobium sp. | reverse complement strand
ACGAAGGGGAGATCGTCAGGAAGCGCCGATTTGCCAAGCAGCGCCTTGGCGACCCCCGCGCCGAGCTTTTCCGCGATCGCTGTGACCTCTTCTTTTGCTTTTGCCGCTCCTGCCCCGATGAGGATGGCGACGCGCTCACCGGCATTGAGCAGGTCGGCCGCCTTGCGCAGGTCCGCCTCGGCCGGAATGACGACCGGGTGCGAATAACCCGGCCCCGAGCGCGTGAACCCATGGGCGCGCCTGGGCACCTGGTAAGGCGCTTCCTGAACGTCCTTGGGGATAATGATCGCCGTCGGCGCCCGGCGGGCGAGCGCGATCCGGATCGCGCAATCGGTGACGTGCCGTATCTGCGCCGACGCGTCGACTTCCTGAACATATTCAGCGACATCGGAGAACAGGCGATCGAGATCGAGTTCCTGCTGGTAGCTCCCTCCACGAACGGTCGCTTCCGCCTGTCCGCAGATCGCAAGAACGGGCATGTGGTCGAGCGCGGCATCGTAGAGACCGGTGAGGAGATGGGTGGCGCCTGGGCCGCCGGTGGCAAGACATACGCCGAGCTCGCCGGTGAACTTTGCATAAGCGGTGGCCATGAAGGCCGCCATCTCCTCGTGTCGCGCCTGGACGAAGTCGATGGTGCCGTCGCGCTGAAGCGCCCCGATGACGCCGTTGATGCCGTCGCCAGAATAGCCGAAGATCCGCTTGACGCCCCAGGCCTTCAAACGTTCGACGAAAAAATCTGCTGTCCTCATGATCTGCACCCGGTCGCTTCCTGTCGTGGCTAGAACGCGATCGGCGCTTCGATGCTCCGTCCTTGCGCGCGGCTGCGATGAGATGGAGTTGCGGGGCCGGGCGAGCGCGGCTAGCTACGCCCCCGAATGCCCCTGTGGCGGAATGGTAGACGCGCTCGACTCAAAATCGAGTTCCTTAACCGGAGTGTCCGTTCGAGTCGGACCAGGGGCACCACGATTGTCTTTCCCGAGAGACTAGCATGAGCAGCCCGGACAGCTTGTCGGGGGGCGTTGATTGCAGCGGGAATGGAAATGCGAGCCGACATTAGCTTGATCGCCTCGATGGTCGACAGGCTTCGCCGGATATCTTCTGCCAACGATGGCTCAGCTGTCGAGAATCTTCCTCAGCCTAGTCGCAAGATCATCGACGCTGAATGGCTTTAGCAAGAGTTCGATGCCCGAGTTCGCATCCTGCCGTTCCTCGAGCGCGCTTCGCGCATAGCCGGTCGCGAACAGGACCTTGAGGTCGGGCTGCAGCTCCCGCGCAGCTCGCGCGAGATCGGCTCCGGTGCGGCCGACAGGCAGGACGATGTCCGTAAAGAGAAGGTCGATCCGTCCAATGCTGCGAAGCGCGTCCAATGCCGAGTTGGCGTCAGCCGCCTCGATGACCTCGTAGCCAAGCTCGTCGAGCGTTTCCCTGGAGAACCTGCGGACGTCCTTGTCGTCCTCGCAAAGCAGGATGCGCTCGCCCTTGCCGGACGGAAGCTGGACCTGCTCGGGCCTGGTCCTCGATTCGGCGGCCTGCGAGGATGCCGGTACGAACATCTGCACGCTCGTGCCCTCGCCCTCGACGGATTGGAGCACGAGATGACCGCCCGATTGCTTGGCAAATCCATAGACCATCGACAGCCCGAGACCCGTCCCCTGGCCCACTTCCTTGGTGGAAAAGAATGGCTCGACGGCGCGGCTGAGGACCTCGGGGCTCATGCCTTCGCCCGTGTCGCGAACCGTGATGCAAATATACCGGCCGGGCGATGCGTCCGGCTGGAGCTTGGCTGCAGCCGCGTCCAGCTCGGCGAGCGTGGTCGAAATTTCGAGCCTTCCTCCACGCGGCATGGCGTCACGGGCATTGATGGCAAGGTTGAGGATCGCGTTTTCGAGCTGGTTCCCGTCGACAAGCGCGCTCGGCAGAGCATCGGAAAAGCGCGTCTCGATCGCGATGGTTTCGCCAAGCGTCCGGTGGAGGAGCTCGATCATCTCGGCGATCATCCGGTTGACATCGAGCGGCTTGGGATCGAGCGGCTGCCGGCGCGAGAAGGCAAGCAGGCGCTGGGTGAGCGCGGCGGCGCGCTCGGTGCCGGTCAAGGCATTCCTGACCGAGCGCTGCCACTTGTCCTCCTCGGCCGGAAGAGCCCGCTGCAAAAGCGTCAGATTGCCATGGATGATCTGAAGGAGGTTATTGAAATCGTGGGCAATTCCCCCGGAGAGCTGGCCCACGGTCTCCATCTTTTGCGCATGGCGCAAAGCTTCTTCAGTCCGTGAGCGGTGGGCAATCTCCTCCGCAACGCGGCTTTCGAGCGTCTCGTTGAGCGCGGTCAGTGCCTGTTCGGCCCTGACGCGCTGCTCGATCTCGTGCTGCGCCTTGCGATAGAGATTGGCATTGTCCATCGCGGTCGCGGCCTGGCCGGCGATGCCGATCACCAGATTTTCGTGGTTCTGCTTGAACCTGCCGGCCTCGGGATGGCCGAAGAAGAGCCCGCCGAGCACCTCGCCGGTACGGCTGATCACGGGCACGGCAAGATAGCTCACAATCTCGAGATGACCCTGGGGCATTCCGGAATTGGGAGAGTTCGTTCCGTAACGGGGATCCTTGGTGACGTCATCGCAGCGAACGATCTCGGTTCCGCTGAATGTCGGCTCGAACAGCTTGGTGATCCGAGGCATGCCGAGCTTCTCGGCTTGCTCGAGATCGGCGCCCGAGAGACTGTAGAGCTTGTACCGCTCCCCCTTCTCGTCGGTGATGTTGTAGAAGAAGGCGCCGTATGCGGCTCCCGAAAGCTCGGTCGCCGCATCCGTGACGATCTGCACGAGCCGGTCGAAATCGAGCTCGCCTGCGATCGCCGAGCCGATGCGGTTGAGGATCTCGAGGTTGCGACGCTCGTCGTGAACCTCCTCTTCGGCCTGCTTGCGCTCGGTGATGTCGACGCAGGCACCCGTCATGTAGGCCGGCTTGCCGTCGCTTCCCAGGAAGGTCTTCCCGCGGTCGTATATCCAGCGGACGGTGCCGTCCGGCCTCACCACGCGAAATTCCATTTCGAAATCGGCGCCGCTCCTGGCGCAGCGCTCACACGCGCCGATCACCGCTGCTTGTTGTTCAGGGTGGACGAGCGCGATGAACTGATCGAGGCTTCTCGCCGTGATCCCGGGGGCGAGGCCGAACAGCTTGTCGAGAGCCTCGTCCCAATCGAGCTCGTTGGTGCGAATGTCCCAGCGAAAGGTGCCCGCTTCGCTCGCCTCGAGAGCCGCGCGGAGACGCGCATCGCTCTCGCGCAGCGCCTCCTCGGCGCTCTTGCGCGAAGTAATATCGATCGCCGTGCCGATGACCCTCAGGCACCTTGCATCGGGCCCATCGCCATCGAAGATGCCGCGGCCCTTGGCTGCGACCCAGCGCACGACTTTGTCTTCCTTGCCGATGGTTCGATATTCAACGTCGTAAAGTGCGCGGCGCGCAGGATCGGCTGCAGCGCCATAAGCCTCGGCAACGCTCGGCAGGTCCTCGGGGTGAACGCCGGCGTAGAAATCGTCCATTGAGACCGGAACGTCGGGCGAAATCCCGAACATCGCCTTGGTTGCCGGTGGCCAGGTGAGCTCGCCATGGCCTTCCTGCACGTCCCAGAAGCCGATCTCGGCATTGTCGACCGCGAGCCGCAGTCGCTCCTCGCTCTCCCTTAGCGCTTGATGCGCGAGCACCTGCTCGGTCGTCTCGTTGACGATGCAGAGCACGCCGGCGACGGTTCCGTTCTCATCGGTAACGGCCGAATAGCTGATGTCGAAATAAACGGTCTCAGGATAGCCATGCCGCTCGATGTAGAAGGGACGATCCTTGGCGACGACGGTCCGCCCCGTGTCACGAACGCTCTGCAGCAGCGGCCTGAGATCGTCCCAGAGTTCGGACCAGTTCTCGCACGCGGGCCTGCCGAGCGCGCGCGGATGCTTGTCGCCGATCGTTGGAGCATAAGCGTCGTTGTAGATCGCGACGAACTCGGGTCCCCAGAAGAGAACGATCTGAGCCGCCGCCGGGAGCAGCAATCCGACCGCGTTCCTGAGGCTCGGCGGCCAGGTTTCGGGCGGACCTAGGGGCGAATGGGACCAGTCGGCGTCGGCGATGAGCCGCGCCATGTCGAGCTCCAGCAGAATGTCCGTCTCGCCTGCCGTGCCGCTGTTCGTTTCGGGCGGAGGCCCTGTTCGAGGTGAGGCAATGTCTTCGGCCATCTCATCCTTCAAGCCGCAGCGCGTCCACCCCGGGGTCGCTTAGCCCAAGAGGTTGGGATTGCGAATAACAATTCTTGGGCATGCGTCTTGCCCCCAATTTGCTGGCGGGTGAGGGCGCTGCCGATTATGCTGGCCCTGATGGACGCGCGCACCAAGAAGCAGCAGGAAATCGAGCAGGACCCGTCCGACGAAGCGCGCGTGCTCGCCGAGGCGATCACGGTCAAGCGCGACCGGCTTCTTGCATCATTGACGCTCATCGCCGGGATCGGCGTGGTCGTCGCCCTGCCTTTTGCGCTCCGGGCGGGAGCGGAATTCTTCATGCCCGTCACGGCAGCGCTCGTCGTCGCGATCGCGCTGGTGCCGCTCCTCGAATGGTTCGAGCGGCGCGGCTTGCCGTCCAAGGCCGCGGCGGGCCTTTGCGTCCTCATCTTCCTGATGGTCGCCCTTTTTGCCCTCGGATCGATCGTCATCCCGGCAAGCGACTGGGTCGCGCGGATTCCGGCGCAGATGCCGCATGTCCGTGCGACGCTCGAACCGGTGATCCAGATCTACAAGCATCTCGACCGGTTCATCGACCGAACCGTGTCGCAGATATCGATCACCAAGGAGCAGACGCGCGCAGTCCGGATCGAGACCCCAAATTCGATGTCGAGCCTGCTCATCAGCTCGGCACCGCACCTCTTCATCCAATTGTTCTTTTCGCTGCTCGTGATCTTCTTCTTCCTCGCGGGCTGGACCGCGATGCGAAAGAAGACGATCGTCAGCCGTGGAAGCTTCGAGGGCGCGCTTACGACCGCCCGGGTGATCCAGCAGGTGGTCGATGCCACATCGACCTACCTTGGCACGATCTCGCTCATCAATATCGGCCTCGGGGCACTGACGGCGGGCGTATTGTGGTGGCTCGGAATGCCCTCGCCGGTGATGTGGGGCGGCATCGTCGCGGTCGCCAATTACATTCCATACCTCGGGCCGATCGCTTCGGCATTGCTGCTCTTCCTCGGCGGTCTCATGACCTATCCCGATGTCTGGGGTGCGCTGATGCCGCCGGCAGTCTTCATCGGTTTCCACCTCGTCGAGGCGAATTTTTTCACGCCGATGGTGGTTGGTCACCGCCTCACGATCAGTCCGCTTTCGATCCTCGTCTCCCTTTCGTTCTGGGCGTGGATCTGGGGAACGACGGGAGCGCTCCTTGCAGTTCCACTGCTGATCATCATGAAAACCATCTTCTCGGCGGCCGGAACGCCTGACATCGCCGGCTTCCTGTTCGAGCACGGCACGCTGACCCACATCGGCGACGAGGACGAAGAGGAAGTCGAAGAACGCCAGGAAATGCTCCCGGCAATGGTTGACACTCCCAAGACCCTCTCCTAGGTGCGCGCCACGCCAAAAACGCGGGTGTAGCTCAGTCGGTTAGAGCGCCGGCCTGTCACGCCGGAGGTCGCGGGTTCGAGCCCCGTCACTCGCGCCACTTTTCACATGGGTTGAGAGTGGACTAGATCGGCCGATGATGCCTGGCCGCGCTTCCGCATTCGAGATCCTCGAACTCGAGCCCGGCGCCAATGCGGCCGCGATCGAGCAGGCGTATCGGCGGCTCATCAAGCAATATCACCCAGACCGGCAGGGCGGCGATTCGAGCCGCGCGGCGGAGATCAACCGCGCCTATCGCGAGCTTCGGGGCGGCAAGGCAGGATCCGACCCGCTCCAGTTCAACGAGGCGCAAGGCACCAGGCGCAAGTCGACCCGCTGGCCGCTTGCCGCGCTCTTCGCCGGCGCAATCGCAGCGCTTCTCATCGCCGTGGGCCCAAGCGTCCCGCTCACTCCAAGGCTGTGGGCCGAAAAGGCGCATTTGGCGCTTCCGCGGCGGATGGCGACGGCCAACGCTGACCCGATGGCCACGACTCTTCACTTCGATACGATCGACGATGCAGTCCGCGAGGCCGTGCGTCTCTTCCGCACCAAGGACGAGATGGCACTCGCCAGCGCCAGCCGCGAATGCCAGCGCCGCTTTCGCGAACAGCCGGGAACGGCGTTGCTCGACCGCTGTGCAGCCTTCGACGACGCTGTGGTCGGACTTGAGGACCGCGACCCGATCCGCGACGCCGGACCGTTCGCGCCGCTCGCTGTCACCGGACGCCAGTGGAGCGCCGCCTCCGCGCTTTCCGACGATTCTCTGGCGATCGACGGAAGGCTCGACCAGGTCCGGCTGCGGGTTGAATTGGAACTTGCCCCGCAAGTCCCACCGGTCGCGCCCGCCGTCTTGAACAGCGATTAGTGTTGAGGCGCGGCCTCGCTTGAGCCGCCGCCGGCAGCGGGCGGCGAGGGCCGACCCAAAGGCGCCTGATTGCCCGCCACCGTGTCGGATGACAGCGCGTATTTGAGATTGTCCGAGATCTCGAACTTCTTGTCATAGTCGACCGGCGCGACGTCCTTCGAGGCTTCGCGAGCGACGAGATTGAAGCGCACGGCGACCCGCTTGTCGCCGCGCATCGACGGCGCGAGCTTGAGCGCTTGGGCGCCCGGGATATCCGAAATCGCCTTGGCGAGCTGACCTTGCTGGCCATAGACCGGAGCGATGTGCGGCACCGACAGCGCTGCAACTCGCAGTGCAGCCGCATTGGGCTCGCGGCCCGCATAGCCACTCGTGAACGCCGCCGGCTGTCCCCAGCCGCCCGACCAGCGGTAGAAGATGTGCGCGCCCACGATCGCATTTTTGGCCATGGTCGAGGCCCAGGTCGGAAGCACGTAATCGGCGTGATAGTGGGTAGCCCAGCCGACCGGCGCAAAGACGCTGCCCGAAAGAGCGTCCTCGGCGACTTTCCAGGCGCGCCGCCACCCGTCGGCATCGGGCTCGCGGGCGAGCGATCCGTCGCAAGTGAAGGTGAACTGGCAGCCCGTGGAGCGCGTCGAACCCTCGTAGACGACACCGCAGACGCTGTTTGGGAAGGCAGGGTGACGGACCCGGTTCAGGACCACCTGGGCAACGGCGCGCTCGCCGTCCGTGTCCTGGTTTCCGGCCTCATAATAGACCGCGCTTGCAAGGCAGTTGAGAGCCTGCGTGCGCGCCGTCTCACCGCCTTTGAAAAGGAAGGGCGCGGCGGCCGGATTGGGGCCGCTCGTGAGCGGGATGGCGGCATTGACCTTGAGCGCCTGTTCAGGCGCGATCTGCTGCAGGATCAGCGGCGGGGGGGCAGGGGGCGCCGCGCGCACCGCCGGCGAGGTCGATGGTCCCGAGATCGCAATGCTGCCGAGCGCAACAGCCGAGACGAAGCCGAGCACCCCGAGCCCGATCGCCTCTCGCGGGTGCGAAGAAGCGAGCACGCGCGCGCGTTCCCGCCACTTCAGGACGGTTTTCCGCAGGCCCTGGACCGGCCTCTCAAGAATTAGCGCCTGTTCCATCGATAGTGATATAGTCAACTAATACAGTAAATTCAATCATGCGTCGCGCGCGCGGAACGATCCGGTCTCGATCCACCGAACAAGCGGTTTCAACGGGATGACCCACGCCACTCCGACGAAGAGATAATATGGCGCCTGCGCGAGCACAGGCCATTTGCCGACGAAGGGGGCAAAGCTTGCGACGAACGTCGCCCAAAGGACGATAATCGCGACGATCAGCGCGATTCCGACGAGCTTTCGGAAGGATGGCTCTGCCATGGGCTAATCCCTTAGGCGATCCGCCGGCGAGGTTCAAAGTCGAGGCGCAGAACGAACCCACTGAACCAATAAGCCGTGCGGCTCAGGCGACGAGCCGGTAGCCGACGCCCGGCTCGTTGGTGATGAGCTTTGGCTGCGAAGGATGCTGCTCGAGCTTCTGTCTCAGCGCGCGAATTGCGACGCGCAGATATTCCGTCTGGTTCTCCTGCGCCGGTCCCCATGCCGTGCGCAGCAGGTGCGCGTGAGAAAGCACTCGGCCCGGGTGCTTGGCGAGTTCCGAGAGTATCCTATATTCCTTGGGCGTCAGGTGGATTTCTTCGCCGTCTTTCGACACGCGGCGCTGGACGAGGTCGATCGTCACGCCGCCGACCTCCATCGGCCTTTGTTCGGCGTCGAGCTCCAGCGCCATCAGGTTCGAGACATAGCGGTCGAGCTTGTTCGCCTGGGTGTCGATGACCGATGCGATCTCCTTGTCGGCCGATCCGGCACGACGAAGCTGCCGCACGGCATCTCCGATCAGCTTGATCGGAGGACTGAGTTCGCTGCCAAGCGACGACAAGAGCGCCGAGCGAGTGGCATCCCGCTCGCGCAGCGCGGATAGCTCGCGCGCTTCGCGTTCCAGCCGCGCGCGTTCAAGCGCCAGTGCCGCCTGGTTGAGCAGGCTCGCAAGCAGCTCCTGCTGGGTTTCGTCGACCGGCAGCGACTCGTCGTCGCGGACAAGGCCGACCGCTGCAAGGACCTGCGCCCCTGCGCTGATCGGGTGGAACTGCCAGTCGGTCGGGTAGGGGCTCGCAGCGCCGCGTCCCGCTGATTTTCCCGTTCCAAGAACCGCCGCCGCGGTTGCGATTTCATTCGGGGTTACCGGCACCGACGCGGGCATCGCAGCAAGGAGCATTGGGCGCGGCAGGCCCTCGACGATGATCGCGTTGCAGTCGAAGAGCCGCGCAAGCTCCGTTGCCGTGACATTGGCGATGTCCGTTTTGTCGGGCGAGCTCAATAGACGGGCGGCGAAGCCGCCGACGGTGGCGTTGCGGGTGGCGTGGGCATTTGCAAGCTCGGCCTGTTCGCCGACGCTTGCAGCAAGCTTGCTCGTCACCGTCGCAACCAGGAAGAGGATGACCACGGTGACGATGTCGGACGGCCGGTCCATCCGAAAGGTGTGGTAGGGCGGCGTGAAGAAGAAATTGTAAGCCAGCGCCGATGCAAGCCCGGCGAGAAGCGCAGGCCAGAGGCCATAAAGGATCGCGGAAGCAAGGATCGCCGGGAGGAAAAGGAGATCGATCGCGCCGCTGCCCCAGCGCGGCGCGATGAACGCGCCGATGATCGTCGAGAGCGCGACCATCGCAAGCGCAGAAACATAAGGCACGGTCAGTGCCGGAAGATTTTCGCCGGCCGCGGCCGGCCGCCCTTGAGCAAGCCTTTTCATGCCCTTGATCTGGCCCTCCGTTCCTGGAGCGTCGAGCGATGCATAGCCTAAGCATGTGCATTCGTTATGGCTCTAGGTGAGAATACCCATAGAATCTTTATGCGATCGGCGACCACAGGCGGGGCATGGCGACAGCTGTCATTCCTGCGACCGATGGGATCGCACCGCATCATGGTCCGCGCGAGGCGCTCCCCAAGCTGATGCTTGGCGCGATCGGCATCGTCTACGGCGATATCGGCACCTCGCCGCTTTACACGATGAAGGAAAGCTTCCTCGGGCCGCACCCGCTCGCGGTCGACCACCTGCACATCTTCGGCGTTCTCTCGCTGATCTTCTGGACGCTGATGCTGATCGTCACCGCCAAATATGTCGGCATCGCGATGCGCGCCGACAATCGCGGAGAGGGCGGCTCATTCGCGCTCCTCTCGCTGATCTCGCGCAACCTTGAACGCAAGAAGTGGACTTCGACCCTCGTGATGCTTGGGGTTCTTGCGACCTGCCTGTTCTACGGCGATGCGATGATCACCCCGGCGATCTCGGTGCTTTCGGCTGTCGAGGGACTGACCATCGTCCGTGCCGACCTCCAGCCGCTCGTCATTCCCATCGCGATCGCGATCCTTGCCGGTCTCTTCTTCGTTCAGGTTCGAGGAACGGCGAAGGTCGGCAGCCTGTTCGGCCCGATCATGATTATCTACTTCGCGGTCCTTGCCGTGCTCGGGGTCGCGAACATCATGCAGCATCCCGAGATCATCGAGATCGTGAACCCGGCTTGGGCGGTCAAGTTCTGGCTCTATAATCCCAAGCTCGCCTTCCTTGCCCTCGGCTCCGTATTCCTCTGCGTCACCGGCGCGGAAGCCCTTTACGCGGACATGGGGCATTTTGGCCGCAATGCGATCAACTTCTCATGGCTGATCCTCGTCTACCCGTGCCTTGTCCTCAATTACATGGGGCAGGGAGCACTGCTTCTTGGTCATCCGGCAGCGGCAACCAACCCCTTCTATCTCCTCGCTCCGGAGTGGGCGCGCCTGCCGCTGGTATTCCTCGCGACGATCGCCACGATCATCGCCAGCCAGGCGGTGATCTCGGGCGCCTTCTCCGTCACCCACCAGGCCGTCCAGCTCGGATTCCTGCCGCGGCTGAAGACCCAGCACACCAGCGAAAAGGCCCTCGGGCAAATCTACATCCCGGCCGTGAACTGGGCTCTCTTCGTGATGGTGATCATCCTCGTCCTGGTTTTCCGCGCTTCGTCGAACCTTGCGTCCGCTTATGGCATTGCCGTCACCGGCACGATGCTGATCACGACGACGATGCTGGGCGTCCTCATGGTCTATGTCTGGAATTGGAACCGGCTGATCGCGGCGGCGGTAACTACGCTCTTCCTCGCAATCGACGGAGCCTATTTCGCGTCCAACGTCACCAAGATCCCCGATGGCGGCTGGTTCCCGCTCTTGGTTGCGGCGGTCTCGTTCACCGTCCTCACGACCTGGGCCAAGGGCCGGCGCCTGTTGATGGAGAAACTGTCGGAAAGTTCGCTTCCGCTTCCTGTCTTCATCAAGTCGGCGGCATCATCAGTGCACAGGGTCCGTGGCACGGCGGTCTTCCTCTCGGCATCGGCCGATTCCATTCCTTCCGCGCTACTCCACAATCTCAAGCACAATCAGGTGCTTCACGAGCGCGTCATGATCCTTACCGTCGAGGTCGAGGAAGTGCCGCATGTCGCGCCGTCCGACCGGCTCGAGGTTCATGAGGCCGGCAAGGGCTTCTACCGGGTGATCCTCCATTACGGCTTCATGGACGAGGTCGATATTCCCGCCGCTCTCAGCGGGCTCAAGGGCGACGGCCTCGATTTCCACCCGATGACGACGAGCTTCTTCCTTGGCCGGCAAAAGCTCGTGGCCTCGAAGCGGCCGGGCATGGCGCGCTGGCGCGAGAAGCTGTTCGCCTGGATGGCCCAGGCGTCCGAAAGCGCGATGGAGTTCTTCAGGCTGCCGACGAACCGGGTGATCGAGCTTGGAACGCAGGTCGAGATCTAGCTGCAGCCGCAACCCATTGCCGCCCCCGGGGGAGGCGTCGTAACGCGGCGCAGCACCGAGGAAGCAGCGATGACCGACAAGACCGATGCACAGCTGATCGACGACAAGATCCAATCGCTCGCCGACTGGCGCGGAGCAATGCTGGGAGAGCTTCGCGGGCTCATCCGGGAGGCCGATCCAGCGATCGTCGAGACGGTGAAGTGGAGAAAGCCGTCGAACCCGATGGGCGTGGCCGTCTGGGAACATGACGGGATCATCTGCACTGGCGAAACCTATAAGGACAAGGTCAAGCTGACCTTCGCCTACGGGGCTTCGCTCGGCGATCCCTCGCGATTGTTCAATTCCAGTCTCGATGGTGGAACGCGCCGCGCGATCGACTTCCACGAGGGGGATGTGGTCGACAAACAAGCGCTCAAGGCGCTCGTCCGCGAAGCGGCAGCATTCAACAGCGCGCGCTCCCGGCGCTGACTTCTATTGGCAGATGGTCGGAGTCGAGGGGCCCTGATCAGCCATATAGCAGTTGCCGCCGGCAGCATCGGCGCGGTTTTCCTTGTGCATGGCCACGAACAGGGCGGCGCTTACCGCCGCCACGACCACAAATCCTATCGCCTTCACACGCATGGCGTTTCCCTGTGCGAGTCAGCCCCCGCCGCCCGTATGCACGGTAACATTCAACTATCGGTAAAAGAAGGAGAGTCGCTCAAGCGCCGCCGAAAAACGCTTAATCTCTGGTGCAAAGTCGGGGATTGTGGCTTTGGCGCCACGTCTAGGCGCGGCTGAACAGCTCGAGACCCTCGGGCGAGGCAAAACCATCGAGCGGCACGTCCCAGGCGTCGGAGGGTATCGTCTCCTCCAGTCGCTGCATCGCCCAGCCGACCCCGATCAGGCGCGCTCCATTCTTTTTGAGGCTGGCAAGAGCGCGATCGTAATGGCCTTTCCCGCGTCCGAGGCGAGCTCCGGACGAATCGATGGCTACCAGTGGAACGAGGACGAGGTCAGGCTCGACCCTTGGATGGCGCTTGGCCGGCTGCATGAGCCCGAAGGGCCCGGGCTCCAGCGGATCGCCAGCGACGAACTTGAAGGGCTTGGCCGGATTGGAAAAGCAGGGGAAAGCGACGATTGCACCGACGGCGCGCGCCTCTTCCATCGCCAGGAGCGGGCTGATCTCGGAGCCGAGCGGGTGATAGCCGCCAACGACCGATACCCCAGCGAACAGCGAGGTCAGATTTTGGGCCAGCCTTTGCTCGAGTCGCGCTCGATCGGCATCCGACAGCGTGCGCACGAATGCCTTGCGCGCATCGAGTGCAGCGCGGCGTAGCGACTCCTTTGACAGCGGCTCCATGTCGGGACTCGGCTGCGACGGGTCGTAAGGAGGTGACGGGACCACCATGGCCGTTTGCCCTAAAATCCTCTGACGCCAAAACGTCAGGTGGGCGCCGATTGCTCCGGACCAGGGTCCAGGCAGGGTCAGCTCCCTAGGATGCTATATCGCCTCAGGGATTTTCCGAAGGCGCGCACCGGGTAGTGCCCGTCGGGTGCAATCTAGTGCGAGGGCCGTCCTGTCTCAACCCCTTCGAGC